>WIAF01000002.1:0-300000 GCA_014055465.1 Nitrospira sp. CR1.1
CCCCCGTGGCCGTACCGCCGCCTCCAGCTCCGGCCCCGCCTGCACCAGCGCCGGTCACTGTGGCTACAGGACCGATTCAGGTGACCCCCTCGGCCTTGAGCCTGACCAGCGCCAATAACGTCGGCACCTTGACCCTGAAGAAAACGGGAACCGACCAACACGCCTACTACCTCAGCACGAACCAGGGGTGGATCTGGATGAATCCCCCTTATGGCAGCACGCAAACGATTACCACCGAAACCGATCAGCTGGTCATTACGGCCCAGACGAACGGCCTGGCAGCCGGCACCTATTCAGGAGTGGTGTACATCGTCGAATCAGGACCCAATAACTTCGCCAATATGCTCCGGATTCCAGTGACCCTCACGGTCGCCGCGGGGCAGGCCACGTCAAGCACGCCGACTGCCCCGACCCAGCCGACGGTGGCGACCCCGCCCCCGCCGCCTCCCAGCCCTCCGTCACCGGTCGCTGTGACACCGACTCCGACGTCGTCCGCCTCTTCCACGGCGCCCAAGACCGCCAACGCTACGGTGAGTTGGTATGCGAATACCGAATCTGACCTGGCCGGTTACCGCATCTATGTGGGCACGCGATCTGGCAGCTACGGATTCGTAGGACCGTTCGAAGTCACGAACAGCACCAGTTTCACCGTGCCAAACCTTCCGCTCGGTGCCACGTACTTCTTTGCCGTCTCGGCTTTTGACAAGTCGGGGAACGAAAGTGCGAAATCTACGGAAGTCAGTAAGAGCCTGTTTTAACTCGCAGCGAGACACCGTGAGCTGGTGCGCTCGGGCGCCCGGCTCACGGCGAAGCGGTCGGACCACCGGACCTGGCGCATCGAAATCCTGTATAGCTATTGCGCGTCTCCGGCGGCAACTTGAACCGGCCATAGGTGAGCAGATACTTCGGCAAGTCTGACCAGGACCCTCCCCTCACCACTCGAAATAATCCGACATCAGGCCCGGAGGGATTGTTGCGCGAACCCGTCTCGTAATAATTCGCCCCGTACCAATCCGCGACCCATTCTCCCGCATTTCCTGCCATCTGATACAGGCCATAGGGGCTACGCCCCTGTTCGTAACGCTCCACGGGGACCAGCACCTGGCTGTAGCTGAACCGGGCGCCCAATCCGAAATTGGCCGATTCCTCGCGCGGACTCTGATTGCCCCATGGAAACAGCCGTCCGTCAATCCCTCGTGCCGCCTTCTCCCACTCGGCTTCGGTCGGGAGCCGTTTGCCCCGCCACTCGCAATAGGCGGCGGCGTCGAACCAGTTGACGCCGATGACCGGACGGTCATAGTGCTGCGACAGGTCCACCGACTCCCATTGCCAGGGCGCTGGATGCTTCGTGGAGGCAAGGAATTCAGCGTAATGCCCGGTCGTCACCTCGTCACGGTCAATCTCAAACCGGTCGATCCACACCTCATGCTGCGGTTTCTCGTCCTCCAACGCGTCCGTCCCATTGGCGCCCATACGAAAGACCCCCTCAGGAACCATCGCCATCGGGACCTCGGGATAGGCCTGCGTCTCCAGACTGGGGCGCGGGTGGCGCAACTGCTCAAGCAGCCCGCCGGCCGACTCAGCCGGGCACAGCGGGGCAATGACCAGCAGACAGGTGAGCAGGGCAACGCGCAAGGGACGCATGATCGCTGTGGATGAGGGGGAGGTTGTAGAAACACCGCCCATGAAGATCTGCACCTGGGTTCTCGCCGTAACAGTTGGCTTCGACAGACGGTCAGGGGATGATGCCGCCCACAACCCAATGCCGATCATCTGGCACGTCGATGAGGAGCCTGGATAAATTCATCTCAGCCAATTGCGCCGCGACATCATCCTCGGTGAACGCCGCCAGCAATGAGTGATAGAAGTCCCGCTTCAAAATCGGATCCTCATCAGCCGCATACTGTTCCACCAAGGCTTGGGCAGCCTCAGGAGATTCCGGCCGCAGTAAATCCATGACCAGAATGCAGGCGCCGGGTTTCGCCAGCTGCTTCAGACGAAACCAGAATTGAAGCGGATTCGGCACATGATGCAACAGACTGTTGGAAAGGAGCGCGTCGGCCTGCTCCGATAAGGCGAGCGACTGAAACCGTTCGCAACGAAGGCTGATGTGATCCGTGAATCCTGCTCCTGCAACGGCTTCCGCCGCCAAATCGAGCATGGGACGGCTCGCATCCACGGCGGTCACTCGCGCGGCCGGATAGGCGCGCAGAAAACGAATCGGGATATCGCCGGGTCCGCACCCCAGATCAACGACATGGCCGCCGTTCCATTCGGGGAAATAGTCACGAAAGCGATCGACGAAACCCTGATTCTCTTCGGAGAAATCCGCCTTCGCATAGGCGCGGGCCTGCGCCGCATCATCCATCAATTCCGGTTCAAGCACTCGTTTCATCATTCATTCCCAGATTGAGTGTGCAGATCCCTTACCGCTCACCAGTGCGTGCGTCAACCACCACCACATCCCCTGGCTTCACGACTCCCTCATTGAGCACCCGCGCGTAGAGACGGCTCCAGCCGGGGTACGCCCCCTGCGCAATGCGGCCAAAGTTCCCGTCTCTGAACCATTGAGCATTCAACCGGCACGGTGTGGTGTAACTGGTCAATTCAAGGCGGACATGCTCTCCGATCGCGAGTCGATCCCCCGGAGCCATGTGCAGCCAATCGAGGCCAGCCATCGTGAGGTTCTCTCCGGACGAGCCCGGCCCTATCAAATGACCTTCGGCACGCAGGGCCTCGATCACTTCCAACGAATAGAGGCAGACTGCCCGATCGGGTCCTCCGTGGTACTTCCGGTTGCGCTGGCGATCGCCGGCCAATCCCCTGATCGTGATCACGGCCGAATCCACAGCCCGCTTCGGCACTCCGCCATCGGAAAGGCTTACCTGGTGAACATGTGGCGTCACCGATGGCTTCATAGCCGCATCAGGAACAGAGACCGCCATCACAGCTTTCCATTCCCGTCGCTTCCAATGCCAGCCACCCGTCGCGTTCCCGAACGGCGTTCACATAGACTCCGCGAGAGGCATAGGCTGCTTCAATGTCCGCCCGCTGGTCGACCAGCAGGCCGGACAGTAAGAGCCGTGCCCCACCAGCGGCATACCCGCAAAGGTTCTCGGCGGATGCCAATAGCGTCTGCCGATCCAAATTCGCGAGCACCAGGGTAGGATCGAACGTGTCTTGGGGCTGCCCCAATTGGGCATCACCCACGGACAGCGTCAGCCGCCGGTCGAATCCATTGACCTGAGCATACTCACGCGCGCAGTCCACCGCCACGGCATCGAAATCCACGCCCAGCGCTTCCGTTGCCCCGAGTCGCAAGGCCACCATCGCCAGCACGCCGCTGCCGGTCCCCACATCCAACACCCGATCGCCTGTCTGCACGACCTGCTGCAGCCATTCAATCAACAACTGTGTCGTCGCATGGTGGCCGGTGCCGAATGCCTGCTTGGGATCGATAATCAATTCGATATCATCCGGATTCAGCGGCACTGGCTTCCAACTCGGTCTGATCAGGACCCGCCCGGTCCTGATCGGTTCCACCAGCCGGGACCATTGCGCATTCCAATCCTGATTTGCCAACTGATTGATGGTCACGGCTCGGTCCGGGTCCGGATGGCCAAGTTGAATCAGCGCACGTGTGAGCCCCTGCCAGGTATCCGGCCCGCAACGGCCGACCGGCCAATAGAGATGGACCCACTCCTCCTCCTGCCAGGCTCCCGTGACATCAGGATCATTGAGAACCCCCAACAGCTCGCCGGCATCCAGCGAGGTCCGCACATCGACTTGAATCCAATCACCTGCATCCACCGCGGACGCGCCTATAGCAGATTGATTTACCTTGGAGGTTGACGCCATCTCAGACTCCCAGTATCGTCAGCAATATTGTGACACCGCCCATCCCATTCCGATTGAGCGCAGCCCGAGAGCAGCATCTCGTCCATGCGCTCCGCCGCGCGGCTCGGGTAGAAACGAACGGCCGCCGCATCAGCGCGAGGTTTACCACGGCGCGTCTCGCGATTTTTACCGGCGGCCTCTTCGGCGCCGTCATTCTACATAAATTCGGCTGGACGATGTCCGGCAATCTGGTGCTCGCATCCGGCTTCATCCTGTTCCTGATCACGGCCTGGTATCATAACAGGCTCGAAGATCGCTTGCATCGACTCCGGCGCTGGCAAGGCATCAAACGCATTCACCTGGCACGCCTCAGTTTGAAATGGACGGAGATTCCCCTCCGTGAGGTACCCGTTCCGGAACGGCATGGGTATGCCAGGGACCTCGACCTTGCCGGTCCCCGCTCCCTGCTGCACCTGATCGACCACACCATTTCCTCCCAGGGCCGGCAACGTCTTGCCTCCTGGCTGTTGGAGCAGCCGCCTCATGCCGCGCAATGGACAAGCCGGCAGGCACTTATCCGCGAATTGACCCCCCTCTCGCTGCTCCGAGACCGATTGGTCCTGGAGGCGCAAGCGGTCGAGGAGGCAGATATCGATGGGCGCCGGCTCCTTTCGGTGTTGCAGAAACGGGTGGACGACTCGGGGCTGATGCCGATGTTGCTGACGGAATCGGTCCTGGCCCTCACCACGGCCCTCCTGCTGATCGCCGATTTACTGTACGGGCTTGGCAATTATTGGATGCTGTCGTTCGGGCTCTATGCCTTTTTGTTCCTGTCGGTCCGCAGCCGGTCGGAGGAGATCTTCGACCATGCCCAGTCGCTGCACCTGCAACTGGAACGGCTCAGCGCCGTCCTCGGCTATCTGGAACGGCGCTCCTACCATGCCACTCCGCACCTGGCCCGGCTCTGTGGCCCGCTGCTGCAACAACACAGCCGTCCATCCCGCTCATTGAAGCAAGCCGCATCGCTCATGAACCGGCTCAGCGTCCGCGCCCATCCCCTGGTACACTATCTCATCAATGCCATCGGCCCGTGGGATCTCTTCCACACCTACCGCTTGCAACAACTCCAGGACCGGATTGCGTCCGTTGCGCCGCTCTGGTTCGAATTACTCGCCGAATTGGATGCCGCCGCATCCCTGGCCGCCTTCGCCCACCTGCACCCAGACTATCTCTGGCCCACGCTGCATCAAGCCGGCGCGGACGCCCAGGGAAACGGCGAGGCGCCGGGGCTCGCGGCGGAAGGGCTGGCACATCCGCTCATTCCGGCTGCGATCCGTGTGGCAAACGACGTCACGTTTCAGGGACAAGGACGGATCTTTCTGGTCACCGGTTCCAACATGTCCGGCAAGAGCACGTTTCTCAGAACCATCGGCATCAACACCTGTCTCGCGCAGGCAGGAGCCCCGGTCTGTGCCACGGCCTTTCGCTGGTCGCTGGTGCGACTCGCCAGTTGCATCCGCGTGGACGATTCGCTCGACGGCGGCCTCTCGTTCTTCTATGCCGAGGTGAAACGGCTTAAAACCATCCTGGACAGTACTCTAGACCGGCAAGAACCACCCGTGCTGTGGCTGATCGACGAAGTCTTCAAAGGCACCAATAACCGGGAGCGGCTTATCGGCGGGCGCGCGCTCATTACCGCGCTAGCGGGCGGCAACGGATTCGGCTTGGTCACGACGCATGACCTCGAGCTGGCTGAGCTGGAAAAGCAGCTTCCCGCTGTCACCAATGTCCATTTTCAAGAAACCGTCGTGGACGGCGCTCTGCACTTCGACTATCGATTGAAACCAGGTCCCTGCCCGACGACCAATGCCTTGCGGATCATGGCGCTCGAAGGGCTCCCGATCGAGAGCTTGGGACCAGCGCCGCACGATAAGTAATTGCATCATGCCGGCAGTTTCGGCAGACTGAGGCATACCCGTCAACACGCTATTGTTCATCCTCAGACCAAGGAGGCTTCTATCGATCCCCGGCCGGATTCCTCACCACCACCCGCGCGCCCGTTGCGCGGGTTGCTCATCGCGCAGTTTTGCGGGGCTTTCAACGACAACGCATGGAAATTCATGGTCGCGCTCCTGGGCATCCGGGCTGCCACGACGACACTCGCACCCGGCCAGGATAGTGAAGCGGCATCGCAAACTCAGACCACTCTCGCCATGGTGGTCTTTACGCTGCCCTTGGTCCTGACCTCATTCGTGGCCGGATTTTTTGCCGACCGCCTGAGCAAGCGTACCGTCATCATCACGATGAAGGCGGTGGAAGTTGTGCTCATGGCAGGGGCGACACTCGCCTTATTGTCTCATCCCACCGGCGGCCCCTGGGTCCTTGTGATGCTCGCGTGCATGGGCATCCACAGCGCAGTGTTCAGCCCGGCAAAGTACGGCATTCTTCCAGAACTGCTCCCGCATGCAGAACTTGCCCGGGGTAACAGTATTCTGGAGTTATTCACCTTCCTGGCGATTTTGACGGGCACCACGGCCGGCGGGTTCCTGCTGGCCGGCGCCGGAACCCAGCCCTGGCTCGCCCCGCTCACATTGACAGCCCTGGCGCTGATCGGTTTTGCCGCAGCCTGGGCTGTGCCGCCGGTTCCCGCCGCGCGCGCGGCCGGGGGCCTGTTCGATACGTTGCGCGGGGCCCTCTCGGCATTGCGTGCGGATCGCCTGTTGCGCCTGGCCATTACCGGAGCGGTCTTTTTCTGGACGATTGCCAGCCTTGTCGTGCAGAACGTGCTCGTCTACGCCAAGGCCGTGCTGGGCCTTTCGGATGCCCTGGCCACCGTGCCCTCGGCATTGATTTCAGTGGGCATCGGATTGGGCGCCCTTATCGTCGGACGACTCTCCAGGTCTCGCGTGGAATACGGGCTGGTCCCTTTGGGAGCGGCCGGGGTGGCCGTATTCCTGCTGATCCTCGGCTGGTGGATGCCGTCGTTCGCCGGCACCCTCGTGCTGATGATCGCATTGGGCATGTCGAGCGCCCTCATTTTCATTCCCATCAATGCCCTGGTGCAATGGCGCGCGCCGCACGATCGCCGGGGCTCGGTTATCGCGCTGGAGAACATCTGCGTGTTCACCGGCATCCTGCTGGGCTCCCTGAGCGGCGGCCTGCTCGCGAGCGCAGGACTCTCCACCGTCGGCATTTTTCTCGCAACCGCTCTGGCCACCACGCTCGGCACAGCCTGGGCGATGTGGCTCATGCCGGAAACGTTCCTGCGCCTGGTCCTGGTGCTGCTGACTCATACTCTCTACCGGTTGCGTATTGTCGGCCAGGCCCATGTGCCGGTCACGGGCGGCGCACTGCTCGTCCCCAACCACGTTTCATTCATCGATGGTTTTTTGCTGATCGCCAGCCTGGATCGACCCATCCGGTTTGTCGTCGATGCCCACTATGTGAATCACCCCGTGTTCAAACCGTTCATGCGGGCACTGCAGGTAATTCCGATTGCCTCCGATGGCGGTCCTCGCGTCATTCTTCGCGCGCTGCGCGATGCGGGCCAAGCGCTCGACGCCGGTGATCTGGTCTGTATATTCCCCGAAGGGCAGATCACGCGCACCGGCAACCTGTTGCCCTTTCGCCGCGGGTTCGAGCGGATCGTCAAAGGTCGCGAGGTGCCGGTGGTCCCGGTGCATCTGGATCGCGTCTGGGGCAGCATCTTCAGCTTTGTCGGGGGCCGATTCGTCACCAAATGGCCGGAGCGCCTGCCCTATCCGGTGACCGTCTCATTCGGGACTCCGATTCCTGCCGACACACCCGCGCATGAGCTCCGCCGCCTCGTCAGGGAACTCGGTGAAGCCGCCTGGCGCTGGCGAAAGTCTTCACGGCATCCTCTGCATGCGGCGTGTGTCCGCGCCATGCGGCGGCATCCCTTCCGCCTCGCGATGGCCGATGCGACGAAACCCCGCGTGTCTTCACTGCAGGCCTTGATCGGGGCAATCGCCCTGGCACGCGCCTTAAAAATCCACTGGCAGAGCCAACAGAATGTGGGCCTGCTGCTGCCGCCGACCGTCGCGGGAGCGCTCACGACGGTTGCCGCCGCGCTCGCCGGCCGCACCAGCGTGAACCTCAATTACACCGTCGGCAAAGCCGGACTGGAATCGGCCGTGCAGCAGGCACAGCTGCGCACCATCGTCACCAGTCGCAAGTTTATCGAGAAGGCCAAACTTGAACTCCCTGATGGTCCCACCATTCTCTGGCTGGAAGACATCGGCGCCACCATCGGCAGCCCGCAGAAGGCGCTCGCCGCGGCCCTGGCGATTTTAGCCCCGCTCCGACTCATTGAATCGGCCTGCGGACAAACCCGGCGGGTGACCATGGACGATCTCGCCACGATCATCTTCAGCAGCGGCAGCACCGGCGAGCCGAAAGGCGTCATGCTCTCTCACTTCAGTATTGACGCCAATGTACAGGCCGTCTCACAGGTGCTTCCCCTGGCCGGGGATGATCGAATCCTGGGCATTCTTCCGCTCTTCCACTCATTCGGCTACCTCGTGTTCTGGTACGTCACGCTCAACGGCGCTGCAACCGTGTTCCATCCCTCGCCGCTGGATGTCACGGCAATCGGCGAACTCTGCGCCAAACATCGCCTGACGTTTCTGGTCTGCACCCCCACCTTTCTGCAGCTCTATCAACGGCGCTGCACGCCGGAACAATTCAGCACGCTTCGGGTGGTGCTGACGGGCGCGGAAAAATTATCGCTGCGGCTTTGCCAGTCCTTCCAGGACCGATTCGGCATTGCCCCGATCGAAGGCTATGGCGTGACCGAGTGCGCCCCGGTGATTGCCGTGAACTGTCCGGATTTCAGAGCGGCGGGATTTTATCAACCGGCCTCGCGGCGCGGCAGCGTCGGCCAGCCGCTTCCTGGAGTATCGGTTCGTATCGTCGATCCCGATAGTGATGCCATTCTCCCGCCCGGCACGTCCGGCATGTTGCTCGTGAAAGGCCCGAATGTCATGAACGGCTACTTAGGGCGAGAAGATCTGACCGCGCAAGCCATGCGAGACGGATGGTATATTACAGGCGACATCGCGACACTCGACGACGACGGATTCTTGACGATCACTGATCGGCTGTCACGTTTTTCCAAGATCGGCGGGGAAATGGTGCCGCACCGGTTGGTCGAAGAAGCGCTGCAACTCGCTTCGGGGGAAGATGCGCAAATCTGCGCGGTCACCGGGGTGCCGGACGAGCGCAAGGGAGAACAGTTGGCCGTCCTGCACACACTCGCCGAAGAGCGAATTCCTCAGATCCTGGCAAAGGCCGCAGCTGCCGGCCTTCCCAATTTATTTCTGCCCTCCCACAGCCACTGCCTCAAGGTCGAGGCGCTGCCCATCCTGGGAACGGGCAAGCTGGATCTCCGGGCCCTCAAACGGATCGCGATGGAACGGCTGGGAGGCGGGAAGACTGATACGTGACGCACGAGGAACGAGAGATGAACGACGAGCGACAAGATCCGCTCCAGAAAGCCAAGCCAGAGGGGAAGTCACTGATCGATTGCCATGTCCATCTGGCCGCGCTACCGGACGGCGACAATGGTTGCTTCATCTCGGCCAAGACGCTGAAGAGCCCGCTGTTCCGGTTTCTGCTCTGGAAACATGGGCTCTCACCGGATAAGCCGCGCGAGGCAAACCAAACATATCTCGCCGATCTCCTCACCGAATTGCGGGCGTCACGCCATGTGGACAAGGCCATACTCCTTGGCATGGACGGCGTCTATGACCGGAACGGCCGGCCCAACCAGGCGCACACAGACTTCCTTATCAGCAACGATTATGTGCTGAAGACCGCGCAGGCCCATCCCAACGAACTACTCGCAGGCGTCTCTATCAATCCGCAGCGTCGCGATGCCGTCGATGAGGTGCATCGCTGCGCCGATGCCGGCGCGGTGTTGGTGAAGGTGCTGGCGAACGCGCAACAATTCGATCCGGCGAATACGGCATACATCTCTTTCTACCGCGCGCTGGCTGAACGGAAGTTGCCCTTTCTCAGCCATGTCGGCTATGAATTCAGCTTGATCGGCAAGGACCAGTCAGTGGGTGAGCCGGAGCGGCTTCGCCTGGCATTGGATGAAGGCGTGACGGTCATTGCGGCGCATGCGTGCAGCTATGGCTTGCTCCTGTATGAGAAGTTTCTCCCGACCCTGCGCGACCTGGTGCAGCGCTACCCGCATTTTTATGCGGATATTTCCGCCCTCACGTTGCCCAACCGGCTGAGGATGCTCCTGCAGCTCCGTACGTATCCGGAGGTGCATGAACGGCTCCTATTCGGAACCGACTATCCGCTGCCTGTCTTTCACGTGGCGGCATGGGGACGAGTCTCGCTCGGACGGCTACAACAACTTTTGAAGACCAAGAACCGCTTCGACCGGCAAGTCGCGGTCTGCGACGGGCTCCAGTTGGGATTTCGTTCGATCGGCGACCTCATTCCCCCGGTGTCGGCACAGGCGCCGCACGGAGCATCACTGCCGTGAGGCGGGACGAGATCCTCACCATTTTGCGCGAAAGGATTCTGGCCTTCGCGACATCACGTGTCCAGAAGGACCTGGCCGAGGATCTCACGCAAGAGGTCTTGATCCTGCTCCATGAGAAATATGGCCGTGTCACTGAGCTGACCGAACTGGTTCCCCTGGCGTTTCAAGTGCTCCGGTTCAAAATGCTGGACACCCACCGCAAATCGCTGCGGCGGGGCGAGTATAATCAAAATTCCGTCGAGGACCTGCCGGTGGCCACCCCCGGGGACGATCCGGCCACGCAATTGGATCAGAAGCAGCGCGTTGATCGTTTAGTGGCCGCGGTGGCGCAGCTCGGAGAGCGCTGCCGCGAACTCTTCCGGTGGAAACTGGAGGGAAACAGCTTTCCGGAGATTCAGCGCCTGATGAACCAGACGTCGATCAACACGATTTACACCTGGGATCTGCGCTGCCGGAAACAGTTATTGGATCTGATGGGCGGCTCCTGGGAATGATGCCGCACGATCACCGTTTCGCCCTAGACGTACGAATACCATGGCTGACCACGAACTAAAAAAACTCTTCGGCGGCTTCACGGCTGATACCTTGACGCCAGAGGAGCGTAAGCGACTCTATTCAGCGGCCTTGCAAGACCAGCAGCTATTTAATGCCCTTGCCGACGAACAGGCGTTGAAAGAGTTGCTGACAGACCCGGATGTTCGCCTGCGTCTTCTTCAGGCAGTACAGCAGCCTGGCCGCTCGGCAACCGACGGAACAAATCCCCGGTTGGCCTGGCTCAAACAACCGGCAGGGCTCGCCTGGGCAGGCGGCTTTGCTGCCGCCGTCCTTGCTATCGCTTTCGGGATCAACCTGTATCAGGAGAGCCTCGACCGCGCGGTTCAACCGGTCGCCACCAAAGAGGCCAAACCGGCAGCGCCGTCGATTCAACGCGCACAACCCTCGATGCAAGCGGCACCAGCTACGGCTCCGCCTGAACTACCAATCCAAGAGCATGACGAACCGGCCAGGAAAGACAGTCGCTCCGATAAGTTTGCCGCGCGCAAGGAGCCCGCTCCGGCCACAACGCAAGAAAGGCGGGCATCACACGCTCCCGCTGAACAGACCGTTGCTCGAAGCGAGCGCGATGCGTCGACCCGGCAGGCCCCGTTGACGACAACCGAAAAGGACGCCGAGCAGTTGGTCGCCTCAGCTGACCGGAAACTCGCCGCATCCGCGCCGTCTCCGGCAGCGGCGCCTAAGTCGGCGGCGGCTCCGCCTGCCCTGCAGGCGCCAGCCGGCTTATCGACAGCTGGCGATTCAGCTTCGAAGAAAAGTGCCCGGGCCATCTTTTATGGCGAGAGCTCCGAGGGCAGCGCCAGTCAGCCGAAACCGTTAGGCCTCCGCTACAGTTTTGTGACGAGGACTGCCGACGGCCGGAATCAGGAAATCTCGGCCGCGATGGCTGCGCGAAGCAGCGAACCCGTACGCATGACCGTTGAAGCCACTCAGGAGTCCTATGTGCAGCTACTTCAGAATCTTGGCTCCGCCGGCACCAGACTCTGGTGGCCGCCGCAAGAAACCGGCAAGATTTCCCTCAAACTCCAGGCAGGAAAACGGAGCGAGATTCCCATGCCGCCTCCGGCGGAAAACGGGCTGATCACGATCATTATCCGGCTCTCCTCTAAACCCTTCGGGCCGTTGACGATGCAGGAAGTCGGCATGCTGGACCGCTTCTCCGCAAATCTGCTCATCGAAACGGCTTCTCCGGGCGTGACCACTGGTGTGCAGGAAAAGGCCACCTACGTCGTGAGCCAGGATCCATCCACGAGCGCGCAACTCGCCGTCGAGATACCGGTCGCTCAGTAGCATGACGACCGCCAACACCCTGGATCATGGGTGAAACCGCATCACCAACATTCCGGCGATCGCCCCTCCGATGAGGCAGAACATACCTCCCAGCGCCTCGGCTCGACCATTCGAAGCGGAGTGATGACCATGGCCAAGAGGCCTGTCAGTCCGATCACCACCAGGCTGGCCAGCACAAGCAGCACGTCCAGCATGGCCCGGCTGATTTTCGAACGAGTGCAGAGAGGCCGGGCGCTGCCGCATCACGGCGGCGCATCGATATCGGTGCGGTTCCAGGTGAGAAAAAACAACATCGTATACTGATTGTAAAACGTTCGGCCCACGAGCGTGGCGGAAGAACCGAGGAATTCGCCGGTGCGATTGTCATAGATGTCCAGATGTAAGCGGGCATACCCGCTTTGGTTTTGCTGCTTGTAGAGGGTCAATTCCGGGAGCGCGAACGGAACCAACACGCTCTGGACCGGCGGCATCCCAAAGAACGTGATACCCTGCATCGTCCCGAACGACTCGGCCATGACGCGCACGAGATAGGGCGACTCCATGTCGCGCGCCCGCACCCGATACCCCCTGCGTCCCAATTCCGCCGCCACCGTGTCCCGGATGTACAGAATGTCGCGGTTGGGGCTATTCAACGAGCCCAGATCTGAATTGGTCATGCGAAGACGGGACCGGTCGCTTTCGAGACCCGTGGCATCCAGCTCGACATTCACGCCGGCGGGCAACTGCAAGGTGAGATTGGTGAGCGCTTGATTCACAGCTTGCGTCAGCAGAACCTGCTCCACCGCCGTCCTGGGTGTTCGGGACAGCTCCTGTTCCAGCGAGCATCCCATGAGGAGCGTCATGAAACCGACTATGACTGAGAAAGAAACTCGCATGAAGTCACTCCGTCTGAAATGTGTCCCTCCTGGAATGCTAAACGACTGCGAAGCGCTATTCAACCGGATACCAGCAGGCGCCGGCTCCCAGCGGCTTTGGGGGGATTGAGGGCACACACGTATCAACCCGCAGGCCCCTTCGCCCTGCCTGCGTCCCTAACACGAGCGAGCTGGCCGATCCTCCACTGCGCGCATCGGACGAGGGCCTTCCGGGGCCACACGTTGCGCGAGCAAGGAAGATGGGTCAGTTCCCTCCTCCATGTCCTCCTGAAAGGATTCCTCGCTTCGTCCCATACCCTCCTGTGAAGGGAGGACTTATGGAGCACCATCACGACAGTCCCGAACGTGACCTGGCAGCATTTCAGCAGGATCCTCGTCTCTACCAAATCGCAAGCCTTGGCGCCCTCCTCCTCTACGGTCTGTGTTGGCTGCACTTCGACCTGTCGATCCGGCAGGCCGGCGTCACGATAGCCACTGCGCTCCTCGCCCAATATGCCTGGGCACGCCTCGCCGCCATTCCGTTCTTTGATCCCAAGAGCGCCCTGATTTCCTCACTGTCGCTGTGCCTCTTGCTGCGTACCGACGATCTCGCGGTCGCCTCGCTGGCTGCCTTGATTGCCATCAGCAGCAAGTTCCTCCTCCGCTGGAATGGCAAACATCTCTTTAATCCGACCAGCCTGGCCCTGGCCGTGATCCTCGCAAGCGGGCTCGGGTGGATTTCGCCTGGTCAATGGGGACAGGCCACCTGGTTCGCCTTTCTCATCGCCTGCCTCGGAAGCCTGGTCGTCACTCGCGCCGCACGGGCGGATGTCACGCTGGCGTTCCTCGCCTTCTATGTCGGCCTCCTGTTCGCACGCGCGCGCTGGCTGGGCGACCCGCTGACGATTCCGCTCCATCAGATTGAAAGCGGCGCGCTGCTCATCTTTGCCTTCTTCATGATCTCCGACCCGAAAACGACGCCAGACTCACGAACCGGGCGCATCATTTATGCGCTCCTCGTGTCCCTGGTTGCGCTTTATGTCCAGTTCGGGCTGTTCAGGCCGAATGGGCCGCTCTGGGGACTCATCGCCTGCGCGCCGCTTGTTCCAGTGATCGATCATGTGCGTCCCGGTTCACGCTATCACTGGATTCCCTCTTCAACCGGTCGTTCAGTTCACCCGATTCCCAAACCTGTCTCCGATCTCGTCACTGCTCTGTCACCAACCAAGGAGGTTCCTATGCGACGCGTCATCGTTCCTACATTACTCCTGCCCCTGGGGCTGCTCGCCTGGGGCGGCGACGCCTCGGCTTTTTGCGGCTTCTATGTCGGCAAGGCCGACACGAAACTGTTCAACAAGGCTTCCGAGGTGGCCATCGCGCGGCACGAGAACAAGACCGTGATCACGATGGCTAATGACTTCACGGGCGACGTGAAGGAGTTCGCGCTGGTGGTGCCGGTGCCGACCATCCTGGAGAAAGACCAGATTCACGCCGGCGATCCGGCCCTCCTTAAACACGTGGCCGACTACTCGGCTCCCCGGCTGGTCGAATACTTCGACCAAAATCCCTGCCTGCGCGATGAACTGATGGAGCGCCGCAGTATGGACGCCATGAAAAGCATGGCGCCGGCGGCGGCCCCCCGCGAACGTGAAAAAACCTTGGGGGTGACGGTGGAGGCGCAATATACGGTCGGTGAATACGACATCCTGATTCTCTCCGCCAAGGAGAGCAGCGGCCTTGAAACCTGGCTGACCGAAAATGGGTACCGCATCCCGCAGGGAGCCTCGGCAGTCCTGCAGAGTTACCTCAAACAGGGCATGAAATTCTTCGTCGCGAAGGTGAACCTGGGCGAACAGGCGAAGCTGGGGCTGACGCACCTCCGGCCGCTGCAGATCGCCTTCGAATCGCCCAAGTTCATGCTGCCCATCCGTCTCGGCACAGTCAACGCAGACAGCGCGCAGGAACTCTTCATCTACTTCCTCACGAAGCACGGCCGCGTCGAAACCACGAACTACCGGACCGTGCGGCTGCCGGACGCGCAGGAGATTCCACTATTCGTGAAGGACAAGTTCGGCGACTTCTACCGCGACCTATTCAGCCAGCGCGTGAAGCGGGAAAACGAACGGGGCGTCTTCATGGAATATGCCTGGGATATGAACTGGTGTGATCCCTGCGCGGCCGATCCCCTGTCGGCTGAAGAGCTGCGAGGCCTCGGCGTCTTTTGGCAGGAGAGCGATGGCCGGATGAGCACACGCATGCCGACGGCGCAGAACGTCTTCCTGACCAGGTTGCACGTCCGTTACGATGCCGCGCATTTTCCCGAAGACCTGCTGTTCCAGGAAACCTCGGATCGCGCCAACTTCCAGGCGCGTTACATCCTGCGTCATCCCTGGACCGGGACAGACGACTGTTCGGCTGCCAAGACGTACCGCCAACAATTACGCGAGCGGCACGAGCGGGAAGCACAGACCCTGGCCTCGCTGACCGGTTGGAATATCAGCAATATCCGCAAAACCATGAACCTGGCATCGGTGCCGGCCGGCGGAGAAAAGAAGTGGTATCAGCGATTGTGGGCGAACTAGCAGCAGGAAAGAAACCGGAGGCCGGGGTACCGGCCTCCGCCTGTATTCAGGACTGGCACCGGCAGGGCATTACTTCGGGGCGCAATCACCCGTGCGCTTGCCGTCGACCTTCATCGTCACCGACAGCGCCTTGTCGCCCTTGGGAGTCGCTTTGCGGACCACAGAAAAACCTGTAGTGGATACCGTGCCTTCCACGCGGGTCATCGCATAGAGGCTTTCAATGTCATAACTGACCGTCCCGCCATGCATCGACACGTTCATGACCTTGTTCGCCGGATTGGGTTTGAATCCGTTTAAGGCATAATAGTTAAAGACCGCATCCGGATTGGCAAGGTGTTCTTCCTTCACACATCGGGTATGGGTGTCCGGCTTGCCCGCCTCCCCGCTACTGCTTTCGGTCACAGCCGTCACCTGATACTCGCCCGGCTTGAGAGGAACCGATTCCGCCCTCACCACCGGCGCCGCACACAGGACGCTCGCGATCACCAACAGCCCTATGCCTGCCTTCATCGTCAACCCTCCTTGTCACACCGGGGTGCGTCTGCTCCTGGCTCACCACAGCAACCAGGCCGCCTCGCCCGAATTCGTGCCCCATCAAGGACCCGGGAATTGTGCTCATGCCCGGTGACATTGTCAACCGTTACCTCCAGCGGACGGAACGTGCGATCTCCCGGAGCTGAGACGCTCCCGGGCTCATTTCCAGGCCGACTATGGTATAGTCGGCCACCATCACCTCCATTTCGCCGCAGAAAGGAGCACGACATATGGCATGGCATCATCGTTCGATCCTGGCCGCCGTGAGCGGACTGTCACTCATGGTGTTGCTGTCAGCCTGTTCCTTCAAAGCCACGTTCAAAGAGACCACCGACACCACATCCAATATCACCGGCACCACGTCCGGGCGCATCTGGTGGAACGAAGACGGCCTGCTGAAATCTGAACACAAGGTGGCCGCTTTCACCGCCTACAATGCGCAGAATCTGGAGAGCGATGCGGCGCGAGGGCAAGGCGAATATCTCGCCTCGTTGGGTGCGCTGTCCGACCAGCCGGATGCGCAGGCATTTCGACCGGCGGCGCAAGCGTCTTTCAGCCGCTGGGGCCAAACCGGTTACCTGTCGACCACCGACCTGGTGAAGTCCTTACAATCCGCGCGCCGCTGATAGCAGAGACCGATTACCAGACCGTTACAGACAGACCGCACCTCACCGGAGTTCAACACGCACATGAACGCGCCGCGCAATCCCCTCGCGATCCATCGGATCTTCCACCCCACGGATTTCTCCCAAGACAGTCAGGTGGCATTCGTTCACGCCCTCAAGCTGGCGTTGGTCTTTCGTGCCGAACTGACCATCATGCATGTGGACCCTGACGTGTCGCCGGAGGGATTCGAGGACTTCCCCCGCATTCGTCCGACGCTCGCGCAATGGGGACTCCTCCCGGAATCCAGTTCGAAGAGCGATGTGACCACGCTTGGCATCCGGATCAGAAAGGTTCGTGCCCTGGCCGCCGATGCGAAGCAGGCCATCATCCATCATCTGACCGCCACACCGACCGATCTTATGGTACTGGCCACACACAAACACGAGGGCTTTGCCGGATGGGTCCATCATGCGGTCGCCGAACCCGTTTCACGCGAAATGCATGTCACCACACTGTTCGTCCCGTCCAACGTGGCAGGCTTCGTCTCTCGTGCCAGCGGCGAAACCTCACTGCATCGCGTGCTGCTGCCGATCTCGAGCCATCCCTCATCTCAACCAGCCATCGATGCCGCGACCGTCCTGGTTTCGCAACTGAGCGCGCCGCCTGTCACCATGACGCTCATCCATGCAGGCGCGGAAGCCGAAGTCGATGCGCTCGTGCTCCCGAAGAAAGCAGACTGGTCCTGGAACCAGATGTTCGGAAAAGGCGACCCGGTTGAATGGATTCTGGCGGCAGGCGCCGAGTTTGATGTCGACTTGATTGTGATGGCCACAAAAGGGCAGGACAGCCTGCTCGACATGCTGCGCGGCAGCACCACGGAACGCGTGTTGCGCGGAGCACGTTGCCCGTTGCTCGCCATTCCGGCCCCGCTCATCTGATCAGGACCGGACGTTCCTGTGCGTCACCTCAAGGACAGGCGGCTCGTTGAGGTCGTTCGCGCTTCGCCCAATCACCGTGCGGATGACGACGCCGTCGCGAAAGACCACAAAATTCGATGGGACCGCCGCAATACGGGGTCCCGGGAGAATCACCCCGGCCAGGTTCAGCGGATCGGCCGCGGAAATTTTGATCTCCTGCTGGATGTCGCTACCCGGTCGTTTCTTCATCGCCCGCAGGGCCTCCAGCGCTTCCGGCAACGCAAATTGTTCACCCGTGAACCCGCTCACAAACCGTCCCCCGCGCAGTTCTCCCGTCAATTCGAGACGCCGGTAACAGATCAAGAGATCCCGCCAGGAAGAGACGATGGACTCGCGCGCCAGAAGGTCTCGGAACACCACTCCATAGCGCTGCAGCAGTTGCCGTGCAATACGCTCAGTCGCCGACGTTGCTGGAGATGGTTCAGCGGTATTCGGCGATGCAGGCGGCAACCGGGGATCAGACAAGGCCTGACGACCGGCCTGGGATGGCCCCGCTGCCGTCATCAGGAGCGACCAGCGGCCCCCGACATGGCGCGGCCGGCGATTCCGGTCGGACGCCTCGGCACGACGACGGCGGGGATCGATCAGCGCGCGCAGGTTGTCGAACCCGTCGGCCGTGACCAGCCCAGCAGCCACCAATTCCCACAAACCGCCCTCCACCTCCGACGCCAACAAGCGGGTGCCGTGCAACAACTCGCTGAAAAAGCTCGCGCCACGCTCCTGCAGACACCGGCGAATGGCCTGAGCGGAGAGGCTCAGTTTGGACGAAAGATCCATCCTGGCGAGGTCCTCCGCGGTCGCCCCCAGCAGCGCGGGCGCATCTTCTCGCGCAAACAGACTCACCGGCGCCACACGCGTCGGAACCACGCGCCGCCCCGGCATGACCGTAAGTTCTTGCATGAGCCGCGGATGGGGCGTCACACGTCCCCACATCAGCGCGCCACCCAAACAGAGTCGATCCAGCCATTCAGGCTGATACTTCGCCAGACGAACCCGGAGAATCTGCGCCTCCCAGGCAGACGCAGCAGCCTCGAACCCTCCAAGCTGTTTAGCCACCTCCAGCAGTCCGGCCTCACCATGGAGACGGGCTCCCGGCGAGGCATGCTGCCACTGAAAGAGAAACCGCATGAACCCGGCAGCGGAAACCGGCTCGATCTCCTTACGCAATCGCCCGACCGTGAGGCGGTGAATTCTGGCCAATAGCCGCCGGTGGCACCATTCCACCATGTCGCCCGTGGTTCGTGAGGCCTGCAGCGAAAACCGCCCCCGGAGTACGTGGCCTTGCGCTACGAGTCGCACCATCGTCCGATCGACATCACCCACGGCCAGGTTCAAGCGAGCGGCCAGATCGGCAGCCGTGACCGGACCTATACTTTCCATCCATCCCAAGACCACGCGATCCAACACCTCTTCCCGTTCCAGCGGCTTCTCCGGATCCATCGGCGCCGTCTCCGGATCGAGCCGGGCATCCGGAAACAGCATGCTGCCGTAAGGGTGATTCTCCGCGGCCAGCCACCCCCGCTTGACATCCCCCTGCCACAGTGTCGCCACCCGGCCCACGTCCGCGAGTGTCTGAATGAGCAGATCCCACCCCGGCATGCTCGCACAGGGCACCCAGCCGAGCGTTAACAGCGCATCGTGCAATTCCTCCGCATTACGCACGTCAGGCCAGGATTCTTCCCTGACCTGATCGATGGCCGATTGGTCCAACGCGCCCATCTCACCGGCCAATGCAGGCGGGAGCGTGCGCCGCATGTCCACGGCCCGCGCCCGGCGTTCTTCAAGCGGCGCATCATCGAGATACGCGTAGGGATTGGCGTTCAAAATTTCGTGGCAGAAGGCGGAGGGCATCGGCGTATCGACCGCAACGCAGGTGATCGCGCCGGACTCGATGTTATGCAGCACCGCCGCCAACCCGTCGATGTCCATCGCCTCCGTCAGACAATCCCTGATGGTCTCCTGCGCCAACGGGTGGCCAGGAATCTGACGGACCGTCCGCTCGCCTTGGAAATTGTCCTGGCAGGCAATCGCGTCGGGGAACACAGCAGCCAGGAGGTCTTCGGCGCGCATGCGCTGAATCTGGGGCGGCACCCGCTTTCCCCCCGCAAACCGGAGTAGCGCCAGGGCTCTCGACGCATTCCACCGCCAGCGTGTCATGAACATCGGCGCCTGCAGCACGGCCTGAGTCAGCACCTCGCGCAGAGTGTTGACATGTAGAAAGGCAAACACCGTCTCGAGCGGAAAACTGTGCTTCTCTCCCAACGACAACACGATGCCTTCATCCGTCGCGGCGGCCTGCAGTTCGAAATCGAAGGTCACGCAAAAGCGTTTTCGCAAGGCGAGCCCCCAGGCCCGGTTCACCCGGCCGCCGAACGGAGCATGGATGACCAGCTGCATGCCCCCGCTTTCATCGAAGAACCGTTCCGCCACGATCGTCTGTTGCGTCGGCACCGTCCCCAGGACGGACTTCCCGGCCAAAATATACTGAACGGCCTGTTCCGCCCCCCGCTGGTCAAGGCCGCATTCCTGCTTGAGCCACTGCACCGGCCGCGCAGAGGGTGCGGGCGCCTGGCCGTTCGAATCAAGACGCTGGTCGAGATCGGCCCTGAGGCGCGCCACTTCCGCAGACAAATCCGCCGTGCGCGCCGGCGCTTCCCCGCGCCAGAACGGGATGGTCGGCGGAGCGCCCTGTGCATCCTCGACGCGCATCTTGCCGGCTTCGACGCCCTTGATGCGCCAGGACGTATTGCCCAACAGGATAATGTCTCCCGCCAGACTTTCGACGGCGAAGTCCTCATCCACCGATCCCACAACGGTGCCGTCCGGTTCGGCAATCACCGCGTAGTTGGCGGTATCGGGAATCGCGCCGCCGGAGGTGATGGCGGCCAATCTGGCTCCGCGCCGCCCACGGATCTGATGGTTGATGCGGTCGTGATGAAGATAGGCTCGTCCCCGGCCTCGACTGGTCGTATATCCGTCGGCAAGCATCTCGATCACCGTGTCGAACGTCTCACGGCTCAGCTCACGATAAGGCATGGCCCGACGGCACAGCGCATACAGCTCCGTCTCATCCCAGTCCTGAGTCGCAGCCGCCGCCACGATCTGTTGCGCCAGGACATCAAGCGGGGCAGGCGGCACCTCGATACGGTCTAACACTCCGGCCCTGATCGCGCGAATCAGCGCAGCACATTCGATCAACTCGTCCCGCGTGGTGGCGAAGAGGCGGCCTTTCGGGATCGCATGAATCCAGTGGCCGGCACGGCCGACACGTTGCAAACAGGTCGCAATGGACCGTGGCGACCCGATCTGGCAAACGAGATCGACCGTCCCGACATCGATCCCGAGTTCCAACGAAGCTGTCGCCACCACCACTCGCACCGCTCCGGCCTTCAAACGGTCCTCGGCAGACAGGCGGATCTCCCGCGACAAACTCCCGTGGTGTGCCGCCACGACGCCTTTACCCAGATGGCGCAGCCGTTCTTCCAGGTAGTGCGACACCCGTTCGGCGAGGCGCCGTGTATTCACAAAAACCAGCGTGGAACGATGGGCTTCGACCAATGCGGCAACCCGATCATAGACATCGCTCCAGATCGCATTCGTGGCCACGGGCCCGAGTTCGTCTTTCGGAACCTCGACCGCCAGGTCCATGTCGCGACGATGGCCGACATCGATCACCATTGCGTCGTTCGTCGCTCGTATCTCGTTGTTCGTCTCGTCCCCCGCGAGAGACGCTTCACGCTTCACGATAGACAGGTTTCTATTTCCCACCAAAAACTCTGCCATACGCTCAATCGGACGCTGGGTGGCGGACAGGCCGATCCGTTGGACGACACCGCCGGCCAACGCCGCCACGCGTTCCAGCGACAGGGCCAGATGCGCCCCTCGCTTGTTTGGAGCGACGGCATGAACCTCATCAACAATGACGGTACGGACCGTCTTCAACATCGCCCGGCTTTTGTCCGCGGTCAGCAGAATAAACAGCGATTCGGGCGTGGTAATCAGAATATGCGGCGGCCGCCGAAGCATCAGTTGCCGCTCGGTCATCGGTGTATCCCCGGTCCGCACAACCACCCGCAGGTCGGGCAGCAACAGTCCCGCAGACAGGGCCGCCTGACCGATCTCGAGCAGCGGTTGCCGGAGATTTTTTTGCACATCATTGCTGAGCGCTTTGAGGGGCGAGACATAGAGGATCTGTGTTTCGTCCCGCAAGTCGCAGCGCAGCGCCTGCTGAAACAGCCGATCGATACAGGACAGAAACGCTGCCAGGGTCTTTCCAGACCCGGTCGGGGCGGAAATCAGAAGATCACGCCCGGACTGAATCTCCGGCCAAGCCTGCAGTTGCACGTCGGTCGCAACCGTAAATTTCGCGGTGAACCAGTCAGCGATGATGGGATGAAAGGGAAGAACCGGCGTCATCGGGCGATCGTAACACAACGGCCACCGACAGAAAATGCGAGCCGGAGGTCAGACGCGGAACAGGGTCCGGAATTGAAGCGCGCCGGCGGCGGGAAGGTTTACGGAATGGCAGGCAGTACGGAGTGACCCCAAACCACTCCGGTCCGGCAGGTAGGGATGAGACGACCTCCTATGGCGAAACAATCAGCGGGCCAGGTCGACCTCATTGTTCACCGTAGGTTTTTAAGATGTCATACGACAACCGGCACTCGCTACAGTAATTTCTCGAAAACCGCACCTGGGATGGCGACACCACGTGCCGGGCCAGGTAACTGGGAAAATCGACCCAGCTGTTGGTCCCCCTGATGGACAATCCGTCGTCACACACCCGGCGGCACAACTCACACATCGGTACGACTCGAACCATCGTCGGTCTCCTTTTGCGCGAATCTGACTTCCTGCCTCATCCGCGGCAGTCACTTTTTCTTCGGGCGCCCCACCCGCTTGTGCAAGTCGTCCGGACAACAGACCCGTTCTCCGTCCAACACCCGACGCAAGTAATGGCCGGGATCCACCGTCCGGTGTTTGACCAGATACCCCATCGCCCCCACTTCAAAGGCTGCCGTCACATAGGCCGTATCTTCGTGCGATGAAAAAAACACGACCTTGCTGTCTGGCAGAGCCTCCTGAAGCTGACGGCCTACCGAAAGACCATCTAGAAAGGAGAGTGAAAAATCCAGGATCACCAACTCAGGGGCAAGACGTTTTGCCGTCAAGACCAAGGCTTCACCCTCGGTTTCAGACCCGACGACATCAAAGTGAGATTCCAGGAGAATCTCCAGAAACGCCAACATGGATCGAGAGGAATCACCGATCAGCACGCGGGGACGTGAAATCTTTTTTCTCATAGTCCTACGAGTCTCTGCTTAGAAAAGGATTGCGTATAGTAGGGGAGTGAAGGGTAAACCACACGCGTAACAAAACGAGGTTGTATGCGAAAAATCTACCAGCAAACGTGCTGGTAATGGAGGAGGGCCGGGGGGAATCGAGAGGCCGATCAGGCTTGACTGGTCAGGCCCTGCGCCAGAGCATATTTCACAAGTTCCACCGTGGTGTGCAGGTTGAGTTGTTCCATGATTTGTCCCTTGTGAAACTCAACCGTACGGGGAGAAATCTTGAGGGTGCCGGCAATGTCCTTCACAGTGTGGCCTTCGGCCAGGAGCTGTAACACTTCGCGTTGACGAGTGGTGAGTTCCGGACCTGACGGGGCGCCGCCGTCCACCCCGCGCAACATGCTTTCCACCACTTCCTTTGTGACGAGAGGCGTCACATAAAAGTTGCCGCCCCGGACGGCCCGGATCGCCTGGGCTAATTCCTCGCCGACGCAACGCTTGAGCAGGTAGGCGGAGGCTCCTGCCTCGAACGCTGCCCGCACATAGGCCGGATCGGCGTGCATGGTGATAAACACCACTTTGACCTGAGGAAACTTGACCTTCATGACACGGGCGGCATCGATGCCGTTTAGCACCGGCATCGAGATGTCCAGAATGACGATATCCGGCTTTAACTGCGCCACTGCCTCCAGCAGCGCCCGCCCGTCGCCCACCGTGCCGACCAATTCGCACTGGTCATCCAGCAAGCGCCGAAACCCCTCCAGGACAAGGGTGTGGTCATCGGCCAACAATACACGAGGAAGCGTCATATCCCCACCCGTACAAGCGGGACGTACATTGATACGGTCGTGCCCTTACCCGGGCGGGATGCGACTTCGCACGTGCCCTGCACCGACAGAAGGCGCTCGCGCATATTCAACAGACCCAGACCGCCCTCACACCGCTCCACCGTCAGTTGATCGAACCCCTTGCCGTCATCACGCACCACCACGACCACCCCCTCTTCTTCAACGGTGACTTCCACTTCCACCCGGGTCGCTTTCGCATGACGGGCGATATTGGACAGACTTTCCTGAACGACCCGATACAGCGCCGTCGAAGCGTTTTTGTCGAGCGGGTGGTCAAGGGGTTGATGGACAAACAGGGCTTTCACGCCCGTGCGAGCGGAGAAGTCATCCAATAGGCGCTGCAAGGCCGCCTCCAGGCCCAAGTCGTCGAGGATGGAGGGATGAAATCGATAGGCCATGTACCGGACGTCGTCGGAGAGAGCCTCCAACCCTTTCAACACATTGTGCACGCCATCCTGGGCTGTCGCGGGCGACACCCCTATTTGCCGGTCAACGCCCTGAAGTTCCAACATGAGCAACGCCAGTCGTTGATTGACATCATCATGCAAATCCTGCGCAATCCGCCGGCGCTCCTCTTCCTGCGCCGTGAGAATCCGGCCGGTCAGCGTATGCAACTGTTCCTCGCTGCGCTCCAAGGCGAGCCGGCTCGCGGCCAGATCCGCCGTCCGCGTTTCGACCCCTCGTTCGAGCCGCTCGTTGACTTCCTCCAGAAGTCGTTCCGTATGGCGGCGCTGATACACAAACACGACCGGAGCCCACACGCCGAACAGACTGAACAAGTGATTGACCCATTCAAACCATGCAGGAAGATTGGGAATCCGCGGACTGAACGGGGCGGCAACGATGGTCAATACTGAGCAGGCAGTGGCGGTGGCAATCGGCAACCATCGGTATTGACTGGCGGATGACAGGAGCACGACAGCGCTGTACAGCACCGCGTTCGCCACACCCAGCGGCAACTGAAGATCCAGCACAAAAAAGAAACAGGCCAACAGGCCGGCAAGCCCGACCAGGATCCGCTGCCGCCGCTGCGCCTGCGCGCCGGCCTGTCGGTCGATCATCTCACCGGTCTCATGCTGCCGTAAGTTGAAGGGCGTCATCGGGACCGGATTTTAGCACGCGTCTCTACCCGGAGACCAGAACCAGAAAAGGCTCAAACCGGCAGCAGGACACGCACCGGCGGTTCGGGTATGATGGACGGATGTCCACCCTCCGCCCCATTGTCATTCTCGGAACCGGCTATACCGGCCGCTGGATCTACACGTTAGCCCGGGAGCAATCTCTCCCCATCCTGGCTAGCAGCCGCCGGCCGGAGCGCCACCTCGCCAACGTGGCCGCGACCGCACGCATTCAGTTCGATCTCGAGAATCCAGCCACCTGGTCTGCGTTGCCGTTAGAGGCCGACCTGATCTGGACGTTTCCGGCAGTTCCTCTTGAGCGGGTCCGGGCCTTTGCCCGGCACGCCTGCAGCCCTTCCCGCCGATTGGTGGTGTTCGGCAGCACGTCAGCCTACGATCAAGGCGATGAGCCCATGACAGATCTCCCCGCCTGGATTGACGAGACAAGCCCCGTCAATTTGGACCTTCCCCGCGTCCAAGGGGAAGAATATCTCCGGACACAACATGGTGGCATAATCCTCCGCGTGGCCGGCATTTACGGCCCAAGTCGCAATCCGGTGGAGTGGATCCGGCAAGGACGTGTCGGCCCCACGAATAAATTCGTAAATTTGATCCATGTCGAAGATCTGGCCCGGCTCTGCCTCCTCGCCCTGCGAACCGGGCGGGCGGGAGACGTCTACAATATTAGCGACGGGCATCCGCGCCGATGGGCCGACATTTGCGCCGACGTGTCGAGTAAATGGGGCATCGTGAGCCCCCGCGAGGCGTTCCCCAGCCAGCCCGGGAAACGGATCTGCAATCGCAAAGTCCTGGAAGCCCTGGGCTACACACTCCGGCATCCCGACCTCTCTGACACGCTGGCAGCCTTCCAGCAGGACGCAGGCGACAGAATTCCTCGATAGCATCACGTCACTGTTTGGCCAGGCGAGTCTGGCTGCCGGCGAGCACGTGATGGATGGCCTCCCCGGCCACTCGCTGCCCTTCAACGGTCCAATGCGTATCATCCGGAAGATAGGTCAACCGTCCTTGTGCTGCGGCTTCGCGAAGCGGCGGAGTCAAATCGAGGAATACGATCTCCGGCGTAAGCTCTCCCAGCATGGTGGCGACTTCGTTGGGCAAATCATTGAGCGGCCAGTCTCTCATCTCGTCTGTCAGGGGCTCAAAATTGTGCAATCCTTGATGAACCCGATGTTTAACCGGCGCAAACGCCACGACCAGGCGAATGCCTCGTTGCCGGGTCAGCTCATACGCTTCAGACAGAATTGATCGCAACCGGTCAAGACGAGGTCTGTCCGTGAGCTTCAATGCCGCGAGCCTCTCCCAGAAATACAACACCGTTTCCTTCCCCTCTGTATCTCGAAACGTTCCGCGAAGACGCAAGTAGCCGGAATGTGGCACGCATCCCCGCACCGCTCTGCGCGAGACCAGGAGAAGATTTCTCGTCAGCGACCGCATCCAATACTCGTCATGCGCAGCCCTGGCGTCGGGCTCCCCCCTCACCGCCAGATCTTCCAGATCTTCGGGAGCTAATTGGTAGAAATCGTTCCCTTCAAAGAATACCCAGACAATGGTCTTCGGTTGCAGATTCAGCGCATACCGCTTCAACACGACGAGCTCCTGCTCCGGTCCGTACCCGCTGATCCCCAAATTCGCGACAGACGTCTGCAACTGATGGCTCAATTGGGTCGTCAACAGACTGGAGCCCGGGAGCATGGGCGATTCGACATAGGAATCACCAATGACTACGACATCGGCCCGATCCATATCAGTGTCGTTTCGAAATCCTCGATGGTCATACCGGAGGTCGAACGGTTCCGGAGCATTCGCCGGAAGGCAGAGTGCTTCGCCGATATTTCCCCGCACAAAGAACCCTCGTTCACGATAATGCGGCTCACGCCGGTATCCCAACTCCGGATCGCGGACATACCCCGAACGATCGAACCACTCCCGCCCGTGGGTACCGAAAAGAGTTTGATAATTGAGTAGTCCCACCACGCCGGCCAATTCGGCTATCCCCAGCATGACGATCACGGACAGGGTCACCAGGACGAATCGCGCGCGAATCTCCTTCCGCGGAAGATTCGACAGAAGCGCGTACAACCCCCAGGAGAAAAGATACCCGGCGACAAGGTTGTCCACCAGATGTCCTGTGCTCGTTACCTCCGTCAGCCATAACACAGCACATCCACAGAGAAAGATCGCCAACGTCAGCCATGTCGCCCTGTCTCTCCGCAATCACCGACCTCCAGAGTCGAACCTTCCCGCTCCATTCGCCTCGCCTCAACTCACGCCACAGAGCGCGGCATGCGAATGACAGTTTTTCTCACAAAAATGGACAGATGTCCAGTCGGGCTGGACACCTGTCCATAACCTCATTTGCGAGATTCGGATAGCCGGTGAAATCCCTGGCCTGCCGGAATGACGCTGGGATGAACGGAACGGTCACGGCTGCAGAGGGGAAGGGACGCCTCACATTCCTTGAGACTCCCCCCAAAAACGTGCTACACAGGTGCACAATCGGTGTTGCGCGTTCCGCATTCTATCGGGTTTAACCGCGAGCCATTGATGACCGACCTTGCCAAGAAGAAGCCTGCCAAACGAACTCAACCATCCCCAAGAAAAGCTGAAATGCACGTCGGCGATATTGTCCGGCGCCTCCGGAAATCGCATCATCTTTCGGTGCGAACACTGGCCGATAAGTGCGGGTTCTCCCCCAGTTTCATCTCTCAGGTTGAGTTACGGCAGGCCTCGCCATCCATTGCCTCCACTGAGCGGATTGCTTCCGCGTTGGGCGTGACCCTGGGAGAATTCTTTCGCGCCCTCGACCCTACCCCTCCTGCGATCATCCGGTCCGGGGCCCGACCGGTCGTGCAAAGCGAATGGTCCCGCGCAAAAATCGAAGCGCTCGGACCATTCAACAAGGACAGTCAGCTGGAACCCATGGTCATCACGATTCAGCCGGGCGGAGCAAGCGGGCACAAACCCTACGTCCGCCAGGCCGAGCAATTGGCCGTCGTACTCATGGGGACGCTCGAATTGACTCTGGAGGAGGAAATCCACAATCTGAAACGGGGCGATGCGGCCGGAATTCCCGCAGGCAGCCGGCACTGCTGGCGGAATATCAGCAAACGGCCCGCGCAAATTCTCATCGTCACCGCACACCGGAGACTGTAGTCTCCGTCACACTCTCCCGTCTCGTAGAGACACACCACCAACTTCTCGCCCGGGAACACCGAATGGCCTGGCGCGGCCCGCTTCTCAGGCACGCAGTAACGCCATCACGCTGAGACAGACCAGCAGATTATTGACAGCATGCCCGATCATTCCCGGCCATAAACTGCCGGTCCGCTCATAGGCCCAGGCCCACAATACACCGCTCCAAAAGACACTCAAGAATCCGATTAATCCGTAGCCGTGCGCGATAGCAAACAGTGCCGCGCTCAACACGGCCGCGGCCCCCCACTGAAACCGCCGCCGGAATACCCCGAATAAGAGGCCGCGGAAAGCCAACTCCTCAAACACCGGCGCGAAGATCACATATTCCATCAAACTGACAATCAGAGTCGGTGGCGCGCCCCATACGAGATCGGCGTCGAACCATTCGGTCCAATGACTGATCAAATTCAGCGGCTCGGCAATGCGGCCCAATACCCACTCTCCCATGAGCCCGGCCGCCACGACCGCAAGCACCGCCAATCCCAGTTGTCCCACATGACGCGGCTCGAGACTCAGCCCCAATCCTCGCCAGAACGTCTGCCGTTGAGGCCGGAGCAGATGGACATAGGCTAACGCCAGCAGCGGCAGATTCGACAGCGGCACCGCCACGACCCGCAAGGAAGGAAAGTCGCCGGCGGCAAACAGGAACGCCACGGTCAGAAGTGCGCCGACAGCGCCGCCGCGGAGCAACACGCCGGCGCCCAGGCGTCCTGCCCACAAAGGCGGCAGCTCGGCGGAGCCCACCCGAAACATCGCGGCGCCCTTGCCCCTCCGCACCCACGCCATGAAGACCATCCCCCCGACGACCATCAGCGTCAATTCGAGCAGGGCAACTGCCCTTGAGCGCCAGACCAACGCTTCGATCCGTTGCTGATCAGCCGTCTCGATCGTGACGAGCAGCGGACGGTCTCCGGACCGTTCGGCAATACGGGCCGCCAGCCGGCTGTAGAACCAGCCCGAGACCGGTTGCTCCGCCAGGTGTGCTTGCAGGTCGAACCCGGCGCCCGGAGCCACATGCGATTCGACATATCCGGCCTGCAGCAGCCGGGCGAACAGCGGATACGGTGGGGCTTGTCTCGCCCATCGCGAGATGCGTTGTCGAACCTCCTGAAGCTGCCCCGCCTCGCCCTCCAAAATGGCTACGTGTAAATCCACAAACGGATCGGACGATTCTTCGGCAAGTTCGCGGTACCATTCGATGGCCTGGGCACGATCGTTCGCATCGCTCCCCATCGTGAGGTCATAGAGCAACTGTTCCCATACCGGCAGCGTCTTCACGCCGTCTGCCTGATCCATCAGGCGGCCGACCATGTGGCTGAGCGCCCGCTCGGCATCCGCGACTCGCTCCACCCTTGGAATATCGAATGATAACCAGGCCACGACCGCAATCGAGGCCGAAAGAACGACGGCCGACAACAGCGTAACCGCCCGGGAAAACCCGGGATTGTACGGATGCGGCGGAGGAGGCGCTCCGACACAAGACGCGGGGGGTTGAGGGGAATGCGGGACCGGGCCAGTCGATTCGTCAGCGTCCACAAGACCTCCAAGGGGTACGGCGCGCCGGAGTATACCACCGGCTTCAGGGCGGTGAAACTGGAGAGCGACCCGCGGCATCGACCGGTCGAGCCTCGCCACAATCCCATGGCTGAACGCCCTCCAGTTTCGTTATACTACGCCACCCGTAGTGTCAGACTTTTCCATAGGCAGCGATGCCTTCCCCTGACGAACGGACACGATCAGATCCAACGATGAGCCTTTCCCCTCAAGATCACGAATTTGTCCCTCCGTATCGATTGCTCATGGGCCCGGGCCCGAGCATGGTGCATGAGCGGGTCTACCATGCCCTGTCGCAGCCGCTTGTCGGCCATCTGGACCCTCTATTCCTCGGCCTGATGAATACGATTCAAGATTCCCTCCGCACCCTATTCCGGACGGAAAACGAATTTACCATTGCCCTTCCGGGCACAGGGTCGGCAGGCATGGAAGCCGTGATCGCCAATCTCATCGAACCCGGGGACCGCGCGATCGTAGGGGTCAACGGGATCTTCGGTTCACGCCTGGCGACGATGATTGAGCGAAGCGGCGGCATCCCGCTACGTATCGAGGCCCCCTGGGGACAGATGATTCCGTTGGACGCCTTGCATGACGCGTTGTCCCGGGGCGGCCCCGTCAAGGCGGTGGTGCTCGTGCATGCGGAGACCTCGACCGGAGCCTGGCAACCCCTCGACAGGGCCGGCGCCCTTTGCCGTGCGCACGGCGCCTTACTCATCGTCGATGCGGTGACCTCCTTGGGAGGCATCCCCGTCGAAGTCGACGCCTGGGGAATTGATGCCTGCTACAGCGGCACGCAGAAATGCCTGAGCTGTCCGCCAGGCCTGGCCCCGTTGACGATGAGCCCGCGCGCCATGGAGGTCGTTCGACAGCGACGCACTCCCAGCCATAGCTGGTACCTTGACCTCTCATTGATCGCCGAATATTGGAATGACCGCAGCCGCGCTTATCACCACACGGCTCCGATCTCGATGCTCTACGGACTGTACGAAGCCCTGCGACTCGTGCACGAAGAAGGACTGTCGGCGCGCTTCATCCGTCATCAGCTCAACAGCGACGCCCTGGTGGCAGGACTTGAGCCTCTGGGCCTTCTGCCGCTCCCGTCGAAGGGACATCGACTCCCCATGCTCAACTGTGTCACGCTGCCCGACCGGATTGACGAGACGCTGGTGCGGACGCAGTTGTTGCGGGACCACGGGATTGAAATCGGGGGCGGCCTGGGGCCGCTACGCGGACGGGTCTGGCGGATCGGGCTGATGGGCGAGTCCTGCCAGCAAGCCCACGTCCTCACACTGCTCAACGCCTTGGAAGGGATTTTCGCTCAGCACGGCTGGCTGAATCAGCCCGGTCGCGCGGTGCAAGCGGCGATCGAAACCTATACCCAATCACAGTTGTCGGCGAGGAGGGGGGCATGAGTCGAAACGGGTTCTGGATCGTCATGGCAGGGGTGGCGGGATTCGTGGCGGCGATCACCTACTGGGTCATCGCCCTCGCCGTGGCAGAATCGCGCAAGGCCGACATGGTGGCGCCCGAACGGGTCACCAGTTTCATTCACGCCGTGATCGATGCCAATCGCGCCAACTACACGCAAAACGTCGTAGACAAGCTACACACCCAGGGCGTGGTTGAAGCCCTTGAACATTGGAAAGAAGAGAAGGGGCTCCCCCTGCCCGCCCAATTTCTCCTCGAATCCGGCCGCCTGGTCGCGCAGAAAGACATGAAACTCAGCTTCCGGCTCGCCAGCCTCACACCGATCTATGTGTGGAACGGACCGAACAGCGAATTTGAACGACGCGGCCTGGAAGTCGTCATGAAGGCGCCGGAGAAACCCTTCACGGGATTTTATCAGCAGGGCGGGGTCCGGTACTTCCAAGGCATCTACGCCGACCGGGCGGTCTCCGAGAGCTGCGTGTCCTGCCACAACGGGCATGCGAACAGCCCGCGGAGAGACTATAAACTCAACGACATCATGGGCGGTGTCATCGTCACCATTCCGATCAACGAGGCGCCATGACCATCGCCATCCGCCAGATTCGTATCCTCGACGGCCAAGGCCGCAAGATTGAGCGAGGCACCGTCGTGATTGAGGGTGATCGCATTGTAGCCGCCGGGCCAGACGAGTCCATTCGGGTGCCCCGGGGCGCGCGACGCATCGACGGCCGGGGCCTCACCGTCCTCCCCGGTCTCATCGATTGCCATGTCCACTTTTGCCTGGGCGCTGAAGCCGATGTGGTTGCGGCCGTGGAGCAGGAATCCCCGGCTGTGACGTTGCTGAAGGCCGCGGAATTGGCGCGCCGCACCGTGCAGGCCGGATTTACCACCGTCCGAGATGTAGGCTTCCGCGACCATGCCGTGTTTGCACTGAAACGGGCCATCGAGTCGGGACTGACGCCGGGGCCGCGTATCTTGGCCGCCGGCCTGGCGATCTGCATGCCGGGAGGGCATGCCCGCTTCATCGGACGCGAAGCCCAGGGGATCGAAGCCGTGCGGGCTGCCGTGCAGGATCAGCTCACGGCCGGCGCGGAGGTAATCAAGGTGATCGCCTCGGGCGGCGTGCTCACCCCGGGCACGTCCCCGGACGAAGCCCAGATGACCGTGGAAGAACTGAGAGCGGCGGTTGAAGTGGCTGCCGCCCATGGCCGCCACGTGGCCGCCCATGCCCATGGCGCAAGCGGGATGAAAAACGCCCTGCGCGCCGGCGTCCATTCGATCGAACATGCCACGCTTATGGATGACGAGGCCGCCGGCATGATGACCCAGCGCGGCGTCTACATGGTTCCCACCCTGTCCGCCCTGGCCACCACCGCAGCGTGTCCGACCGGCTGCGGCATCCCCGACAGCGCCCGCTCAAAAGCCAGGAACATGGTGAAACAACACGAGAAGAGCTTCCGCGCCGCCGTTCGGCGTGGCGTGCCGATTGCCCTCGGGACCGATGCCGGCACGCCCTTCAATCACCACGGGGACAATGCGCAGGAATTGGAGCGGATGGTCACCCTGGGCATGACACCCATGGATGCGATCATGACGAGCACCTCTGCCGCTGCGCGGTTGCTGCGCCTCTCGGCAGAAATCGGCACGATTGAAGCCGGCAAACAGGCGGATCTGTTGGTGGTGGAAGGCAACCCGCTGAGAAATATTGGACTGCTCTTGAAACAGGAACGGCTCGCGGGAGTCATGCAACGCGGGCGGTTCGTGTCGGGACCGCTCTCACGGACGTGAAAGGTAACACGTGGCCGCTAAGACGCAATAGCGTTCAAGGCACGCTTTCGTCACTAGCCCCTCCTACCCTTCACCTTCTACCTGTGACTGGTTATGTTTCACCGTTTACGTCTGATCATCGGCGTTGGTACAGAAGTTCCAGCGCCGTGACAAACCCGTTGATTCGCCCCTTCCGGAACATCTCATCCAAGCGGCCCCGCAACGCGCGAATGCCGCCGTCATCGCCCCGCGCAACCACCGCCTGGGACACCATCATCTGCACGGCCACTTCAAGCAGACGATGCTTGCGTTGCTCCATTTCAGGCGTGACGAATTCATCCAGCACCTCCGCCCCCCGCGCCTCGACGATCGGTTCTTTGAACGTATCGTAGCCCTGGTGTGCCACTGTGCGCTCACGAATGATGGCCAGTTCGGATTTGATCCGCGGCACCATTTTCATCAGGACAGCAAACACTTCCTTGCGCCCCTCGTCAAAGAGCTTCTTCTCCATTTCCTCGAGAATCAGCGACGGATCGACGGTCTCAGGCTGCATCTCCTCGCCCCAGTGCAGGCGATCATAGGTGCGCCGGCTCTCGGGATCGCCCAGGACTTCATAGGCGGAGTTGAGCTCACGGATCTTTTCCTCAGCCCTGCTGTTATCCGGATTCCGATCGGGATGATGCTCGAAGACGAGCTTTCGGTAGGCTTTTTTGATCTCGTCATCGGAAATGTCCCGCGACACCCCGAGGACGCGATAATAATCAACGCGCGGCATAGTGCGGGGAACTATAGCATGTCCGCTGTGCGCGCTTCACCTTGACAGCGCCCCTTCCTCCCCGTAGCGTGGCGGCACGTGATTCGTACACAGGAGCTCCGCAGCGTGGCATGGACAAAGGGCGTCACGAGATATCAATGGCTGGTGCTGTTCGTCGCCTGGCTCGGATGGGTATTCGACGCCATGGATGCCACGATCTACGCGATCGTGCTCCATCCCGCGCTGCATGAGCTGTTGCAAGCCGGCGCCACGGGCGGCGAGGTCACGTCCGAACAAATCGGATGGTACGGCGGCATCGTCTTTTCCGTGTTCCTCATTGGGTGGGCCATCGGAGGCATCGGCTTCGGCATGGCCGCCGATTATTTCGGTCGCACCAAAACGCTGATTGCCACGATTCTGATCTACGCGGTCTTCACCGGCTTGGCCGCGCTTGCGCAGGAATGGTGGCATCTCGCGATCTACCGTTTTCTGACGGCGCTTGGCGTCGGCGGAGAATGGGCGGCGGGAGCTGCCATCGTGGCCGAGACCTGGCCTGAGGAGAAGCGATCCAGGGCGGCGGGCATCTTACAGTCAGCCTGGGCCTTCGGCTTTTTCCTCGCCGCCGGCTGTAATTTGCTGCTGAAGGATTCCGGTTGGCGGATGCTCTTTCTTATCGGAATTCTGCCGGCCTTGGTAGCCCTCCTCGTCCGTCGGTGGGTGAAAGAACCCGAACGCTGGGTGCAGGCTCACGAGCGAGAACCACAAACGGCCCGCACCAGTTGGCTCCATCTCGTCGAGTTATTCCAGCCGTCCTTACGCCGCGACACGCTGATCGGTTCAGCCTTGGCGTTTGTGGCGGTCTTCGGAGTCTGGGGCGCAACCAACTGGGCGCCCACTCTCGTCCATGCCATGCCCGATCTTCAGGAACTGGACTCCGCCAGGCTCACCGAGAAGGTCAGTTATGCCATCATGGCGCTGAACGCAGGCGCCCTCTTCGGCTATCTGGGATTCGGACCGCTGGCGGAACGATTCGGGCGCCGCCCCGTGTTCGGATTGATGTGCCTCGGCAGCCTCATCCTGCTGCCGGCCACGTATTTTGTGCCGCATAGTTATGCGGAAGTGTTGCTGCTGTTGCCCGCGCTGGGATTTTTCACTAACGGCATCTTTAGCGGCTTTCCGATTTACCTGCCCGAATTGTATCCGACACGGCTCCGTGCCACCGGCGCCGGATTCTGTTTCAACGCAGGCCGCATCCTCGCCTCCGCGGCGCCCTTCGTGACCGGTTGGCTCGTCACCATGCTGGGATCGTTCAACAACGCCGCAAGCACCATCGCATTGATCTACGTGCTCGGCTTGGCCATACTTCCATTCGCCACCGAGACCAAGGGCAGACCGTTACCGGAGTGAACTCCCCTGATTGTCCGCTGGGAACACCGCGCGGCAGGCTTTGACCATGATCTCTCGCATGATCCAGCTCAGCGAGTCCGCAGTCACCGTCGAGTTCGGGAACACGATCGATCTTCACACGAACGAACTGGTGTTGGCTTTTACCGCCACAGTAGACCAGGCGGAAATCCCAGGTCTCATAGAGGTCGTTCCCACCTACTGCTCTGCCACAGTCTATTTTGACGCATTGCTCACCGATGCCATCACGGTCATGGACACTCTGCGCGCATTGGCGGTGAACGCTGCCGTCGCGCCCTCGCGCCCTTCCATCACTCACTCTATTCCCGTTTGGTATGGAGGCGCAGCAGGACCGGATCTGACCGATGTAGCCGGACAAGCCGGGCTCACTCCCGAAGAAACCGCCGCGCTCCATGCCTCTGTGACTTATCGTGTCTTCATGCTGGGTTTCAGTCCAGGCTTTCCCTACCTGGGTACCGTACCAACCCGTATCGCCACACCGCGCCTTCCATCCCCGCGCACACACGTGGCTGCCGGGTCTGTCGGCATCGCAGGCACGCAGACCGGCATTTACCCTCAAGCCAGTCCGGGCGGGTGGCGCATCATCGGGCGCACTCCGGTGCTTCTGTTCAGTCTCCAAAGGCCCACGCCATTTCTCCTCGTTCCCGGCGACCAGGTACAATTCGTCCCGATCGAGGAAGAAGAATTTCACCACCTGTCAGGAGACCGGGCATGACCCGCACCCGCAGTATCGATCTGAATTGTGACCTCGGCGAAGCGGCAACGCCCGAGCAGCGGGACACGGAGGCTCATCTCATGCCTTACGTGACGTCAGTGAATATCGCCTGCGGAGTGCATGCGGGCGATGCGGCCCTGATGCGCAGCACCCTGCAGCTGGCACGACAGTACGACTTGGCGATCGGGGCACATCCCGGCCTACCCGACCGGGAATCACGCGGACGTCGGGAGCTGCCGCTGTCGCACGCGTTGGCGCTGGACGTGATCCTCTCGCAGGTGAGTTCGTTAACGGCCATCGGTCAAGCGGAAGGCATCCGACTCTCTCATGTGAAACCACATGGAGCCCTGTACAACATGGCGGCACGCGATCCGGAGCTCGCCGATGCGGTCGCGGCAGGTATCGCCCAAATCGACCGGCGGTTGATCCTCATCGGATTAGCCGGCTCCGAACTACTCACCGCCGGAACGATGCATGGGCTGGTGGTGGCCGCAGAGGGTTTTGCCGATCGAGCCTACCGGGCTGATGGCCGGTTAGTGCCCCGGACTGACGCCCATGCGCTCATTCACGATGCATCGACCGTGGTCGCCAGAGCGCACTCATTGGTGCATGAAGGCGTCATTGCTGCCGTTGATGGGGCATTGCTCCATCTTCACATCGACACGCTCTGTCTTCATGCTGATACCCCGGGCGCCATCCGGTTGGCCCATGCGCTGCGAGCAATGTTCGACGATGGCGGGATTTGCGTGAGGCGTCTCGATCATGCCGATTAAGCAACCGATTATTCATGTGTTGCATCCCGGCTTGTTTACCACCGTGCAGGATCTCGGCCGCCGTGGTTACCAACGATTTGGCGTGTCGGTGAGTGGAGCGATGGATCCCTGGGCGCTCACGGTCGGAAATCGCCTGCTTGGCAATCCCGATCGAGCCGCCGGTTTGGAAATCACGCTCCACGGGCCGGAACTGTTGTTCGAGCAGGCGCTATCGATTGCCATTACCGGCGCCGACCTTTCCCCGACCAGCGACGGCCTGGCCATTCCACTGTGGACAGTGGTGACCATGAAGGCTGGAAGCCGGCTGCAATTCGGGATGCGGCGGCAGGGCGCACGCGCGTATCTCACGGTGGCAGGCGGCATCACCGGCCCGCTGATACTTGGAAGCCTCTCGACGCATGTGCGGAGTGGATTGGGCGGGCCGGCGGGTCGGGCGGTAAAGAAATGGGATCAATTCAGCGTGGGACCTGTTGCCCGAGGGGCCGCACCTTTCATAGGCCGCTCGCTGCCGGAACCGTATCGGCCCCGGTATTCGAGGTCGCCCGTCGTACGAGTTATGCCGGGTCCGCAATCCGATCACTTTGCAGTCGCGGCCGTTCGACTGCTGACCGGCAGTCTGTACCGGGTGACACCAGAATCAGACCGGATGGGGTATCGCCTGGAGGGTCCGGAGCTGCCGCATCGTGCCTCGGCCGAAATCGTCTCCGAAGCTGTATGCGCCGGGAGTCTTCAAGTCCCGCCGAATCGACAACCGATACTGCTGATGGCAGACTGTCAACCCACGGGCGGATATGCCAAGCTCGCCACGATGATCAGCGCGGATCGTTCTCTCGCCGCGCAACTGGCCCCGGGGGACAGCCTCTCGTTTCGAATGATCACCGCGCAGCAGGCCTCTGACCACTTTCGGTCGAATCACGCCGAACTTGACCGACTCCTCCCCCGGTGCTGTTCCTGAGACCAGGCCATCAGCGGAGACGCTCCCTGCAGGCCCTTGCAAATGATTCGTGCACAGCCCCCATCGAACGAGAGGGTCCGTTCAATGCGCTGAGTCCTTGACATTGCCCTGAAGCGATCTATTATTATTCGTATGGACACCGCATTGACTCCTCGACAAATTACCCACGATGAGAAAAAAGCGGCTGAAGCCGCTTTCGCTGGTCGCCCATTCAATCCCAAATGGTCTGACGCGGCTCGCATCGTCTACGACGGCCTTCTCGCTGCGATGGGGAAAGAGGCTCGAGCCGTCGACACTCACGACGAACTCGAGCCGGTTGAGCCACTGGCTTAATCCCCTCGCTGTAGTCCGGTCGCCGAGGGGCGCCTGTAGCCGGCCCCCATACGCTGTGGCCATCGCAGCTGCGTGACATCACCGCCCCGCGCACAAGGCTAGGACGTTGAGCGAGTTCGCTCGGTCAATTCCTTCACCAGTGCCCGTTCCTCTTCCTCGCTCTTCACTTCACCATCCAGCCGTGCCTCAGTCAATCGCTCCAGAATGGTGCGATAGAAAGGGCCGGGGCGTAAACCGAACGCGTGAAGCGCCTTTCCCGTGAGTGCCGGCTTCACATCACGATACACAGTGAGATATTGGGACAGGTACCGTTTTGCCGTTTCGGAGGCATTCTTCGCCAGCAGGAAGACCAAGCATTCCTCCGACAGGCCGGCTAACAGTGCAACTGTTTCCGATGGCCGGAGAGGCGCACGCCGGGTCAAGATCCGACACACAGGCTGCGTGAGAAATCGAGCCTGTGTCATCGCAGTCCGTTCCGCTTCGGTAAAGGGAAACCGTTTGAGCATATCACGGGCGGCTTGATCCGGCATGACCTCCGCGAGTGCCATGGCGTAGACCACCCAAGCGTTAATGGTCCGATCAAGACAGGACAGCCGATACCAATCCAACGCCGCCTCCAGGTCGGTCAGCCGTCGATCCAACCTGGCAGACCACGTCAACGTGGGGTGAACAAATCGCAACAGATCGAGGTCGGCTAGACGGCGGACAGCGTGCCTGGGGGTGCGCTCAGAAAACAACAACCGCAACTCATCCAGGAGTCGCTGGCCGGACAGCCGATGGAACAACTCCATCTTTACCGCGCCCTTGATCAGGGCCAGCGTGTCCTTGCTCAGATGAAAGTCGAATCGCAGTTCAAACCGGATGGCGCGAAAGACCCGCGTCGGATCTTCGACAAAACTCAGACTATGGAGCACGCGGATCAAACGCTCCTTCAGATCGCGTTGACCGCCATAAAAGTCGATGAGCTGGCCGAAGGTGCGAGGCCGGAGCGCCACCGCCAACGTATTGATGGTGAAGTCGCGCCGGTAGAGATCCTTCTTGATGGAACTTTGCTCCACCGTCGGCAAGGCCGTCGGGTACTCGTAGTATTCGGTTCGCGCCGTCGCCACATCCACCTTAAACCCGTCCGACAGCAACACCACGGCCGTTCCAAATCGCTCATGCACCTTGACGCGGCCTGCGCGTTCCTTCGCAAACGCGCGCGCAAACGCGATGCCATCCCCCTCGACCACGAAATCGACATCGAGGTTATCGAGGCCAAGCAACAGATCGCGGACAAATCCTCCGACGACATAGAGAGATACGCCCAACCGTTCACCCAATTCACCTGCTGTCCATAGTAACTCGTAGATGTGAGTAGGCAGTCGATCGCGCAGCAGTCCTTTCAGATCCCGCTTCCGCACTCCGCCGGGTGACTCCAGCCCCATCAACGACTTCGGTTTACCGCGCGCTGCCGCAAGCACATCGTCATGCAAACTGCGGAGCAGGTCGGTCCTGGTGATGACGCCGACTGTTTTGCCATCGGACAACACCGGTACGAAACGCTGGTTCAATTCGATCATCCGCGTTTCGATCTCATGAAATGGCGTGTCCGGCAATGCGCTGTAGTGTCCGCTGCCGGCCAGATCCCCCACCCGCTGAGCGCCCAACTGATGAAAGAGGGCCTTCTGGACGATCTCCCGTGAAATTGTGCCGACGTACCGCTCCTTGGCATCGACCACCGGCAACACGTTGACGCTATAGGTCGTCATACATCGTTCCGCCTCGCTCACCGTCGCATCAGCCATAATTGATTTAACAGGCGTGGTCATCACATCCCGTGCCAACAACGTAGGGCGGTACCGCTCGGTCAACAACCGAGTCAGCTGCTCCTGCACTTCTACCAGTGTACGGCCTTTCACGCTGGCGGCCGCTGCCACGGCATGTCCGCCGCCGCCAAACTCGCGCGCGATCCAGCCCACATCGATCTCCGGCCTACGGCTCCGTCCGATAATCTGAACCTTTTCCTCCATCGCAATCGCCACGATCACGGCATCAAACCCCTGCAGTTCCGCGAGCCGCTGAACCGCCTCAGCGAGATCGCCCGTATAGCGATCGTAGGCACTCGCTGCAACAAGAATTTTGCGGCCTTCCAAATAGTAAATCTCTCCTGATTGGAGCAGATCGTTCAGCAGAGCGATGAGGTCCGGATCAAGCGGGTGTTGCAGCGCCTCCGCGACCCGGTTCAAATCGGCGCCCGCGCGGAGAACGAAGGCCGCCGCTTCCAAATCGCGCGGGGTGGTTGAGGGATACGCCAGCGAGCCTGTTTCTTCGTACAGGCCCATCGCCAGCACTGTCGCCTCGGAAGCCGTGAGTGCCACGTGCCGCCCCTTCAGTCGCTCGATCAACAGCGTGGCGGTGGCTCCCACCGGTTCAATATGCCGTTCCGTGACCGACGGCCAGGCAGAAGCCTCTGATCCTTCGCCGGCTCCATGATGGTCAAACACATGGACCTCCAGATCCTTGCGCACACTCAGCGCCTTCAAGGGACCGATCCGTTCCGGCTCTTGAACATCGACCAGTATCAACCGGCGCACCTGCTCCAGCGCCACATCCTTGAGGCGGCAGATGCCCAGATCGTGCTCGGCCAGAAAATTTCGCACCGACTCCTGCGCGCCGCCGGGAAACACCAACACGGCACCGGGATACAGTTTCCGGGCCGCAACCATGGAGGCCAGTCCGTCGAAGTCGGCATTCAGATGCGTGGTGATGAGATCCATGCCGGCATTCTAGCAGGATCGAGCGAATTGATTCAGGCGTGATGTGAGGAGGTCGTATCTCAGGCGCCATTGTGCGCGGGAGGTGAGAAGTGGGGCGAGACGCAACCATGCCGTCCACAGTTTGACCTGTGGACGGCATGGAGGACACCCGACAACAAGCACGAGCGCAGAGACCGGTCAAGTTACCCGGACCGACACGTTCAGTTACTTGCCGAACGCAGTCCGTATGGAGACATTATCGCTGCTGGCGGTCGTGCTTTTGGCGAGCAATGTGGCGCGACGTGCGATCCTGAGCATGATTGATGCGGGCGCGCTCCTTCTTCGTCACCACCCCGTCGGACTTTGCCTTGTCTTCCATGTTGTTGACGTGTTCCTGCCGATTGTTCAAGCGATTGGCTTCACGCTCGTTCAACTGACCGCTGGCAATTCCCTGATCAATCCGCCGCTCCTGGTTCGCCTGCCGTTGATCGATTCTTGGCGTCTCCGCCTGCGCCAACACCCACGACGGGGCACACATCGACAGCAAGGCCACACTCAACATCACGTGCTTCATACATCCTCCCTTGGTTACCGCCAGATTTCTGTCATCGAGTTCAACGTACAAGGGGGCCGGCTGGTTGACAATCGAAATAGCGGTTTAAACGGAAGAGAGGAGAACCACCGTGGCGGGCGGACAACACGAGAAGGAGATGCAATCAGCGAATATCCTGAAAAAAGACGCGTGGGAGGTACGGCAGCTTGAATTCCACATGTAAAATAATCAGCAGGACGCGAAGAAAACTCCGCCAGATTCCCATTTTGAGAAACTTGCGGGCATCCGTGACGACCGGGGGTGAGAGAAGAATGGGCGTGGTGACTTTCAACAGATTCTCACCGAATGCCACGTCTTCCAGGATGGGCCGATCTGGAAATCCTCCAAGCCGCTCGAACAACGCCCGCCGTATGAATAAGGCTTGATCGCCGTAAATAATATGGCTCCTGACACAGCGAAAATTGTCGAGCCAGGAGATCATCCGGAGCCGCCAGTCCGACCCTGAGAATCGGTGGCGGAATCCGCCGGCCTGGATCGTAAGATTCCGCTCCAACGCATTGATCCGACTCAGCGCACCGACGGGTAACCGCGTATCGGCATGCAGAAAGAGCAACCACTCGCCGGAAGCCAGCTTCGCGCCAGCATTCATTTGAGAGGCCCGGCCTTTGGGCGCCGTCAGGAGGGTGAGCGGAGCCGGCAATCGACCGTTGACCGGCCAGCGCCGAACGATCTCACAGGTTTGATCGTGGCTTCCTCCATCAACCACGATCACTTCATATGACCCGGTTTGTTCGAACAACTCCCGGAGTGTGGCCGGCAGCGCCCGCTCTTCATTGTAGGCAGGAATCACGATGGAGATCATGCTATCAACCAAACGGGCAGGAAGGTACGTACATCGGCGGCCCAAGCAAACGCGTCCTCCTCGATCGTCTCGAAGAGATCGCAGAGCGTCAACACCATCGAATCGGTCAACGCCAGATAGTCCTGCGTGCGCAGGCGAAGCGCCTCCAACTCCCTGTGCCCATCCACCATCGCTCGCTCCAACACACGCCGCCCGAAGTCATGATGAGCCTCTTCCTGGTACAGCAGCACTCGGCGCAACCGGCGGAACGGCGCCTGCCGCTTTTCAAGGCCGCCCTCGATCCGAGTCAGAATCGCCTCCCCCAGTCCTTCGAGGATTACCTGTTCAGCCAGAATACTCTCCAGCCAATCGCCGCGTTCAAGCGCCTCCGTGAGCAGCCGGCGATAGGCCTCGAGTGCCGGCAGGAACGGAGCATCGCCAAGGTGGCGCGGCGCAAGCCAGCCGATGGCGCCACGAAACACCGCGGCGTGCATCGCCTCCTGACGTGCCTGGGTCGTGAGAAAACGCCGCGCCTTCGAGTCGGCAGCCAGCGCCGCCTGGCGGCGCGCACAGAGGTGAGCCATCCGTTCGCCATGTTCAAGAAACGCCAGCAGCCGGGCGATGGGGACTCGTTCACCAGGCAACACCACCATGCACAACTCCTTCAGTTCTACGGGGACGGTCCATTCAAATGCCAATCGTAGTCGAGAAACTCCACGGTGTAGTCGCCGGCTAGAAGGGCCTGCTTGAGCGATGGATCTTGCACATACTCACCGACATAGCCCAGGATTGATCCGGAACGAGCCTCGAAATCCTTGGCAAACCATTTGAAAATCATCGACAACGAGGCCACTTTTCTCGATCGGTCAAAACGATTGCGCAACGGGTCATTTACAAACTCCTCCGTGACCCGATTGAGTTGTTCATCGAGATGCTGGCCTTCGAACGCCCACGATTGAAGTTTCGGGCAGGAGGCTGACGCGCAGACGATCGCAAAATGTACGCGCGGTTCGTGAAACTGGGCGATAAGAATCTCCCGCTCCAGATCGTAGAGATTCACCGCCTGTCCACCAATAGAGTACTTCCGCGCGATGAAGTACCGGTATCGGCCGAACAGCGTGTCAGGAGAATACCCATCCAGAATGCCCGTGACGGCAAAGGCATTGTACGCATTGATCCAGAACGCCAACCGGTCTCCAACCGACAAGCGACCCGGATCCACTCGATTCAACAACGCGATATAGGACGGAAGCCGTCCCTGGCGGCGAATGGCCGGGTAATCAACGACGCCATCCCGGACATCCGCGCTCAGTAGTTCCTGCCACAACCGATGAGACACTTGCTCCGACGGGAGGGGGTCAGAGGGGGTGAAAGAGGTCGGCGCCGTCGAACAGCCTCCCATCATGATCAGCAGTACTCCGATCAACAGCTTTCGCGTCACAATCCTTCTCCTACTGAAACCGAACCGGAGTCCGCCATGACGTGATCGGATGTCTCAGGATAGTTCCCACCACCCGCCCATCAAGACGGTTGCAGGAGGAGCAATCGGAACAGACTTGAATTTGGGTCCGGTTGAAACGACTGAGGATCTCTCGGTATGGCACCTCGCGGAGATTCCCCACAGACGACATCGCCAGGCAGGCTGACACCTCACCGGAGGCATCGACGGCAATACTATATCTTCCGGCGTCGCAGGGCTCAAGTCGCTGACCTCGCAACCATCCCGCGCTGTCAGCGACAAATTTCCGGAAATACCCCGGAGGAATCAGGTGCTCTTTCAGAAGCAGCTCGAACACCCCGGCGGCAGCAGAGCGATCGTACGTCAATCCGGCATCCTCTTTGCCGTAAAGGCCTATATTCCAGTGGTAGGCTCCCACGACGGGAATAAATCCCCGCGCCCTGGCGAATCGTACGACTTCGGGCACCTCTTCGCGATTGACCTCGCTCACAATACAGGTCAGGAACTTCGGGTAGGGATACTGTGCCAGAAGATCAAGTCCGGACAGGACCTGGGGCAACTGATCAGCTCCACGAATCTGTCGGTAGCGCGCGCGGTCTAGCGTGTCCAGGCTCACTGATAGAGGAAGGCGTAGTGAGGCAAACCGTGCGACGAGGTCGGCCGTGAGCCTGGTCCCATTGGTGATCACGGTCACATACAACCCCAGCGAGGAGAGGTCGGTCAGGATATCGACGAGGTCCGAGCGTAGGAGCGGTTCCCCACCCTGAATAAGCACGAATCGAATACCGTCAGCGTAGAGTTGTCCGAAGATGCCCCGGATTTCCTCTCGAGTCAGTTCGTACCGTCCCAGGTTCAACGGAAGGGCGCAATACCCACAGGCGGAGTTGCACCGCAAGGTCACCTGAAACGTGGCAAGGACCGGGCGCCCCTGTAAAAGATTAGCCAGGGGCCGAGCATGGGCTGACATCATCGCAACCGCGCGCTTCACTGTCACCGTGAATCGCCTGCTATGAGTGAGCATCTTTGAACATTTGTTGCCATTTTCCTCTTGCCCCGCGGTTCTCGGGTCAGCACAACGCGACACAATCGGCACCAATCCAGGCCATTCTGCACTGCATGCAGCGGGTTTTCCGGCATACGGCTTGCTGAATGACTCTCTACGGCACAGCTCGACTCATCCCAGGGAGGACTATTATGACCAGCACGTTCCAGCACTCGATACTCACCATCGCAACAGCCACTCTCGCCACCCTCGCGGTTGTCGTAGCTCCGGCATCGGCAAAGGACAAGTCCGGCAAACATTCGAGCCATGCGACCATCACCTCGGCAGCCGCGGCCTCCTCACTGTTGGGATCGCTCCCGGAGCAACCCCCGGCTCCGAAACCCGGGCAACATGACTCCAAACCCGGAGTCGCATGGAAGACCGTGGGCGGCACCGTCAAAGAAATTCACGGCGAGACATACATCGTCGAAGACTACGATGGCAGCCAAATGAAGGTACATGTCGGACAGGGAACCAAGCACCTCCGGGGCAACAAAAAGGTCGGCGACACCATTCGGGCCGAGATTACTCACGGCGGCTTCGCCAATTCTATCCAGTAACCCGCTTCAGCTCGCTGGCGTTCCGGAGAGGCCGACCCTGTATAGGTCAGCCTCTCCATCCTCGTTCACACATTTACATTTGCGACCATTATCTTGGAGCCCGCACAAACTCGATATCACCGTAATACGCCACGGCACGCTCTTTCGTATTATCCGTATCAGTCATGATCGCAATGCCGTTGATGGCCGGCGGTTCCTCGCCAAAAGCTGATCGATAGTCCTCGTAGACGTTCCGCTCTTCCTCGACCCAGGAACCGACTCGTCGAGCCCCGCTCTCCACGACAATCATCTTGGCAAAACTCGTGAACGCATTATCCACCACCGTACCTATAGGGCTCTTGCTGTCCCAGATATAGTTCAGCGCGGCAATTGGAATGTCGCCGAATAGCGCCTGGCCGGCTTTATATTTCAGTTTCTTCCCGAAACTCACCTTATCCGGCTCATACGCAAAGGTAATGTACAGCCGCGCCGGATAGTCATCGCCTTCCTTCCGGTTCACGTCGCTCTTCTGCAACATATTCTCGATCTTCCAACGCCAGCGGACAATCGGATATTCACGCGGGTCGATCGTCACGGCCTTGGTCAACCCCGAAGCGCTCGCCTCGCTTACCGCCTTGACGACGGCCACCGACTGGTCTGTGACGACTTCATACTGCGTATGCCGCTCAATCTTCTTAAACGTGAGCAGGCGCCAGCCATCCGGCAACGCGGGCCCGGCTGTTGCTGCGGAAAACGTTCCCACTGCCAGCCGCGCTGGTTCCTGGGCCAACCCCATTCCCGTTGCGCCCACGAACGCGAGACACAGAATCGGACCGATAGGCCTCATCACTCGTTCATCGCCTCAGCCAGGCGAACAATCTGGTCAGCACTGATTTTGTTCGCGGGGTGAAATGAGCTTTGCGCCAGAGATTGATGGCTTTCTTGATGATTTCCGCACGGGTCGGATAGGGATGGATCGTCGAAGCGATCGTCTTGGCGCCGGCCCCCGCCTTCATCGCCACAGACACCTCGCTGATCAAGTCACCGGCGTGCGCCCCCACAATGGTCGCGCCGAGAATCCTATCAGTGCCCTCTTGGATATGAATGCGGGCAAACCCTTCTTCATCACCGTCCAGGATGGCTCGATCAACTTCGTCGAACGCGTAGGTATAGGTTTCGACCTTTAGTCCCCGCTTTGCCGCCTCTGCTTCATAGAGACCGACGTGGGCGATTTCCGGTGCGGTAAAGGTGCACCAGGGCATGATGAGCGAATTCACACTCGCATATCCCAAACCGAACGGATGTGGAAACAGGGCGTTCTGAATGACGATCTGCGCCATCGCATCGGCGGCATGGGTAAACTTGTCGCGCGAACAAATATCACCGGCGGCATAGATACGCGGGTTCGTCGTCTGCAGGCGATCGTTCACCTTGACGCCCGTCTTATCGTATTCGACGCCGATGGTCTCCAACCCCAACCCGTGCACGTTGGGCGCGCGGCCCACCCCTACCAGGATCTCATCGACCGTCAAATCATAGTGCCGACCGTGAGAATCGACAACCAGCCGCTTGCCGTCGGCAACTTTGTCAACGTTGAGATCCTTCCCGCAACAGAGCAGGGCCACGCCGTCACGAACCATCGACTGGCGCACCAGTTCCGCGGCGTCGCGATCCTCATTCGGCAGGATGCCGTGCATCGCCTCGATGAGTGACACTCGACTTCCGAAACGCGCGAAGGCCTGCGCGAGTTCACATCCGATCGGGCCCGCCCCGATCACTCCGACTCGTGCCGGCAGCGTGGTGAGCGAAAAAACCGTTTCATTCGTGAGATATCCCGCCACTTCCAAGCCCGGGATGGAAGGCGCTGAGGCCTTTGCACCGGTACATATCGCCGCCTTGACGAAGCTCAGGGTCCGGTTGCCTGCCGAGCCTTCCACCATCACGGTCTCTTCGCCGGCAAAACGGGCCTGACCGATATAGACGTCCACTCCCAGGGATTTGTACCGCTGCGCGGAATCCAGATGGCTGATTCTTGCCCGCAACTGTCTCATCCTGGCCATCGCCGCGCCAAAGTCATAACTCACCCCGCCTGGAATCCGAGCTCCGAATACCGACGCCTCGCGCACCTGCGCCCAGACATTGGCGGCGCGAATTATGCCCTTGGACGGCACACAACCGACATTGAGACAATCTCCACCCATTAAATGCCGCTCGATGAGCGCCACCTTTGCGCCTACCCCCGCGGCGATCACCGCCGTGACTAATCCTGCCGTTCCAGCCCCGACCACGACGATGTTGTATCGGCCATCCGGTTCGGGATTCACCCAATTGGATGGATGCACATTGCCCACCAGTTTCCGATTGTGCTCGTCATCCGGCAGAACGAGATGCTGACTCTCAGCGGTCATCACGGTCATGCGCACGACCTTTCTTTCTGTCCGCGAGGCCTGTCGCGCTGGGCCTCAGTCTGTTCAGTTCGATGTACCCGTGAACCGCTTGTACAGGATAGGTACCAGCGCCAGCAGCCCCAATAGGGTAAACGCCGTCAACACGTTGGGGGACACGATTTCCTTGAGCGAATTAATCGTGCCCAGTTGGCGTCCCGCATAGGCAAACACAAAACTTCCGGGAATGATACCGAGGGAAGTTGCCGCCACATAGGTTCCGACGTTGACCCGGGTCAGGCCCGACACCATATTAACCAAAAAAAACGGGAACAGAGGAATCAACCGCAGAGTCAGCAGATAGCTGAACGCATTCCGAGCAAACCCATCTTGAATGGCACCCAATCGGCTCCCGAATTGCTGCTCAACCCAATCTCGGAGCAGATAGCGCGCAACCAGAAACGCCAGGGTCGCCCCTACGGTCGCGCCGACATTCACATACAACGTGCCCAGCATGCTACCGAAGAGAAATCCGCCGGCCAGGGTCATGATCGCACCACCCGGCAACGAAAGCCCGACGACCGTGCAATAGGCCAACACATACATGGCAACAGCCGTCGAATAGTTGGCCTCCGTGAACGCAAGCAGCTGATCACGATTGGCCTTCAGCGCCTCCAGGGACAGGTAGCGACCGAGATCGAAATAGACAAACCCCGCCACCGCACAGGCTACCAGGATCCCCAACAGGAGTCTGCCGCCCCCCACACGTGCCTTGGCCGGACAAGAATCTACAGAAGTATTCATCGTGTTTCCATGCTCCCCGGCGGTATCATCGTGTCTGCCGGCGCCTGTGTCAATCGCGGCGCGCCTTGATCGGCCCTGCCCTCGCCCCAGTTCTCCCCTACCCGGCCCGCCTATGCACTCAAGTGCGGGGATGCAACCTCCGAAAGAACTCTTGAAGCCAGGGTGCGAGTGGAGGTAATGTCGACATGTACGCGATCAGTGAAATCTTGGACGTTGCCATGCCGACGACACATTCGGTTCCACAGCAGACTCGTGCCTCGCACCCCGCTTACGAAACCGCTTTGCACGTGTGGATGCGCCCCTGTCCTCACTGCCATTGCCGACTGAAGAAAAAATCGCCTGAAGAATCATGGCATTGCGGCTGCGGCTGGCGCACGGAGTGAAGTGGTACACTTAGGTCATATGGAGGGGGTGACGTCATGGGACCGCTCTCGATGCACGACATGAAAGGTGGATTCTTCCTCATCGCAAGCTTCGTGTTACTGGCCACGATTTGCGCCATTGCCGCACTGGGAACCTTGATGCGCCCGCAACGCTGGTGTGAACGCGAGACCAGACTGCACGTTTGACGTCCTCCTAGCAGTCCTGCCTTGGGGAATTTCAGACGTCTTCGCCTCCTCTCTGGCCCACCTTCTGCGCAATTTTGCTCCTGTTCCTCCGACTAACCGTTCCAGCACACAATCATCAGCGTTTTATCTCACACCGCCACAAATAGCCCGCAACCGTCCTGTTCAGATTGCGTCGATCCACCCTTGTCAGAACAGGGCCTCTTGTCCTACTCTGTGACCAGGGAGGCCGGGATGGATCAGAATGAACGGTTGATTAAGACCAAGGAGAACTGGGCCAAGGCCCGGCGCGGCGGTGAAGAGCGGGAGGTGTTTTATGAAGGGGACGATCGGCTTCCCCCAGGTCAACACCTGGTTGAAACGTGGCCGGTACTCGACCTCGGCCAAAAACCGGACATCCCCCTTGCCGAATGGAGTCTCACGATTGGAGGCGCAGTCGCAGCGCCGATCACCTGGACCTGGACGGATTTTCTTGCGCAGCCCCAGTTCAAAGATAAATCGGACTTTCATTGCGTGACCTCCTGGAGTCGTTACGATAATGAATGGGAAGGGGTCAGCTTCAAGCACTTGACGGCCGTCGTCCAACCGCTTCCTTCCGCCCGGTTTGTGCTGTTCAAATCCTATGACGACTACACCACCAATTTACCGCTCGATGCCTGCCTGGATGACGACGTCTTGCTCACCTATAAATGGAACGGCCGGCCGCTCTCGAAGGAACACGGGGGTCCTGTTCGCATGATTATCCCGAAACGATACGCCTGGAAAGGCGCCAAATGGATCAAGGAGATCACCTTCGCCGACCACGACGAGAAGGGCTTCTGGGAAGTGCGTGGATATTCCAATACCGCCTTTCCCTGGAAAAATGATCGCTACGGATGAGCCTCCATCTGCAGGCACGACGCCCGGTGATGTCCCACCTCATACAGCGCATCGAGATCTGGCCGGTGGATATTCCGATCACTGATCCCTTCGTCGTGGCCACCGGCGCGCGTGTGACGGCGCAAAACCTCTTCATGCGAGTGACCTTGCATGATGGGACTCAGGGCATCGGAGAAGCCGCGCCGTTTCCCGAAGTGGGAGGCGAAGACCGGACCTCCTGCCTCACGGCCGCCATGGAATTGGCCGCCGGCATGGTGGGACAATCCGCCGCCGACTACGAACGCCTCGCAGACCGCCTGAATGAACAGGCTCCGCACTCTCCCGCCGCTCGATGCGGGCTGGAAACGGCTCTCCTCGATGCCTATTGCCGGACTCAGGGCATCCCGCTCTGGCAACTCTGGGGACAGGCCGACGTCCGGGAACGAGACACCGACATCACCATTCCGATCTGCAATCTGGATAAAACGCTTGCTCTCGCGCGCGGCTGGTATGCCCACGGCTTCCGCCTGTTCAAGATGAAAGTCGGAACCGATGTGGAGGAAGATATTCTCCGCTTACAGGCCGTACATGACGCACTTCCGGCAATCGGCTTCATCGGTGACGGCAATCAGGGCTTTTCCCGAGAAGACTGCATCCGTTTTGCCGGCGGGGTGAAAGAGTTCGGAGGGCGGCTGGTCCTTCTTGAACAACCGGTAATTCGAGACGACCTCGAGGGGCTCCAGGCGATCCGGCATCTGACAGGCATTCCCGTGGCGGCTGACGAATCCGTCCGATCCCTGGATGATGCCCGCCGGGTGGTCGGGATGCAGGCTGCGGACTATATCAACATCAAGATCATGAAAACCGGCGTGATAGAAGCACGGCGCATTGCGGCCTTCACCCGCTCAGCCGGCCTGCGACTCATGATCGGAGGCATGCTCGAAACCCGCGTCGCGATGGGATGCTCGTTCAGCCTTGTACTGGGGCTCGGCGACTTCGACGTGCTGGACCTTGACACGCCACTCCTCCTTTCCACTGATCCCATCACCGGCGGGTATCGTTACCATGGCCCGCGACTCCAGCCCTGGCATGAGGCGGGACTCAATATGCAGATGCCCGTTCCTCCCGACTGTATCTCGATTCAATAACCGGCAGCCCCTCTCGCCGACGCGTCAGTCTCTCCCGAGAGTCCTCTGCAGGTTTCCGGAAATATTTTGCCGTTTTTCCACTTTTCTGAAAAATTAGCCTGAGGCACCGTGGCTCCGAAGAGTGGAGCACCTTTCGCACCTATCGTTACCGTACGTATCCGGGAGGAACGTCCCATGCAATCAATGACCCCATGCCCACGATTCGCATCTGTCTTCACGCTCTGCTGGATGGTGGGAGGCGCGGCACTGACGCTGGGCGGCTGCGTCTCGCAGCACACCTATGACACGGCCAGGCATGAAGTGAAAACGCGGGCCGGTGAGCTGGCTCAGACTCAGACCGATATCCATAGCCTGGAACAAGAACGAGATGCGGCTCATCTCGCGAATCAGCGCGACGAACGAGCGCTCGCCAACCTGAAGGACGAGCTGAAAAAGATTCACGCCTCCTACGACCAGATCCACAAGGCCAACCAGGCCAAACTGGCACTGCTTGAGCACAACATTGCAGCGTTGCGTGCCAGGCACCAGGCCATGATGAAGGAAATCAGCGCAACCAAACAAATCGAGAAGCGGTTGGAGGCGATCACCACGCTGCGCGAACGGACGATGGCAACACAGCGACCTGGACCGGAAGCACAGGTGACTCCCGTCGACACCGTTCCACAGGAGCCGCACGTGGTTGCCGTGATCACACCGCAACCATCCCAGCCTGACACATCCTCAACGCCGCCGACTTCGGCGGCCGCCCCGTCACAAGCGCCTCCTGCGCCAGCAATGAGCGCCGCGCCAGTTCCAGCGACTCCCCCATCCCCACCGGCGGTCGCAGCACCCGCCACTCCGAACGCGCCTGCACAGGTGAGCCAGGCAACGACTGGCTCCGTTACCCCACCGGCCCCTCGTCCGTCCCCTGCAGCAGCCCCCCAGGATGAATCGTGGTTCTCCAGCGTGACAGGATGGTTTTCATCTCTAATCGATTGGCTCTGGGCCTAAGACAGGGATCGGCTCGCCCTCGCCGCCGTTTGACAGCTGTCTCTCCACACGTAACCCGGTTTCCCTCCGGGGCCCTTACGAAGAGGCCCCGGACGGAATAAGCCCATCTCCACCCTCTTCGCACTTCTTACAATTTAACTCCGTGCCGAGAAACACCTGCCGCCCCTCTTCCGTCAGCACCCATGGACGACTTGTCATCGGCGGTTGATGGCGCACATGCTGGCCGTGCCCGCAGCGAAGGTCGGCCACCCAATGCCCCTCCTCATCCTGGTGATACCCGATAATCGATTGTTGCATCTCACCCCCCTCGTGAGTATCCGAGCGCCCATGGACACATCTGTTGGTGTCACGATACCTGGGCTGGAATGGACTGTGGTACACTTCCACGCCAATCAGAGTACCATGTTTTCCGGGAGGGCGCGGATGGCACAGTCAGCATTTCGCATCGGCATCGTCGGGGTAGGACGCATGGGGGCCAACATGGCTCGCCGCCTCCATGACCTCAAGTATCACATTGTCGCCGTGTACGATACCGAATCCTCACGCGCGGAGACGCTCTCCAAAGAAGTCGGCTGCATCGCCGCCGCAACTCCGGCAGAGGTCGCTGAACTGGCAAACACGGTATTGACCGTGGTGCCGGATGACGCAGCCATGCGCCACATCTATGCACCCGGCAAACCAGACAGCTTACTGCGGCATGCGGCAAACCGGCTCTTTATCAATTGCGCAACCCTTTCTCCCGCTCTCCAAACAGAAGTCCACAACCTGGTGGAGGAAGAGGGCGGCCGCAGCCTCGAGGCCTGTATGGCGAGCAGCATTCCCCAGGCGCGCCAAGGCACGCTGTATCTCATGTGCGGCGGACGACGGGAGGTATTCGAGCGCGCAACCCCGTTACTCAAGGACCTGAGCGCGCATCTGCGTTATATCGGACCGGCAGGTGACGCCGCGAAGGTGAAAGCGTTGGTGAATATGGTCATGAACGCCAACACCGCAGCCCTAGCGGAGGGCCTTGGGCTGGCATCAGCCCTGGGGTTGGACCTCACTATGCTACGCGACGTGTTTTCTCAGACTGGCGCCAACTCCCGCGTCCTGGAGACCGACGGCGAAGATATGCAGCAACGCGCGCATGACTGCTATTTTTCGGCAGCCCATGCCGCCAAAGATTCAGGCATCGCCTGCAGTCTGGCCGAAGAGGCCGGTCTGAATCTCCCCGTTGCGAAAGCCACGTATGATCAGTACCGGCGGCTGGTGACCCTGGGAAAAGGCGAATTGGATAAGTCCGCAGTCGCAGAACTGACGTTCAAAGACCGTCTGACTTCCTGACGATCCGGTTAGTGCGTTTCGAACGGCCGCTCGGCCCTGATTGATGCGGGGATAAACTGCCACCGTTTCTGCGCATCCACATCAAACGCCCCCAAAAACTTCGACGGACCCGCCAACGACTGAAACTCCACCAGGCGAATCGTACAGCCCGTTCGATCAATCACACGGGCATCGTACTGCCCTAGCAGAGTGATCGCACCCGACGCCTGCTCGTACACATTGCGCCGGCCGGCATACCCCGTATCTGGAAACAACTCGGCTGTACCGGTACAACCGCGAAAGCCTTCCACCTGAAGGATTAATCGGTAACGGGACAAAAACGGATGCGTGGCGACACGCGTCACCTGCACGCGAAGTCCCGCTGAGGGCAGATCGACCTCAGCGGGCTCCGGACGATCGCTATTACAGGCCGTCAGGACAACAACCAGCCCCATGACCATCCAGGCCGGTCCTCGTCCCCCCTGCACGAAATTCATTTGGCGGCAGGCATCTTCGACGCCGCCCCGATGGCATCAAGACCGGCCTCGGCGCAGGCATCATCCAAATGAGTCCCCGGCGCGCCGCCGACCCCGATCGCGCCCACCACTTCACCAGCGATTTCAATGGGCAAACCGCCGCCAACCATCAGAATGCTCTCGTTCATGTCACGCAGCGCTTGCAACGCCGGTTGCTTGGCAATCATGTCCGCCAACTCGCTCGTCGCCCGCCGCAAACTGGCTGCCGTGTAAGCTTTTTTCCTGCTGCTATCGACGGTGTGGGGACCGGCGCCATCAGCCCGCAACATGGCACGCAGCACGCCGGCTCGATCCACCACCGATGCGCTGACCCGATAGCCATCCTTCTTGCAGGCCTCGAGCGCCGCCTGAGCGGCCTTCCCGGCCAGAGCCGCCGGCAAAACCGATTCTTTCGGCAACTCATCCGCTGCATGCGCTGCCCCAAGCCATCCGGCGGCCAGGAGTCCTGCGGCGAGGAGACCGGCACATCCCACCAATCGTCCAGACACGTGTATTCTCTTCACCATCATCAGCCTCCATTCTCTGTTCGTCAGCAGTGAGCAACCCGCACTGCGCGCGCAGCCTACGGTCATCACACCGCTCTGTCAATACTCGGGTTCTCTTCAACAGGCTCGGCACGGAGCGTAACGGGCCAGGAATAACGCGCAACTTCGCTGCCGGTGGCAACTGCTCGTGGTGGATAGCGCGAGGAGAGGAAGGGAATTGCGTGCGGCATCGATCCCGTCATTAGACGCGTAGACGCCGACAAAGCACAATTCTTGCGGACGAGGTCGATGGCTCTTTAACGGGTGGAAATGGGGTGGATCACTGCATCTGAAGAGCCGGGACGATGCAACTCCTCGATCCACACTTTCGCCTGCGCGACATAAAAGGTGTAGTCGCTTTCCGGATAACTCAACACGACGGCATAGAGGAGCTGTTTCGCTTCCTGCTCACGCCCGGCGCTCAGGCTCGTCCGGGCTGCTTGCAGGGTGCACGAAGCCGCCAGGGCTTTGGGATCAACGGTGGTGCGAACCGGTTGTCTGGTGACGAATCGATCCAGGCTCTTCGGAACGTCCGGAGCGGGCACAACGTGGGTATCCGCAGATTGTTGCAGTTGTTTCGCAGCAGACAACACCGTTTCGACATCACCGCTCGATTGGCAATGCCGATACAATTCCCACATTGACATCACGGAAGGCGACCGCGGCGCGGCCGCGCGCGACGACGAATCGAACAATTGACAGCCGGCCAGGAACATTCCGACGGTCAACAGCAGCAACGATTTTGTCCCGGAGGAAGAGACCATGCACGTATCCTTACCGGATCGGTTCCGACACTGTCAAGAATTTCAGGGAGGAATTTGCGAATCCGGGTGAAGCATCTGACACGAGCGTCGAAACGATGACGACAAATCGTCGTCGATGGCGAGGCGACAGAACGAATCAATCAGGATGGAAACGGCGCACCCTCTCGGATCACCCCGATATCTTCGATCAGCGCTCGCAACGGCTCGGCCACCGACCAGGCCTCTGCAAAACAGCCACGAGGGCAGTGCGGAAGCTGCCCATCGAAAATCTCCGACACCTGCCCCAGGCAAGCGTCTTCCAGGTGTCCGGACAGTCCGTCGAGAAATATTCGCGCGTCATGCCGCACGGCCGCGCTGTCGCCATAGGTCTTCACCCAGGCCGTCACGAACGGACCCAGGAGAAAGGGCCACACCGTTCCTTGATGGTACGCGCCGTCCCGCGCGGCCACGCCGTCTTCATAGGATGAGCAGAATCGAATATCCTCCGGGGCGAGTGTGCGCAACCCCACCGGTGTGAGCAGGCGCTCTTTCATCAACTGCAAAATCTGTTTTGCCTGCGAGTCAGTCACCAACTGGTCATCCAAAGCCAGGGCGAAAATCTGGTTGGGGCGAAGAGAGGCATCGTCCCCGGTCGGCCCGTCCACGACATCAAGTAAGTATCCCCCTGTCCGGTACCAGAAGCGCTCACGAAACGAGGCGGTCGCGCGTGCGCGATCCTGCCGGCAGTGCTCCGCATAAGCGGTCTCGCCGAACTGGTCTGCCAGTGAAGCGGCCACGGCCAACGCCCGCACCCATAAGGCCTGCACCTCCACCGGTTTGCCATGCCGCGGCGTGACGACCCAATCCCCGATCTTGACGTCCATCCAGGTCAGTTGGACACCGTCCACCCCGCCGGTGATCATGCCATCCTGGTCCATGCGAATCCCGAACCGCGTGCCGTGGCGATACCCGTCAAGAATCTGTTTGATGGCCGGCCAGGCGACCGCGCGGACCCCGGCCAGATCGCGGCTGTAGTGCAGATAGCGATCCACGGCGTGAACGAACCACAACGAGGCGTCGATCGTATTGTATTCTGGCTGTTCGCCGATATCGGGGAAGCGGTTCGGCACCATGCCCTGCGAAACGTAGGACGCGAACGCCTCGATCACCTGCCGCGCCACGTCGTAACGCCCTGTCACCAGACACAGCCCCGGCAACGCGATAAATGTGTCCCGCCCCCAATCGGCAAACCAGGGATACCCGGCCACCACCGTCTGCCGCGCCCCCCGCCGCACGAGATAGGCGCCCGTCGCTGCCCACAGCCGGCGCATCAACACATCGCCACCGGGGATGGATTTTACTACCCCGTCGCGGCGGAGACGCTCGTCCTCGATCGCTTGCGTCACATCGTAGGACGGCAACGCCTCGCTGGTGAAGACGAGTTCCGCCGCGGTGCCGGGCGTGAGAGTGAATACACATTCACCCGGCGACCACCAATCCTCGGTATGCTCGAGTCCCCGTTCCCGCTCAACAGGATAGTGGACCTGGCGATACCAATCCGGTCCGTGATGGTACTGCCCATTATGCAACGCCCGCACGGCCGGCAATCCTTCATAGGGATGCCAGATGACCTCATGTTCTGTTGTCGTCGCCTCGCTCCGTACGCCGGCATTTTCTCTCTGCGTCGCATGAAAATCGCGTCCCGACAGCATCGGCCTGACCCGCAATACCAACGGGGATGAGAGCTCACCCAGCAAACGCCAGCGCAGAATCACCAGATCGCGCCCCAGGGGGCACAACAGTTCACGCACCAGGCGAATGCCATGACCGGCGTAACGCCAAGTCGGCCAGGGATCGCCGGAAAACTCTTCGCAATACTGATACCCTTCCGGGTGCACAACGCCGCTATACAGATTGGTCGACAATGGGATGGTGCGCCCGCCGCTTTCCACGAATTCCTCAACGTGGTTCACGAGCACGACACGGTCGACCGGCGGGTGTCTCGCGACCAATAGCAATGCATGGTAGCGTCGCGTATTGGCGCCGGCGACCGTACCCGACGCGTATCCCCCGCGGCCGTTCGTCTCCAGCCACTCCAGACTCAACGCCCGCTCCAGATCCTGGCAACGTCTCGAATCGATGGTCATCACGCGTCTCCGGCTTATTCGCCTGACTGCTGAATCAATTTGGCCACCAGGCCAGTCCAGCCGGTTTGATGGCTTGCGCCGAGACCGGCGCCGTTATCGCCGTGGAAGTATTCATAGAACAACAACAGATCACGCCAGTGCGGGTCCTGCTGAAACTTCGCCGTCCCGCCATAAACCGGACGGCGGCCATCCGGTCCCCGCAAAAATGTATGTGTGAGGCGGCGGGACAACTCGGCGGCCACCTCGGCCAGATTGCGCCTCTGCCCCGAGCCCGTCGGGTATTCAACGCGAAACGAATCGCCCAGATAATAATGAAACTTCTGGAGCGATTCGATCAACAGATAGTTCACGGGAAACCAGACCGGCCCCCGCCAGTTCGAGTTCCCCCCGAACAGGCCGTTGGAGGACTCCGCCGGTTGATATTCGACACATTGGTTGGTCCCCATCATCGAGAACACGTAGGGGTGATCTTTGTGATACCGGGACAATGCCCGCACGCCATGGGGCGACAGAAATTCATTTTCATCGAGCAAGTACCGTAGCACCTTGGCCAATCGGGGTCGATTGACCAAAGACAGGAAGCGGCGCACTTCGCCGTCCTGCGATTGGGTTTCGATGTGCAAGCTGAAGTCCGGCCGGTTTTCAATGAACCATTGCATGCGATGCTTAAAGCGCGGCAGCTGGTCAATGAGTTCGGAATCCAGCGTCTCCACGGCAAAGAGGGGGATCAGTCCGACCATGGAGCGGATCTTCATAGGAAAGGTCTTGCCGTCCGGCAGCTGCAGCACGTCATAAAAAAATCCGTCCTCCCTGTTCCAGAGCTCGATCCTGGCATTCCCGAAATTGTTCATCGCCCGGCAGATGTAAACGAAATGCTCGAAAAACTTACTGGCGACATCCTCATACGCCCGATCGTCCCTCGCCAGTTCAAGCGCGATAGACAACATGTTCAGGCAATACATGCCCATCCAACTCGTGGCGTCTGATTGTTCGATGTGCCCGCCGGTGGGAAGCGGCTTGCTCCGGTCGAAGACTCCGATATTATCCAACCCCAGAAACCCGCCCTGAAAAATATTCTTCCCCTCGGCGTCCTTGCGATTGACCCACCAGGTAAAGTTCAGCAGGAGCTTGTGAAAGATCCGCTCCAGAAAAACACGGTCGCCGACGCCCTTGCGTTTCTTCTCGATTTTATACACGCGCCAGGCCGCCCAGGCATGCACCGGCGGATTCACGTCGCCGAAGGCCCATTCGTACGCAGGCATCTGCCCGTTCGGATGCATGTACCATTCGCGCAACATCAGCACGAGCTGGTCCTTGGCAAACCGCGAATCGACCAGCGCAATCGGCAGGCAGTGAAAGGCAAGGTCCCAGGCGGCATACCAGGGATATTCCCATTTATCAGGCATGGAAATGACGTCGGCGTTGTAGAGATGCGTCCAGTCGGCGTTGCGGCCGCGCAACCGTTCCGGCGGAGGCTCCGGCCCTGCCGGATCCCCCTTGAGCCACCGATCGACTTCGTAGTGGTAAAACTGCTTGCTCCAGAGGAGACCGGCGAAAGCCTGGCGCTGCACCAGGCGCGCATCGGCGGAAAGACCTGGGGGCGCCAGATGCGCATAAAATTCGTCCGCTTCTTGTTGACGGTCTGCGAAAACGGCGTCGAATGCCACCGGATCAAGAGCCCCCTCCGCAGGACCGTTGGTGAAGCGCAACCGGATGGTGACCGGCCGGCCAGGCAAGGTGGAGAGCACGTACTGCGCCGCCGCCTTGGATCCAATCCGGTCCGGATTGACGGCGCTGGTGTTTCCCTGGACGATATACTCATTGATGCCATCTTTCACATACCGCGCCCCGTTGGAATCGCCGTACAACCGACGCGTGTTGGTCTCGTTTTCCGTGAACAGCAAATCAGGCGCCCCCTCGCACAGGAATCGGCGCTGCCCGTAATACTCATGGTCGAATTCGACGGCACTCACCCCGAGACTCGATTCCCCTTGTCGCAATCGCGGACGGCGCACATCAAGCCCCCATGACCACGTATTCCGGAACCAGATCGTTGGTAAGACGGTCAACTCAGACGGGTCCGGCCCGCGATTGATCACGGTGATGCGCTGCAGCAGGTCCTCGGGCGACGCCTTCGCGTATTCAACCAACACGTCGAAGTACCGGTCGCCATCGAACAGACCCGTATCGAGCAACTCGAATTCAGGATCCGCCCGGTTCCGACGGCGGTTTTCTTCAATCAAGCGGGTATAAGGAAAAGCAGCCTGCGGATACTTGTAGAGAAACTTCATGTAGGAATGCGTAGGCGTCGAATCGAGATAGAAGTAGTACTCCTTGCAATCCTCTCCATGGTTGCCTTCGTTTCCGGTCAGGCCGAACAGCCGTTCTTTGAGAATCGGATCGCGCCCGTTCCAGAGGGCCAGCGCGAGACAGATAAATTGGTGGCGATCGCACATTCCGGCCAGGCCTTCTTCATTCCAACGGTAGGCTTTCGAGCGGGCATGATCATGGGGCAGCGACTCCCAGGCCGTTCCGTAGGGGCTATAGTCTTCACGGACCGTTCCCCAGGCTCGTTCGCTCAGGTAGGGCCCCCAACGTTTCCAATGTTTTTGGCGTCGATCATCTTCATCGAGGCGCTCCTGTTCAGCTGACTGCGCAGAGGCAGGTTTCCGCACTGGCGATGTCGACATATGACACAGACTCCTCTTCCCGGCCGCCCTTGACCGTCAAAACCGCGCCAGCATGCGCCCGGCGTCGAAAAGATTCAACAGGGATTCGCGGGGAGAGCCTGATGGAGGAACTGCGTATGCGCGCCGGAGCTGAGAGTGAACGCGCCTAAGACAGAAACGGGCCACTGCCCCCGTTCTTGAGGGGGGCGGTGAAGACCCTATGCGGGATATTCAACAAATTGCCGAAGGAACGGAGAGGATGACTTACCTGGGAATCAGAGACGTTAGCTCCAGACGACAGCTTCCTGGTTCATGAGATAGTCGATAACTTCGATGCTATCCCGCAACTGAAGTTGCGCCTGCTCAGACATCGGCAAAATTGCTCCGAGAAGCTTGCCGGACTCCATCTCTGCCAGGTTGGGAATCCCGTCGGTACTGCGTTTTTCGAGATCAAATCGAAAGCTGGCCACGTCTTACCTCCAATCCCTTGTCGGTCGTAGTGCAGCAATTCTTGAGCCACACAGGAGCACGTCGAATTCCTTGCTCACCATGAAGCATAGCACAAGGTCGTCGCCGCCAAGGGGAGGCGGATAACCTCTCAATTTGTTGCACGTTCCAACAGGAGATCAGCGTGATGCGCTCAGGGGCGGGAGCGCGCCGAGGTAGGGAAATGCGCCGATTTTTACGAGCGAGGTGTCTGCCCGAAGCCTGAAATCATCCCGCGCGGTGTCAACGAACCGTGGGTCTACCGTCAAATCAGAATCAGGCTTCAGTTCGGGCGCCGGCTGGTTCGGGGTTCCCGACCGGAGATAGTTGGAACCCGAGTTCTGCATGGCATTGTAGGAGAAGAGCACCCGGCTCGAGGCTCCCACGACGAACCCATAGGCATTCAGGCTCACGATATTGCCTGAGGCCTCATTTTGAGACGTTCCCAAAAACGCGGCGCCCCCGCCGTTTTTGACGAACGTATTCCCGAGCAGAATCGCTTGCGCCTGATCGTTGACGATCACGGCTTCAAACAGGCTTCGGGTAATGACATTCCGTTCCAGCCGCACGGTGGATTTCCCGGCGACGCTGACGCCATGGTCGTTGTCGTGGATGAAGTTGCCCCGCATGACGGCCTGAGAATTGGCAAATTGAATACCGGTGGTTTCGCTGCCGCCGATATCGCAATCCTCAATCCGCACATCCTCCACCTGCTGCGTAAACAACATGCCTTTCACCCGCGCATGATGAAAGTGGATGCCGCGGCCGTTAAACATCCCCATCGCGTGCCCGCCATGTTCATTGACGGTAATGCCGGAGATCTCGATATTGGTCGCCCCGTAGGGCCACTTGCCGATATGAAACACGCCCACCCGTTCACGACCCAGGATCGTCACCTGATCCATGCCGGCCCCGATTAAGCGGACATTTTCTTTGCTGTGAATAGTGACGTCTTCGGGATAGGCACCGGGGCGGATCAGAATGGTGTCACCCTTTTTCGCGGCATCCACCGCTTCCTGAATAGAGCGATACTGGCCCGAGCCGTCCAAGGCCACCACCAGGGGCTCGCGTTGCGCAGCCGCAGGGTCTTCCGCCAGCGCACCAGTCACCCCAGCAGCCACGACCGTCAGACCCAAGACCACATTTCGAACGATAGCGCACAGCATATGGATGGCTATACCGCCGGGACCAGCGAGAAGTCAATCGAGCCTCGTTGCGGGGGCAACCACCCCATGCTATCTTCACGCCCCATGATTCTGGTAGGCCTGACCGGCGGAGTGGCGACCGGCAAGAGCACGGTCGCACGTATGTTTGCGCGTTGCGGAGCGGTCGTCATCGATGCCGATGCCCTGGCCCATCAGGTCGTCAAACCGGGCAAACCAGCCTGGCGCGAGATCATCAAGACGTTCGGCCCCTCCGTGCTAAACCCAGATCGCACGCTGAACCGGCAAGCCCTGGGTGCACTCGTCTTCCGGCATCCGGCACAACTGCGGCGCCTGGAACAGATCATTCATCCTCGCGTCGCACGGGAGCAGGCCAGACGAACTCGGGAGGCCGCTCGCCATCAGCCCAAATCTGTCGTCATCTATGATGTCCCGCTCCTGTTCGAAGCAAAAATCGATGCGCGCGTGGACAAGGTCGTCGTGGTCACCGCCAATCGGGACACACAAATCACTCGATTGAAGAAACGCAATGGATTGACAGGCGCCGAAGCCATCCGGCGCATCCGCAGTCAATGGCCGCTGCGGAAGAAGGCTGCCGCTTCCGACTACCTCCTCGACGGCACCACCCCGCGCCGGCGCCTGTTCACTGTCGTGAAGCAGCTCTACGCTGAACTCCTCGCCCTTGCCTGACCCCAGCTTTTCCCTCGCGGCTTCTGTATGTTAGCATCCGCTCATGCGCAACCTTGTCATCATCGGCTCCGGCCCTGCGGGCCTCACAGCAGCCATCTATGCCGCGCGAGCCAACCTGTCACCCCTTCTGATCGAAGGCTGGCAATCCGGTGGACAACTGACCACCACAACGGAGGTCGAAAACTATCCGGGCTTTTCCAAAGGCATTATGGGGCCCGAGTTGATGAAGGAAATGCGGGGCCAGGCAGAGCGGTTCGGGACTGAGTTCCTGACCGGGGACGTCTCGGCAGTTGATCTGTCGCGACGCCCGTTTCGCCTGACCATCGACAGAGAGCAGACCCTGGAGGCGGGAGCCCTCATATTGGCCACCGGCGCCTCGGCTATCCAACTCGGATTGCCGAACGAACAACGCCTGACCGGGCACGGCGTCTCGACTTGCGCCACCTGCGATGGCTACTTCTTTCGCGGCCAGGACCTGGTGGTCGTCGGCGGAGGGGACAGCGCGGTGGAAGAGGCCATCTTCCTGACGAAGTTTGCGCGCACCGTCACCCTCGTTCACCGCCGCGACAAGCTGCGGGCTTCTAAAATCATGCAAGATCGCGCCATGAGGAACGAAAAGATTTCTTTCTCGTGGAACTCCGTCGTTGAAGACATTCTCGGAAAGGATCTGGTCACCGGGGTCCGACTCAAAAATATCGTCACCGGTGCCTTTACGGAACTCGCCTGTGCCGGCGTCTTCGTCGCCATCGGCCATCGTCCCAACACGGATTTGTTCAAGGGCCAGTTGGAGATGGACGAAAAGGGCTACGTCCTCACCTCGCGCGGGACCGCCACCAGCGTGGCTGGCCTGTTCGCCGCCGGCGACGTCCAGGATACGAAATACCGCCAAGCGATCACCGCTGCCGGCTCCGGCTGCATGGCCGCCATCGACGCCGAGCGATTTCTGGAGCGTGAAACGTAAAACGTGAAAGGTGAAACGTTCTCCTTAAAGTTCACGAATGAACAAGCCCCACAAAAAGCTGGATGCCTGGACCACGGCAATTGAATTAGCACAGCAAGTCTATCAAAAGACCGACCACTTCCCTTCCAAAGAGCAATATGGTCTAACCAATCAGATCAGACGCGCAGGAGTCAGCATCCCAAGCAACATCGCCGAAGGCGCGGCAAGGCAAACAAAGAGGGAATTTGTTCAATTTCTCCATATTGCCAAAGGCTCACTCAGCGAACTCGACACGCAACTGGAACTCGCTGTTCGCCTTGAGTATCTTGGGCCGAAAGAGTGGCAGGCTTTGAATGAACTGCTTGAACGAGTCGACAAAATGCTCAGCGGACTTATTCGTCATCTGGGAGCGAAATCGTAAACTTTATGCATTACCCCTTCGACAGGCTTACTTTCTTCAACCTTTTACCTTTCACGTTTTACCTTTCACGCTAAGATATGCATTGCGCGATCGTCCACTACCACGAACTCGCCCTCAAAGGCCGCAACCGCGATTTCTTCGAACAGCGACTCGTCCGCAACATCCGCCTGGCCCTTAGAGACTTGAAGATCCGGCGAATCGAATCGCTGCAAGGGCGCATCCGCGTGACGATTCCCGACGAGGTCACGCCGGACGCGGTGACAGAACGGCTCCGGCGCATCTGCGGAGTGTCAAACTTCCTGTTGAGCGAATCCGTGCCGTTAGATCTCAGGGCGCCGGACCTGTCGATCATCAAGCGGATCGCACAGCGCCAACTGGCTGAACAGACATTCACCTCTTTTCGAGTGACGGCCAAACGCGCGGATAAACGTCTGCCATTGACGTCGATGGATGTGGAGCGCGAAGTCGGCGGGTATCTCCATGAAACCACGGGCAAAGTGGTGAAGTTGAAACAGCCGGACGTGACCCTTTACATCGAGCTTCTGACCAAAGAAGCCCATGTCGCGGCGAGAAAGATCCAGGGTCCCGGCGGCATGCCGGTGGGCACCAGCGGCAAGGTTGCCTGTTTGATCTCCGGAGGTATCGACTCCCCGGTTGCGGCCTACCGCATGATCAAACGCGGCTGCAAGGCGGTCTTCGTCCACTTCTCCGGCCGCCCGCTCGTCAGTCGCGCCTCAGAGGAAAAGGTCCAGGAGCTGGTCCAGCTCCTGACGACGTACCAATATCACTCCAAGCTGTACATCGTGCCGTTCGGCGAGATTCAACAGGAGATCGTCGCCAACGCGCCCGCGCCCTTTCGTGTGGTGTTATACCGGCGGATCATGGTGCGGATTGCGCAGGAGCTGGCGCGGCGGGAAGGCTGCTGGGCGCTGGTAACCGGCGATAGTCTGGGCCAGGTCGCCTCGCAGACAGCGGAGAATCTGTGTGTCGTTGAGAACGCAGCGGACATTCCGATGCTCCGTCCGCTCATTGGCATGGATAAGATCGAAATTACGGAACAGGCGCAACAGATCGGCAGCTTTACCACCTCGATAGAACCGGATCAGGATTGTTGCAAACTCTTCGTCCCGTTACATCCGAGCACCAGGACCAAACCCGATGATATCGTTCGCATCGAACGTGGGCTGGAGATCAGTGCCTTCGTCAAGCGGGGCGTAGAAAAGGCCGAACTGACAATTCTTACCTTTCCTTCGTAACCAGATCCAGCGCCCGTTGCCGCACGAGCCGAAAGTGCACCGTGAGCTCCCGCTCCATGGCCATAGCAATCAACCAGTCGGGAATCATGATCTTCGGCTCGACCAGGAGTTCAAACTCCGCTCTCGTCTGAGTGCCTTCGCCCGCCGCTTGCAGCTTCCACTCCCGATGGTACTGTTTGAAATCGCCTCCCTTGAGATCGGTGATCAATCCTCCGCCAGGCAATTCCTGCGATTCGCAGAGCAATCGCTGTTCACCGGGGAGGAGCGCATGAGAAATATAGACGTCGGTCAGCACATGTCCTTCGCGTTCCTCGACCTGCGCAACACGCATACGGGTCTCAAATAACTCCGGCCACTTGCGGTATTCAGTGAGGATGGATTGAAGGACGGACGGACTCCCCGGAAAAAGTAATGTGGCCGTCGCTTTGACTCCGCCGCCTGGATCAATCTCCACCAGAAGAGGCCGAAGCAGGTGAATCGCCCCCACCTCTCCCGGCCAGGATTGAGAGGCAGGCGTCAGCACAAAGGCCGTCAAGCAGCCGAGAAGAGCCCCCAGAAAAGACATGAGACGTCCCATGGCGCGCATCATGTTCTACCGAAGGCACCGTTAGGTCGGGAGATGTCGTTTCTCACGAGGGATGTTGGAATCCATTGAACGATGGGACGAGGGATCCTTCGTGCTCCAGCTATGACAACAGAATGGCCGCAGGAATCACTCAACGCCGAGGAGGTCATAGGAAAAGTATACTCATTGACCGCCGGGAGTGCGAGCGCAGAGAACATGACCCAACAATGGCCAACGGAGGATCACGTCGCGATCGGCGAATGGTTCACCGGTCAGGCGGTGGCGGGACGGAATACCAGCACAACTCCGGCAGGTGCTCCCCGTTCGTCGTGAATGACGGTCGCGTTCTCGGTGATGAGGTGCTCGGCTCCTTGACGACTGATGAGCAGGAATGGGCCGGCGCCTTGTTCCGACGCCTTGATCTGCTGCAAGGCAGAGAGGGCCGTGTTCACGAGGGGTGTGCGGCGCTGCGCATCCACAACGACCATGACATCCTGAATTGCTTTCCCGAGCCCATCTGATTGGGACCACCCGGTTAATCTCTCCGCCGCCGGGTTGAGCAACGTCACCTTTCCCTGCAGATCGATCGTCACGACTGCATCGCCCATCGACTGCACCACCGAATCGAGCCAACGGCCGCGTTGTTCAGCAATCCGCAAGACACGATGACGAAAGAGCGCCAGGTCGAGCGCCGCGCGTAAATCGCTACTCACGAAGGGTTTGATCAAATACGCCAACGGAAGAGTATGTCTCGCCCGTTCCAGAGTGTCTTCGTCGGAAAACGCCGTCAAATAGATCACCGGGATGCCATAGCGCGAGTGAATCGTTCGGGCCGCATCGATCCCATCCAGCGGACCTTTGAGCTTGATATCCATGAGGATCAGATCCGGCCGATGTTCTCCAGCCAAATCTACGGCCTCGCTTCCCGAGGCCACCACCCCGACCACGACATATCCAAGCGAACGCAGCTGACGACGGATGTCTTCAGCCACCACCACTTCATCGTCAACGATCAGAATTTTTTCCTGCGCCATGGTGCAACCAGAAAACGACGAAGAAACGATCATCATCCGTCATGCCGGGATCCCGTCGTCCCGTTGCACACGTATCCACACGCCCCTGGATGCCCACAGGTTCTCGCAACTCGCATGCCACTCGCCTGTCCCTGCTTTGGCAGCAGGTTACGCCTCACAAGGCTTCTGCACTCCCCTACACCGACGGTGGTTTTTGAACAATGTCCGGACAGAATCGGAAGAGACCGGAGCAAAGGTGTCGTGTACTCACGGGGCGAGGGTTCTCCGCGGAAAGCAGGCTGTGATACCATGCCGCCTTCCACCGGAGCCTCCGTATGATGGTTTGGCTGGTTCGTATGATGTCCGTGATGCTCTTCGGTATGCACGCCGCGCTCAGCGTCCCGCCGCTCGACGCGCAGGCACAAACACCCCCTGACTCTGCGGCAACGACTGAGCATTCATGTAGTTTCGGCATGGCCAAGGGAGATCCCGCCCACCAGTGCCAGGTGCCGGTCCCAGCCGGCTGCGTCATCGCGAAGTTTCCCGGAACGGACAAACCCTGGACTACCGTCTCTAAAGCCGGCCGCACCTTCTGCGCGTTCGACAAGAAAGGGACGGACTGGAAAACCAAAATTACCGGACAATGCACGCGCTGTGACTCCAGCCATTGCACCGGCCAATTCATGGTGCGTTTTGAGTGCACAAAACCCTGATGTCCCCGACACTCACCACTCAGATCAAACAGGCCGCGCGCGACCTGGGTTTCGACGTGGTCGGCATCAGCAGACTGCCGCACCGCTTGGAACCGACACCGGATCATCGTGCCGGCCCTCCCTTCAATCGGCTCCTCGACCGGCTGCATGAATGGCTGCGACGAGGTTTCCATGCCTCCATGGGCTGGATGACGCGCGACCCGGAACGACGGGCCGATCCCGCCCTGGTCCTGCCCGGATGCCGTTCCATCATTTCCGTCGGGATGAACTACTACACCGACCAGCGAGCGGACGAGCGACCGGGGAATGGGCGGATTGCCCGGTATGCCTGGGGGCTCGACTACCACAAAATCCTCGGTGATCGATTGACCCGACTATCCGAACACATCACCGCCCTCGCGCCCGAGAGTCGCCATCGCGCCTACGTCGATACGGGGCCTGTCATGGAAAAAGCCTGGGCTCAGCAGGCCGGCCTGGGATGGATCGGCAAACATTCCAATCTCGTCTCACCTCAGTTCGGCTCCTGGCTGTTGCTGGGAGAACTTCTGACGACCCTGGAACTAGATCCGGACGAGGCCGGAACCGATTTGTGCGGCAGTTGCACGCTCTGCATTCAAGCCTGTCCCACGGGAGCCATCACCGAGCCATACGTCGTGGATGCCGGGCGCTGCATTTCCTACCTCACGATTGAGCTTCGGGGCGGCGAGCCCCCCATTTCTGACGAACTCCGGCGAGGATTGGGGAATCGAATTTTCGGCTGCGACGATTGCCTCGATATCTGCCCGTACAACCATCAAGCCGAACCGACCAGCGAACCGGGCTTCCAACCTACCCGGCTTACCGCCTCGCCTTCGCTGCGCGCCTTAATGGCACTGAACGAGGCGACATTCGCCGCAACATTCAAACACAGTCCCATTCGACGCGCAAAACATGCGGGATTCCAACGCAACCTCTCCTGGGCGTGGAACAATGAAGCCAAGCCAGCCGGGAGTCCCACACCCGCACCATCATCAAACGCCGATCCTCTGTAAGCGTCCCTCTGTTTCTCTTTCGCCGATAGTGGTAGGCTACTGCCTCACGTCCTCGCGCAGTCGAGGACCCACCTCAGCGGTTGCAAGACCATGCACGCACCCACCCTCCTGATCGTCGAAGACGAAGAACGCATGCGCCGCCTCTTTGAGCTGGTGCTGAAACCTGCCGGGTATCATCTGCTGTTGGCGCGTTCCGGAGAGGAAGCCATCCGCTTGCTGCAGGAGCATGACTCGCTCGACATGATCATCACGGACCTTCAACTGGGAACCCTGTCGGGCATGGACGTGCTGGAAGCCGCCCGCCAACAGGCGCCTGATGTGCCGGTCCTCATCGTGACCGGCTATGGAACGGTAAAATCGGCCGTCGAGGCAATGCAGAAGGGCGCCTACGATTACATCTCCAAGCCGGTGGATAACGAAGAGCTGAAAATCGTCATCGCCCGCGCGCTGCAAGTCCGTCAACTCGCCCGGGACAATCGCGCGCTGCGCGCAGGGCTCCATGAGCAGTTCGGATTCGACCGCATCGTCAGCGTCTCCAAAGAAATGGAGCTGGTCAAACGGCTTGCCAGGGAGGTGGCCCAGACCGATGCCACCGTGCTGATCACAGGCGAGAGCGGCACGGGCAAGGATCTCCTCGCGCGCGCCATTCACCTGGTCAGCCCGCGCGCGCAAGGCCCGATGGTGGCGCTGAACTGCGCCGGCATTCCCGAGCATCTGCTTGAATCCGAACTGTTCGGCTATGAGAAAGGCGCCTTCACCGACGCAAAGAAGTCCAAGCCGGGCCGTTTTCAAATGGCCGATCGCGGCACCTTGTTCCTGGATGAAATCGGCGAACTCAGCCTGACGGCGCAAGCCAAACTTCTGCGGGTGCTCGAGCAGCATGTGGTGGAGCCGCTGGGCGGGGTTCGGAGCATTCCAGTCGATCTGCGAGTCATTGCCGCGACGAATCAGGAGTTGCCCGACCTCATCAAGGCCGGTCGCTTCCGCCTGGATTTGTATTATCGCCTGAACGTCTACCAGCTTCGCATGCCCCCCCTGCGGGAACGGCCGGGCGATATCGAACCGATCCTGACTCAGTTTCTCGACCAGGCCCGCCGCGAGCGTGGCAGCCGCATCAAAGGGATCGCGCGGGACGCGCTCACGCGTCTCACGCAGTATCCCTGGCCCGGCAATGTGCGGGAGCTTCACAATGTCGTGGAATGGCTGACGATCACCTGCAAGCAGGACATGATTCAGCCCGAGCATCTCCCGGCTTCGCTGACCGCCGCAGCCCCCCAGCCGCCGGCGTCGCCGGCCGGCGGTCCCTCGCTCCTCTCGTTCGGGCTGTCGGTCGAAGAGGTCGAAAAAGCGATGCTGCAAGAAGCGCTGACGAAGAGCGGCGGCAATGTGTCTGAAGCCAGCCGCCTGCTCAAAATCACACGCAACACGCTGCGCTATCGCATGGCCAAACATAACCTGTCACAGCCTCAAGGCTGATGCGCGCTGCACGACGGACCGGCGGGCTCCAGAGAAAATTTTTTGTCGCGTTATTGATCGTCGGCATCGTGCCGGGCATGGCCGCGCTCTGGGCCACCTACCATTCCAGCACCGCCAGCCTCAAGCAGGCGATCGGAGAAGGGTTCCAGGAAATTGCGCGCTCCACATCGATTCGATTAGCCGGCGCCGTCGACGATGAAATCGATCGCGCCGGCCGTCTGGCCATCAGCGTCGCCAATCAACAAGCGCAAGGACTCTCCGACCGGTCCGACCGCAGCCAAACCGAAACCGCTCGTTCGCACCCCGCTCATCGGCCTCTGACAAAGCCGGTCACCGCCGGCTACCTCGAAGAATGGGCGCACGAATCCCGCCACTATCTGCGTGTCACCATTGCCGATCACCGGGGCCTGGTCCTCGCCTCCACCGATCCGGGGCTCTCACCGCAGCAGGCTGATCAAACGTGGTGGCGCGAGGCCATGCACGCCCCGGCCGGCACGGCCTATGTCAGCACTGTCACGCTCGACCCGGCCATCAACGACGCGATCTTCCACGTTGCGGTTCCCATTGTGGAGAAGGCCGGGGCCACGGTGACTGGCGCCGTCGACCTCGTGATCCGCCACAATCTCCTCACCCAGCTGATCCTCCCGATTCATATCGGGAATACTGGCCATGCCATGCTCCTCGATACGCAAGGGACACCGCTCATCTGTCCGGTGCTGCCGCCGACCGCCCACCTCATTCCCCCAAGTCTGATGAACCGGCTGGCTCTGGACCGTCCCTTGTGGTTGGTGGCCAATGACGATGCGCACGGCGGGCGCGATGCGATCGTTGGAGCCTCGCCGGTCCGCTTCAGCCATCCGTTGACCCCGTCCAGCCTGGAAGGCAATCGATGGTACGCCTTTGTTCGACAGGCTCCCGAGGAAACCTATGCGCCAATCTATTCGCTCCTGCTGTCCGTCGGCGTGATCGGCTTCGGCCTGGTGATTGTGCTGTCCGCCTTTGGATTTGCCGTCGGCTATCGGATCGTCAAACCGCTCGCCGCGCTCCAGCGGGAGGCCGAGGGACTGCGCCTCAATTTGACGACGCCTCACACCAACAGCACTGTCCCGCCTGCGACTCCGCCCTTGCCGCAGGAATACCGGACCGGTGATGAAATCGAAGACCTCGCCACGACGTTCAGCGCAATGCGGGCGGTGCTGGAAGAAAATCTGCGCACCATCAAGTCGCAGCAACATGAATTGATCCGGCAGGAAAAGCTGGCATCGGTCGGACAACTCCTTGCCGCCCTTGCCCACGACCTCCGCAATCCCCTCGGCGTGATCCGTAGCTCAGCCCAAGTGGTGCTGGAGGGGCCGCAGGACGAAGCGATCCGTCACGAAATGGCTCGCTATATCATCGACGAAGTCGACAAACTGTCCCAACGCCTTCACGACTTTCTGCGTTATGCGAGGCAGAAGCCGCCGGACTTTGCCGACTGCGCTGCGGAAGACGTAATACGCGCCGCTGTGAAGCAGTGGGAAGCGCAAGGCGGGCATGAACACATCCGGGTCGAGCACCGGTTCGGACGCAACCTGCCCCTGATTCATATTGATCCTGAACAGATCAAGGAAGCCCTCATGAACGTGCTGATCAATGCGCGGGAAGCGATGACGGAAGGGGGAACCCTGACCCTGGCAACCCGCGGCGGGGAAGGAGGCGATGTGGAGATCGATGTGGCGGATACGGGAAGCGGCATAGCGCCAGACCACCTCGCGCGACTTTTCGAACCGTTTTTCACCACCAAGACCTATGGCACTGGCCTCGGCCTCACCAACGTCAAACGTCTCGTGGAAGATAACGGGGGAACCCTGGCCGTGACCAGCAATCAGGGGAACGGCACCACCTTCACGCTGCGCTTTCGCCCGGCGAGCTAGGAACGGCCCCTGAACGACCCGAGAACGCCGCTGGCAGCTAATCAGACCAGTCCTGCAGGAGGCTCAAACAGGCTGTCCAGCAAGGCCGCAGCAAGGGAAGGGCCGAAGCGTACCCTTGCGGTACGTTGAGGCCCTGAGCGAGGCGAGAACGCCGCTGGCGGCCTGTTTCAGCCTCCTGCCCCTAGATGCGTTTGGTCATGCGCGAGAACCGCTCCTGTAACAGGACGCCGGTGGCGGCAAGATGTTTGCCCTGAATCGTTTTCTGCACTGCCTCGATACGCGCTGAAAAGTTGGGATGGGTTTTAAACAAAGCCCGGTCATCGCCCTTGAGGTCCCGTAAGCGCGTCAGCAAGCCCACATAGGCCTCCGCGTCGTAACCGACCCGCGCCGCGAACACTTCGCCGACCGTATCGGCTTCCGTTTCCTTCTCCTGATCCAGGCCTTCATCGAGCAACTTCTTGACCGCGCCGTCAATCACGGTCTTGAACGCCGCCGGATTGCTCGTCGCATACGACAGGCCCGCTTCGGTCACACCTGCCAGGCGCTTGCTCCGCTGAATGACATCGAGAATGTGCTTTTGGCTCACGTGGGCGATTTCATGTCCCAACACCGCGGCCAACTCCGCCTCGTTTCGGATCTGCTTGAGCAGACCGCGCGTGACAAAGATGTATCCGGCCGGCGCGGCAAAGGCATTGATCGATTCATGCTCCAGAATCGCCACCCGATAGGGAATATCCGGCCGGTCGGACGTGTTGGCGACTGCCCGCCCGACCAGATTCACATACCGGACGAGCTCCGGTTGATCCACGACTCCGCCATACCGTGCCACAACCTGCAAGGCCATCGACTGGCCGATCGACGACTCCTCCTCATAGCCGATGGGGAACAGACTCCCGACAACATTGCCGACCCCATGAATGGCCCCGGCCAAGCGCGGATTACCGGATTGTCGCGCGATATCTTCACTGGCTCGCTGCACGTCCGCGCAACCGGCCGCGGCCAGAGAAAAGGCAATCAACGTTGCCGCCAGATTCTGATTACTTCGCATATTCACCGAGGCCTCCTTCTCGCAAAAACTCCTCGACCTCCTGATCGGGAATCTGATAGGCCGTCATCCGATCCACCGCGTCGCGATCACGCGCGGACACGCCGGCGCGATTGGCATAGCCTTCGGAAGCCTTATCCAGTCCTCTGGCGCCCGCCGAGGCCGTCGTGGCCGATGCATCGCCGCCGCGCATGCTTTGGCCAAGCTTGGCCAATGTATCGTTGGTGCCGGACGGTTTGGACGATGAGGTCTTGTTGGCGAAGATCCATCCTTTGGCGCCGGCTGAAGTCTTGACCTCCACCCAATTGCCGTCACGCCCGACCACCTCCAACGCCTCGCCGAACTTCACGTTCCCTACCACGGCATCCAATGAAGTTTTTCCGGCGCGAAGTTGCGCCGTCTTGGCTTGCACATAGACAGTTTCTGCCTGGGCCTCGCTCCCCCAGGCGAACAGACCGAGGCATAGGACGATGGGAAACACTCGAAGCAATCGTGGTGGTGTCACAGCTTTCTCCCTTCAACGGCGCGGATCATTTCGACGTCATTTCATACACGCCATCCCACTCTGTTGACGGAGGGGTATGGCGATAATTGGTCGAGCGTTCGAGGTAGACGCGCGACGGACCATCCGATGGGTCCAAGGTCACGGCTTCTGCAAATCTGGCGCAAGCGATCGAGAAATCTCGCAATTTATAGGCCGCCAGACCTTCCAGGTACACGTCGATGACGCGCTGCTTCTTCTCGTCCAGCTGCCCCTTGCGGGCCAGCAGCTCAAACACGACGACCGGATCTTTTTTGCCCTTCACTCGTAGCAGATCGATCTCTCGCACTTCAACGTCGTTCTTGGCCAGTTCGGCCGTCCGCTGGCCGATCAAAATCAATGTATCGTAGTACTTGCTGGCGCCTTCTAGGCGCGACGCCAGATTCACGCTATCCCCGGTCACCGTATACTCCATCCGTTCTTCAGACCCCATGTTGCCGACAATGCAGGGCCCGGAGTTGATACCGATTCTGGCGCCAATTTCCGGCAACCCCTCCTGCTTCCAAATCACACGGAGCCGGGCCAATTCGGCCTGACAGTCCAACGCAGCATAGCAGGCCAGCGACGCATGCTGGGGATCGTTCAGGGGCGCGCCGAAGAGTGCCATGATGCCGTCTCCGAGATACTTGTTCACATTGCCACGATGGGTGGTCTTGATGATGGTCGTCATGGCCGACAGGTAGCGGTTCAGCAACGCCACGAGATCCTCCGGCGGCATCTTTTCGGAGATGGTCGTGAAGCCGGCAATATCCGAGAAGAGAATCGAAATCTCCTTCTTCTCTCCCCCGAGCTTGATGGCCTCGGGATTCCGCATGATCTCCTCAACCACTTCAGAGGACATGTACTTGTCGAACGCCGCCCGCATGAGCCGGCGCTGCTTTCCCTCGGTTACATATTCGACCGTCGCAGCCGTGCCGAACGTCAAGGCCAGGGCCATCTCCGGAAACACCAGATCCAGCCACCGCTCGTGCCCGGCGAAGGCATGTGCCACCAACCCATAGTAGGCCAGGGCAAGGCCAATCGTGACGCCGAATTTGACCGGATAGGAAGGCACCAGCATGAAGGCCCCGGCCGAAGCGAGGCACAGCAGCAGGAGAACCGTCAACGAAAACCAGGCCGGCGCGGCCTGCAATCCTTGCCCGTGCAGCAAATTGTCCAGCGCCGCCATGTGGATGAGCACGCCGGGTGTGGCGGAAGAAAATGGGGTGACTCGAAGATCGTACAGACCTGCCGCCGTCCCGGCGATAAACACGACCTTGTCTTTGAACAACGTCGCATCCAGTGTTGGCCGCTCCCCTTTTTCCTGCTGAGCGAATGCCTGCAGCACTCCGCCAATCGAATACTTCCGAGCATGGTAGGTCTGCTCCAGCGAGCCGTGCCACCGGATCAAGAGGTGGCCATCGGCATCGAGTGGAGTACTGCTGTTCCCGATGCGTACCCGGCCATCCTCGACGGAAAGCCCGTCCGCCCCGAGCAGGTACCGGGCCACCGCGACCGGGAGATGCGGAACGAACTGCCCGCCCACCTGCCCCAACAACGGAATGCGCCTCGTCGGGCCGTCTGCATCCGCGGACAGATTGATGACGCCGAGGCCATGCGCCTGCTGCGCCAGCACTAGAGTCGGCGGCTTCACCCCGGCCTGCATGTCCGCCCTGCGGTCCGATTCCCGCCACTCGACCTTCAGGGTCGCGCGGGATTGCAGCTCCTGTGGAATCGGGGCGGGCTCGGCGAGGAACAACATAGGGAGGAACACATTGTCTGCCGCACGCATGTCGTCGGCAAACGACTGATCAAACTCTTCGGCATTCTCATCCGGTTCGAAAAACATCACGTCGAAGACGACGGCTCTTGCACCCGCCTGTTTGAGATAGCGCACCACATACCCAAATCGGTCACGCGGCCAGGGCCAGCGTCCGAACGCCTCCAGGCTCGATTCATCGATGGCCAGCAGCGCAAGATTTGAATCCGCCTTGGCAGGATCGGCATACCGCCGGACCAGATGATCAAACGCGTTGAGTTCCACCACCTCAAACCACCGGGTCATCCGCAGTCCAGCCACGAGACTGAACACAGCGAGGCCGACCGCGAGCGCGGAGAGGAGTTTCGTTGTCCGTGTCGAAGAGGTCATCGAGAAGGTTCACCCGAGGCAACCATGCGCGTCGAGGGCTATCGTACTGGAGATTGGGTGAGAGGGAAAGAGGCGGGAGAGCAACCTCGTTCAAAAGGGGAAACCGTCAATCATGCCGGCGGCCTTGTCTGCGTTCGAACCACTACGGCGCGTCATTCGCGCAACGAAACCCCAACGTCGGGCCCCAATAGGTCATTTCATCCCATCCCCGGTAGCCGGCGCGCAATTCCAGCGGACGCTCCATCCAGCTGCCACCCCGCAAGACTCGAAAGGTTCCCCGCAGGGGCCCTTGCGGGTCACGGGCCGGCGAGGTGCGGTAAAAATCCTCCGCATACCAATCCTTCACCCATTCCGAGACCAGACCGATCATGCCGGACACGCCATAGGGTGAACGGGAGGCCAGCGGCACGCCCACCGGCTCGACGCCGTTCGCGGAAGCCTTTCCATCCGTCAGCGCCCCCCGGCTTTTCTGGATCACCTCGTCGCTGTTCCCCCAGGGGTACCGCCTTCCGTCGATGCCGCGCGCGGCTTTCTCCCATTCGGCCTCTGTGGGCAACCGTTTCCCGCCCCATTGGCAATAGGTTCTCGCCTGCATCCAGGTGACATCGGTCACGGGATGTTGATCGAGCTGGGGATCATCGAAGGCCGCGCGCACTTTCGGCGGGAGGCAGCTCCCTCCGTCCACACAGGCTCGATACTGTGCGTTTGTCACCCCCTGCTGATCGATCCAGTAGGAGCTGAGATAGAGGCGATGCAGGGGGCGCGCATCGGGCAGGCCATCCTCCATCCCCATGAGAAATTCGCCTGCCGGGATCAGCACCATTCCGGCAGGGGGCGTCAGGCCTTGCTCCAAGAGCCGTTTCACCGTCTCCTGCTGGTCCGCCTCAAGCTGGACATTGACCCGAGCGATAGAATCCTCACCGGCCGCCGGAGCGGCCTCAGTCGAACGAACAGGCGGTGCGGCCGCGCGGGCCACCGACGCCTGCCCACTTCGCAGCGCCTCCGCAGCCGGAGGCATCGTGGCAGACCGGCTCGGCGCAGCCGGCGTGTCAGACATGCGAATGGTCTCGATCCGTACGGCTGTCCGCGCCATGTCCGGAACGGGATCGCTGGTGCCTTTTCCCTTCTTGATCTCTTTTCTAACTTTGCCGATCGCCGAAAAATCAAAATCCGGAATGTTGGCCAGCAAGGGCGTGGCATAACTGATGGGGACGGCGAACGCCATGCCTTCCGGCACGATTCCTGAGGGATGCGTAAATTTCGTGGTGAGAATTCCGACGACTTCCCCCTGCCGATTGAAGACCGCTCCGCCGCTGTTGCCCGGGTTCACCGCCGCGTCCACTTGAAACACCCGTTGCACGCCCCTGGTACGCACCGCGGCCACATGGCCTCTGGTGATGGTGGTTTCGCGCAACCCGAACTGAAACCCGACGGCAATCACCTCCTGATCCAGTTTCACGGCACCGGCATACCCAAGCGGCGCTTCGGATAGTCCGACGGTCTCCACCTTCAGGAGGGCGAGGTCATGCTCCGCATCCACACTGACGAGCACAGCGGGGGCCCGAAATTCTCCCGGCGTGACGATCGTAATCCGTTTGGCGTTGGCGACCACATGATGCGCTGTCAGCACATAGCCATCGTGGTGGACGATCACGCCGCTGCCAGCCGGTTTCTCCACCGGCAGCGGTGACCGCTCGTTGGCCTCCCCACGATCAACGGTGCCCAGGAAGAGGGCGACTAGGACCAGAAGAATCTTCATGGTTTGACCGGCAGTAGTACACTGATCGCCCCGGCATTTTGTCCGAGGACGAGGCCTTCCCGCGGGTAGCCCATGCGGTCGACCACCCCTTTGGGTTCACCATGACAATCCAGACAATGCCTCGTCGCATACAACGGAAACATCAAGCGGAATGACGAGCTGTTGGCCGCCATCTCGCTGATGACGGTTTCCCGAGGATAGGCGGCATCGGCAAATGCTTCCAAGGCGCCCCGTTCGTAGGCGTCCGGACGGTTGGCAGGGTTCCGCGGGGCCAGCGAGGTTTGCTTCAGGCGCACGCCGGTTTGATCGGTGAACCGGGCAGACACCCGCGCCCCGAACGCCGCGGGAATGAACCCCTTGAATCCGGTGGCGTGGGGATCGAGCTCCCGGCGGACATCGGCGATCACCTGCCTGCTGGTCTCGACCAATGCACGAAGCAGCCGTTTCGTCCGCGGGGCTAGCGTCGCGTTGTCCAACTCATGCAAGTCGATTCCGGCCCGGCCCCGGAACATATCCAGGAGTTGTCGTTCGAAAGCTTCCGGCGTGAGGCCTTGGCCGTGTGATCCATCCAAGAGGATCTGATTGTCATTGACCACCGCACGGCCGGAGTCGAGGAGCACGGCGAGCAGACGGGCAGTCTGTTCGAGTTCAAGCACCGTATGGAATGGAATTGAAGAACGTTCGGGTTGTTCGAACCCCGAAGTCGGCTGAATGGCGTTCAGCCCCCCTCCTGCGACCAGACACGCCACCATCCACAGCAGACGACGTCGCATGGATTGCCCCTGATGCGTTCGCGTTGCGGGCTGTAGGAAACCGTGCGCTGCCGCCCGTCTCAGCCGGACAGCAGCGCACGTCATGCAAATGGTACGAGTGGCCTGCGACCAAGTCAAGGCGCTACGCGCATACCGAGCCCTCTGCCCTTACCGATTGGGCCGGATGTCGATCATTACATTGTCCGCATCCAGCTCGATCGTCACAGGCATCCCTTCCTGGAACACCGAGAGTTTGCTCCCTACCAGCGTATCCACCTCAAACCGTTCGAACCCTGCAGGAGTGGAGAGTTGAATTTCCCGCCAAAAAGGATCGGCGTAGCGAATCCGGCCGGCCACCACCTTGTGATTGGCAAAATCCTCCCCGCCGGGTCTGGTGGCGTCCAACAACACGTTTCCCGAATCGACCAGCAACCACACCTCATCGCCGACCCGCGCGTCATACAGCCCGATTCGATCCGCCTTATTGGGGCTAATCGTCCGCATTTGCAGCCCATACGGAGTTTTCACAAACAGGAGCCCGCTCTCAATCTTAGCAATCTGCCCGCTCACGGCCAGATGCACGCCGGGCGATGATCCCTCTGATGATTCCGCCCCGGCCGGCGCCAATGGACACAGGACTCCGATCAACCCGACGAGAAGGCACGCCGTCCACTTCATGGTACCCTCCTTTTACGTCTTTCGCGATCCCTGTTCTGGTCAGTAGCCCGGCTCATTCCCCATCCCCGGAGCCGGCGGGACAGCAATGCCATATTCCTGGATCGGGGTAATCATGACGGCAAAGTTGAACAACTCATCCGCCGCCACGTCGTGAATGCCCTGCTCGCGGGTCCGCAACATCTTGAACCATTTCCCCATCTCGGTTTTGACGGTCTTGTTATCTCCCCGTCCGATGGCGTCCTTCACAACCGCCAGGCGTTCACTGTAGGGTTCCCAATTCGCCCCCGGATAGCTGGTCTTGTAGAAGGTAAGTGACCCGTTGAGGTCATCGACCCAGGACTGTTGAGCACCGGCCGTTCCGAGCAGCAGGCTCGTCCCGAGACACAATCCAATCACCAGAGTCCAACACGCCTCTCTCAATCTAGAGCTTTTCATGGTGCGCCTCCTTGGTCACGACGCAATCCCCGGAAGAGGGTCAGAAGGAGACCGACGACTGACGATCCGATTCCCGAGCATCATCGGCATCCTTGCTGTCCGGCGTCTTCAGCATGTTCATGCCCATCCCCTCGGAAGGCTCGTTATCCGGAGCCAGCATCTGGCGATCAAACCCCTTCTCCGGCTCACTTCCCGCCGAGTCGCTGGAGGCAGGACTGTCTCCAGGCCGACTTTCCGCTTGTGGCGTGAACGCCCCGAACATCTGATCCGGGTGGATGACCTGAGCGAACCCCGCCGATGCCAGGAACGCGACGACAGCTGAGCCGATCATGATCGGTGATGCAGTCGAGAGGAACGCTGTCCTATCCATGATCTGTCCTCCTCTCTCAAGCCTGAACGCGTTGATCCACGATGATCGAAACCGATCCCACTCTACGGGAAGGTCTACGCGAGGCCTATTGCCTGGGAGGTGGATTTTCTCTCCACCCTTCGGGTGAGCAGAAACGCGGTGAGCAAGCGGGCGTCAGCCGTTCCCGAGATACACGAGCACGGCCTCAACACGCCCGTTGACCTTCAACTTTTGATAGGCATGATGGAGATGAGTTTTCACGGTATCGAGGGACACGCAGAGTTGATCGGCGATTTCTTTATTACTGCGCCCGGCCGCGGCACAAGCGAGAATTTCTCGTTCCCTATCGGTCAGCAAGGACAGCCCGCCGGAATCCGACTCCCCTTGTTGGCCCGCCAGGGCCACAGCTTTTTTGGCAAACCCGTCCGGCATGTAGGCCGAACGCACGGGCTTATTCAGGAAGGTTGCGCGGATGATCCGCAGGAACTCCTCATGGTCGGCGTCTTTTAGAATGTACCCGCAGGCTCCCGCCCGCACGGCTGCGACGATACGGGCATCGTCGTCGTGCACGGACAGCATCAACACCCGGCAGTCCGACACACAAGCGCGGATCAATCGGGTGGCCGTGATGCCGTCCAGCCGCGGCATGTCGACATCCATCAGCACGATGTCGGGCTTTTTCTCCACGGCGAGGTCGAACGCCTGCCGGCCGTCCATGGCCTCCCCTACCACCACAATGTCCGGCTCATGCTCGAGCAACATCCGCAAACTCTGCCGAAACAACCGTTGATCCTCGGCGATCAGGATGGAGATAGGCATGACTGCTCCTGTCTGACCGGCAACGCGACCGTCAGAACGGCTCCGCCCGCAGGACGATTGCCGGCGGTGATACGCCCGCCATGGGCCTCGACCACGAGCCGACAAAAATGTAATCCAAGGCCGCGCCCGATCCGATAATCCTGTCCGTCCTTCTTCCGGAAAAACATCTCGAACACGTGCGACACATCATCCGGGGCGATGCCCGGCCCCTCATCCTCGATCCGGATCGTCACCATGGAGCCGGGAGACGGCTCTGCGGCGGACGCCGCGCGTTGCATCGGCGACTCATCCACCAGCAGGGTCAAGGTGATGGTGCCCTGCGACGGCGAGTACTTGAGGGCGTTATGCAGCAGATTGATCAAGACCCGTTGCAGCCGCCGCCCGTCCCCCCACACCCACACTTCCTCCGACGGCCTGCGTACCACGAACCGCACGCCCTGCGCCTCTGCTTCGAAACGAAAGAGCCGCAACGTCTCTTGCAGAAGCATGCCCGTCGCCACCGGCGACCGGCTCAGCGGAAGTCCCGAATAGTGTTCCTGATACACGTCCAGCATGTCGTTGATCATGCCGAGGAGCAGGTCGGTCGTGAAACGCAAATCCTCGAGGCAGCGACGCGGCAAGTCTTGCCCCATCTCCGGGCGACCGGCGAGCCATTCCAGCGTTTTCTTGATCCCTGCCAGGGGATTCCGGATATCGTGCGCAAACATCGAGGCGAATTGACTCAACGACGCAAGGCGTTCGGATCGGAGCAATTGCTGCTCAAGCTGTTTCTGCTCGGTCAGGTCACGGAGCTGCACCATGATCGATTCAATGCGGCCGGCCTTCTTGACCGGCACGCAATCAACGTCCATCGTCAGCTCACCTCCCGGGATGGGCAGGGGCACGCGCATCTCGCCCGCCGACACTTCCGCGCCGCTTTGCCGCACACAATCCAACTGTGCCTGCAGACGGACTTGTTCGGCCTCGGCCACGAGCTCGACGACCCGACGGTGTACGACGGTTGAGGCCGGCCGGCCGAGCGTCAGCTCGCCGCGTCCATTCATGGCCTGGATCACCCCGAGGGGATCGACCAGAATTTTGGTATCGATCGAGTGATCCCACAGCAGCCGATAGTGTTCTTCGGAGGTCGCCAGGTCGACATTAGCCTGCTCGATCCGACGAACATATTGTGCCTTCGCTTGCGACGCCAGCTCCAGACGCTGAGCCAGATCGTCGAAACTTGCGGCGATCCTGTCGATCTCTTCAATTCCACACAGATGGTCGGACGACGGCACCGGAAGGGGGGCGGGGCGCTCACCATCGCCCATCCGGTTGATGCGCTGAATCAACGCCCCCAGAGGGCGCACAATCCGCCGCCCCAGCCGCCAGCGCAGCCACAACACAAACACACTCGCCCCGATCCAGAATGCCCCAAGCTTCCCGAGCAGGGCAGACAATGGTTCAAATGTCTCCGCCGGATCCTGCTGCACCAGGATGGACCAGACCGGCGCCTGCGCCACCTCCGCCGGAAGCACGACAGGGGCCATCCCGATGATGCCCCCCTGCCCACCGTGACTATCCCTGGCTACCTGAGCCCATCGTGCGGTAGGGACCCCGGTCCTCTCCTGCGTGACACTCTCCGGAAGAGGCGTATGAAGGTTGGGCGCAAGCGCGGAGCAGGCCAGGACCGCTCCCTGCTCATCCAACAGCATCATGTGGCCTGTCCGGCCGAGACGGCTGCCCAGGATCGAGGACAAGATGCGGTTCGTCCCGATGACGACTTTGAGAGCTCCACGAACCGGCTTATCCCGCTCGCCAATCGGCACCGCGACTTCCCAGTAACCCTTCCCTTCCTCATCCAGCGTCAGCGGGCCTGCCCAGGAGCGCCCCTTCTGCACGACCGTCGTCCACCAAGGCTGCCGGCTATAGAACTCTCGCGCGGAATCACTCACCCGGCCGCCGACCAGGTGCCCGTCCGCCCGAATAATTGCCAGGGCATGGAAATATCGATGCTGTTCTTCGCGCCATCGCTCGACCCGGAGAGCCGTCTGCGCAGGCGTCAACGATCGTTCCACGGATGCCCGGATATCGGGAAGCGCGGCAAGCCGCTGCACCCATTCAATTTCTCCGGCAAGCAATAAGGCAGCCTTGTCGGCGCTTTGACGGGCTATTTCTTGGAAAGTGATCCCCACGGTGGACTGAAGGGATTGTCTGGCGTGCCAGTAGGCATAGGCGAGGCCTACAGTGCCGGAGAACATTCCCACGGCAAGCACTGACAGGGTGAACAAACTCTGAAGACTGACCCGCTGGCGCATGACGGCAGGCCATAGGGTAGGTTGCGGCTGGACCGGCGCTTTGAGTCAGGCGCTGTGTGAGGCCCGGCGGAGCCCCGGTTCGGACGCAATAAGGTTATGTCATGTCAGACTCCACACATCGAATTGCAGACGCATCCCTTCGGACGACTCTCCTTCAGCATACAAAAATTCCGGCATGGAGCATAGCCCTCAGGCCACCGGGTTATCGCAACTCCACAATCGTCACCCCATCGCCCCCTTCTGCGCGGTCGCCCGGTCTGAAGGCCATCACGTAGGGAGAGGCCTTCAAGTAGTCCCGCAAAGCGCTTCTCAACCGGCCGGTCCCATGCCCATGGATGATGCGGACAAAGGGGCTCCCGCCGAGAATGGCGCGATCGAGACCGGCCACTACCACGTCCAATGCATCGTCAGCTGCCTGACCGCGCACGTCCAGCGTCTCCTGGATGTCCTCGGATGACAGCGTCTGGCTGGTTCGCCTCGGTGAAGCGGCGCTCGTTTTGACAGGTCCCGGGGCCTGTGGCTGACGATTCCTCTGGATTCCTGCCAGACTCGCCACATGAGCCAGGATTTCCCCCTCACCGACTTTCAGACGCACGCGCTTTTTGCCTTGGGGATTCTCCAGCAACGTTCCGGTCATACCCAACCCGACCACCTCGACCGCGTCTCCGACGGACAGCTGATCGACGGGAATCGGTTCTTCTGATTCTTCGACCTCGCGCCGGACCGCCTGTTCCAATTCGATCAACCGGGCTTTGGCCTCCTTGGCCTTGAGCAATTTTTGATCGCGCTTCAGGTCGTCCATCGTCGCCTGCACTGCGGCCCTGGCGCGCTGAAACTCCTGAGACAACTTTTTCTTCAACCCCTGTCGCTCATCCCGTTCGGATTCCTGTAGGAACGTCAGCAACTCCTGCGACTCGCGAGACGCCTGTTCCGCAGCCTGCCGGGCCGCCGTCGCAGCCGTCAGGTCGTCGTTGAGTCGTCGTTGTTTGTCCTGCAAGTCCCTGAGCAGCGTCTCCAGCAAGCGGTTGTCTCCCTGCAATCGGGCGCGAGCATCCTCCAGGAGCGACTGATCCATCCCGAGACGTCCTGCAATTTCAATCGCCGCCGAGCCGCCTGGTTGGCCTTGAATCAAGCGATAGGTCGGTGAAAGAGTATCGAGGTTAAATTCCACGCTGGCATTGGCGAAGCCCGGCCGGTCCTGGGCCAGGCCTTTCAACAGGCTGTAGTGGGTGGTGGCCACGACTTTCACCCCCGCAGCCGCCAGCCGGCACAACAACGCACTCGCGAGCGCTGCCCCTTCGGCCGGATCCGTGGAGGTCACCGGTTCATCCAGCAACACCAGGGCTCGAGCAGGAGGCACCGGCGTGCTGTCCTGCCCGCCCCCCGCGCCATCCGACACTTCGCTCAGGAGCTGCACCATTTGTGTAATGTGGGCCGAAAAACTGGACAGATCCCTCGCCAGATCCTGCGCATCACCGATGTCCGCATACACCGACGAAAAGATCGCCATCTCCGACTCAGGAGCACAGGGAAGATGCAGGCCACAACGGACCATCAGCGAGAACAATCCCAGCAACTTCAAGATGACGGTCTTCCCGCCCGTGTTGGGGCCCGAAATGATGAGGACCCGCACCGCTTCATCAAACGCGAGATCATTCGGCACCACCTGGTCCTTGCTCACCACCAGAAACGGGTGGCGCGCGTGCGCGAGGAGAATGCGTCCCTGGTCATTGAGGCGCGGCGGCGAGGCCTGTAGACGTTGACTGAGACCTGCCTTCGCCGAAATGGCGTCCAGCCGACCGAGCAGGGCCACACTCCCGGCCAGCGCCGGTTGATGAGGCGCCACCAGCGCCGACAGTTCCCGAAGGATCCTGCGCACCTCGCGTTCGACATCCAGGTCCACCACCTTGATGGAGTTATTGAGATCTACGAGTTCCCGGGGTTCCAAAAAGAGCGTGGCGCCGCTGGACGACACGTCGTGCACGATGCCGGGCATTCGCCCCTGCATCTCGGCCTTAATCGGGACCACGTATCGCCCTTCCCGCTGGGCGAAATATCGTTCCTGCAAGACTTCTTCATATCGACGCGAATGGAGAATCTGTTCGAGCCGGTGCCGCATCTGCTGTTTGAGGTCATTGGCCCGCTGGATCAACCGATGCAATTCCGGGCTGGCCGATTCCCGTATGGACCCATCGGGATCGATGGCACCGTTCAGCGCGACGGTCAACCGACGGTATTCCTGAACCGGTCCGAGCTGAGCGGCCATGGCACTGACCGTCGGAGCGTCGGCCTGATGCCGCAGCAGGTATCGTTGGACGTCCACGATCAATTCCAACACCAGTGCGATGTCTCGCAGCTCATGCGCCTCCAAACAGGCGCCCTTCGCCACCCGCCCGAGCCACTCCGTCACGTTTGGAAATCGCAGGACGGGAAAAGGATCGACGCCGGTCCGCAGCCGCAGCATGTCGGAGGTTTCCTCCTGGCGGATCCGGGCTTGTGTCACGTCCCGCTCCAGCTCCATGGACCGACAGTGTTCCGCGCCGACTGTCGATTGGGCGTAGGACGCCACCAGATCCAACAGCTTGGCCCATTCCAAAACCTTACACGCTTCGAAGTGCAGCTTTTCCGATTGCATCACGCCCCGACTACCGATTGATGTTCAAAAAGCCAGACTCTACCCGACCACCAGAGCTCAGGCAAGGCAGATCAGCGGCCTATGGAATTCCCAGACACCTGTTGCCGCTCTCCGCCCCACTCCCTCTTTTTGTATGCTTGACAGGCAGAAAGTCGGTCAGTACTATCGCCCCAGACTGACGCTGTTCAACCCGTTTAATTCTTGAGGATTTAGCCCCATGACCACACGTATCGGCATCAATGGATTCGGACGCATCGGCCGCAACGTTCTTCGTGCTTCCCTGGGAGATCCCAGCCTTGAATTTGTCGCCATCAACGATCTCACCGATGCCAAGACCTTGGCCTATCTACTTAAGTATGATTCGGTTCATGGGACGCTGCAGGCCTCCGTCGAGGCCAAAGACGATCAGCTGATTATTGACCGCCGCCCCATCAAGGTCCTGGCCGTCAGGGATCCCAAGGAACTGCCATGGAAAGCCCTCGGCGTGGATATTGTCGTGGAATCGACCGGGCATTTTACTGACCGCGAGGGAGCGGGAAAGCACCTGTCGGCTGGAGCAAAAACCGTCATCATTTCCGCTCCGGCGAAAGATCCCGACGCCACGGTGGTCCTTGGAGTGAACGAACAGGTGTTCGACGCCAAGGCTCACCATATCGTCTCCAACGCCTCCTGCACGACGAACTGTCTGGCTCCGGTCGCGAAAGTCCTGCTGGAAAACTTCGGCATTAAGCACGGCGTGATGACGACGATCCACTCCTATACGAACGACCAGCAACTGCTCGACCTGCCCCACAAGGATCTCCGGCGCGCACGCGCGGCAGGCATGTCGATGATTCCAACCAGCACCGGCGCAGCCAAGGCCCTGCATCTGGTGATTCCGCAATTGAAAGGCAAACTGGACGGACTGGCCATTCGCGTTCCCACCCCCAACGTCTCGCTGGTGGATCTGACCGTCGAAACGGAACAGGATTGCGATGTTGCCGGGGTCAATGCCGCGTTCAAAAAAGCCGCCGCCGGTCCCATGAAAAATGTGCTGGCCTACTCGGAAGCACCCATCGTCTCGATCGATCTCAAAGACGATGCACACTCTGCCATTGTCGATGCTCCGCTGACCGCCGTGATCGACAAACGGCTCGTCAAAGTCACTGCCTGGTACGACAACGAGTGGGGCTATTCCTGCCGCGTGCGGGACCTGATCAAATACATCGTCGCGAAATCGGCGTAGCGCGTCGCACGACACGCTTTTCTGACGTGCAGCACCGGCCGGGGCTGTCAACGATCGGCGCGGGACACAGCAGAGGAGGAGTGAGGATCTGCCATGAATATTCGCAAACGGATCATCGAGGATGTGCAACTTCGGGGCAGGCGCGTGATTATCCGCGCCGACTATAACGTGCCCCTCGATGATTCCTTGCAGATCACAGACGATACCAGGATCCGGTCGACCCTTCCCACCATCAATCGGGCCGTCGACGAGGGAGCCAAGGTTATCCTGTGCTCACACCTCGGTCGACCGAAGGGGAAATTTGATCCGAAGTTCAGCCTGGCTCCGGTTGCCAAACGCCTCCAACGGCTGCTCGGCAAGGAAGTGATTTTTGCCCCGGATTGCATCGGCTCTGCCGTCGAAGGGCTCGTGGCCAAGATGCAACCAGGCGATGTCATGTTACTGGAAAACCTCCGTTTTCACCCTGAAGAGGAGAAAAACGACGAAGGCTTTTCCAAGGCACTGGCGTCACTGGCCGACGTCTATATCAATGACGCTTTCGGCGCCGCCCATCGAGCCCATGCCTCCACCGTCGGCATCACGAAATATATTCCCGAAGCGGCAGCCGGGTATTTGCTCAAGAAAGAAATCGAGTACCTGGAAGGGGCCGTCGAGAACCCGGTGCGGCCATTTGTGGCTATTTTAGGCGGCGCCAAGGTATCCGGAAAAATCGGTGTCATTGAAAATCTCGGAAAGAAAGTCGACAAGGTCATCATCGGCGGGGGCATGGCGTTCACCTTCCTGAAAGCCATGGGTCTTGAGATCGGCCAATCGCTCGTTGAAAACGACATGCTCGACTTCGCCAAGGGAGTGCAGGACCACGCCTTTGCCAGCGGCGTCAAATTCTATCTTCCCGTGGACTGTGTGGTCGCAGCCGGGCGGGAGCCGGGAGCCGAGACGAAAATCGTTCCGGTTCAGGAGATTCCCAAGGGGTGGTATGGACTCGATATCGGTCCCGCGTCGGTGAAATTGTTTTCCGAGGCAGTCCAGGATGCGAAAACCATTCTGTGGAATGGCCCCATGGGCATGTTCGAAGTGGACGCCTTCGCGAGAGGCACCCTTGCCATGGCCCATTCCGTCGCAAACGCGTATGCCCTGACCATTGTCGGAGGAGGCGAAACGGCCCTGGCCATTCACCGCGCCGGAGAGTCTGAAAGCATTTCATTCATCTCTACCGGTGGTGGCGCAGCGCTCGAGCTACTTGAGGGAAAAACTCTCCCGGGACTTGCCGCACTTCCCAATCGTGCAACGTAACGACAACCTCCGCCATTCCTACAGGAAAGAGGCTTCGTGAGAACCCGCTTCATCATCGGCAACTGGAAAATGAACAAGACCGGTACCGAAGCCGGGGCGTTCGTTCGTCGCCTGTTGCAGGAACTGCCGGATCTCGACGGAATCCAGGTCGGGTTTGCGCCGCCGTTCACCGCGCTGCACGCAGCCCGTGAAGCGCTCGGTCCCGCATCAACCTTTCACCTCGGTGCGCAAAATCTTTATTGGGAAGAAAAAGGCGCCTTCACTGGTGAAGTATCGGGCCCCATGTTGAAGGAGCTCGGCTGTCAATTTGTCTTGATCGGTCACTCGGAACGCAGACAATTCTTCGGAGAACAAGACGGCTGGACGAATAAAAAGATTCTGGCCGCCCAGCGAAACGGACTCCAGCCGGTTCTCTGTGTCGGCGAAACGCTTCAGGAGCGCGATACCGACCAGACCAACCTGGTCATCCAACGCCAGCTTCGCGCCGGACTCGCTGGAATCGAGAGCCAGAATCTCGACACTATGATTATCGCCTACGAACCAGTGTGGGCTATCGGTACAGGACGCGCCGCCTCACCTGAACAAGCGGTGCCGGTTCATCAACTGATCCGCCACACCCTGAACGAATTGAGCGGAGCTGAGGCAGGCCGGCGGGTCCGCATTCTGTATGGAGGAAGCGTTACGCCGCACAATATTGCTGATTTTCTGGCTTCTAAAGAAATCGACGGCGCATTAGTCGGCGGGGCTTGTTTAGATCCGGTCTCTTTTGCTACACTCGCCAAGGTCGCTGTCAGGTCCAAACCTGCCGCAGGCTAAAAACTCACTATGTACATACTGCTCGTCATCATTCATGTCATCGTCTGCCTGCTCATGATTGGAGCCATTCTGCTGCAATCCGGTAAAGGCGCTGAAATCGGAGCGGCATTCGGCGGCTCCAGCCAAACCGTGTTCGGAAGCCGGGGGCCGGCGAACTTCCTGAGCAAGTTCACGGTCATCACCGCGTTCGTCTTCATGTTCACGTCATTGTCTTTGGCTATTATCGCCAAGGACCGAAACTTTTCGTCGACGGTCATCGACCTCAACAAGAAACCTGCCGCAACAACCCCCAGCACCACACCGGCGGAAACCACAACGCCACCGGCCAAGGACTCGCATTCTTCCAGCGAAGGTTCCCACTAAGCCTTTCCGTTCCACCTGTCTTCGAACCAACTCAACCCGATCGGCCAGTGCCAAACGCTTCGCATGGGCTGCAAAACTCCGCGGCCACTGGCCCGGGTATTGTGCTGGTTGAACATGGAGGATAAAGGTAGAACTAGGGAATGCGTGAGGAGAGGGGTCTTATCACACCCCGCATTGATGCGCCGAATGATTCAATCAAAAGATCAATCGAGGATTGTCGCGACCTGCTAGACGGGAGTGAGCCATTGCCGGTGAGCCGCATCGGTGCCGCGCACCACATCAAAAAACGCCTTTTGTAACGTCTGCGTGATCGTCCCCGGTTTTCCGCTGCCGATACGCCGTTGATCAATTTCCGTCACTGGCGTGAGTTCCGCTGCAGTCCCTGTCACAAACACTTCCTCAGCCACATACATCTCATCGCGGGTGAATCGCTCCTCGACCACCGGAATGTTACGCTCTTTCGCCAGTTGAATGATGGAGTTGCGCGTGATCCCTTCCAGAATCGAAGTTAACGGAGTGGTCTTCAACACGCCACGCCGCACGATGAAGACATTTTCCCCCGTCCCCTCAGCCACATATCCTTCGGGATCGAGCATGATCGCTTCATCGTACCCATCGGCTTTGACTTCCCGCTTCGCAAGGATGGAATTCACGTAATAACCGGAAATTTTCCCGCGGGTCATGGACACATTGACATGGTGCCGCGTAAATGAAGAGACTCTGGCGCGAATCCCCTTTAGCAGAGCCTCGTCCCCTAGATAGGTACCCCATTTCCACGCGGCGATACTCACCTTAATGGGATTTTCGCCGGGATACAGCCCCATGGCGCCGTACCCGATATAGACCAGCGGCCGAATATAACAAGCCTCTAGCCGGTTCACCCTGACGGTTTCGACAATGGCGTCGGTGATTTGCTTTCGGTCGTAGGGCATCTCGATCAGGCCGATGTGCGCCGATTCAAACAACCGGTCCACATGCTCAGGCAGCCTGAAAATAGCCGATCCGCTTGTTCCCTTGTAGCAGCGGATGCCCTCAAAGGCGGCCAAGCCATAGTGCAGCGAGTGCGTCAGCACATGCACCTGCGCATCGGCCCACGCCACAAACTTCCCATCCATCCATATTTTTTCGCTGGTTTGTAACATGCGCGGGATAATACCAGCGGCTCGCGATGAGCGTCAAGGCAACAGCCGGCCAACACTCAGACCCGCAGTAATGTTCGGACACCGCGCCGTCCGACCGAGCTCCTTCTTGCGGTTTTGCCCGCCATCACCCACCAAGCCAGCACTTATTCTTGACACCCTCTCCGAGGCTATGATAAACACCCACGTTCTGCTGATGAGGAGAAGGACGCACATGTACGCTATTATCGAGACAGGCGGGAAACAGTATCGAGTGGAAACAGGGACCGTGCTTCAGGTGGAGTCCCTCCCGGGCGATGTCGGCCATTCCGTGCAGATCGACAAGGTTCGACTGGTGAATGGCGACAATGGATTGGTGGTCGGCCAACCGGTCGTCGCCGGCGCGCGCGTCACGGCGGAAATCATCCGCCAGGGACGCACCAGATCAATCACGGTCTTCAAGAAGCAACGTCGCAAGAATTATCGCCGCACCAGAGGCCACCGGCAGGGCTTTACGCAGCTGCGGGTCACTGAGATCGCAACGAAGTAACGACTCGAAGGGGAGTTTGCCATGGCAACAAATAAAGGCGGCGGTTCGACAAGAAACGGCCGTGACAGTAACCCGCAATACCTCGGCGTCAAAGCCTACGGAGGAGAGACGATCAAGGCCGGCTCCATCATTGTGCGTCAGCGCGGGACGAAGTTTTTCCCCGGCCTCAACGTAGGCCTAGGCCGTGATCATACGCTCTATGCTTACGTCGCCGGTGTCGTAAAGTTCGAAGGCGGCCGCGGCCGACAGAAGGTCAGCGTCTATCCGGTGACAGCGAAGGCCTGATCCCTCCTCAGTTTCGGTCTTTGTTCCTCGGAACACATGCCTTTCGCTCACGCAGCAGCCCCCATGAGCCGGCGGTTACGCTATATTGTGGCCTCTGAATAAATGATGCCGGGTGGGGGATCGCTGCAATGTCTACATTTGTCGATCAAGTTCAAATCCTGGTCAAAGCCGGACACGGCGGCAACGGGGCCTGCAGCTTCCGTCGCGAGAAATTTGTCCCGCGCGGTGGCCCGGATGGCGGGGATGGCGGAGACGGCGGCAGCGTCATTGTCGAGGCCACAACTCGGCTCAGCACTCTGCTGGATCTGCGGTACCAAAAACATTACGAGGCGGAAAAGGGCGAGGTCGGCGGCGGCAGCAACTGCCATGGGCGCCGCGGCGCCGATGTGCGTATTCCTGTCCCGGTCGGCACCATCGTGGTCGACGAGAATACCCAGGAACTCCTGGCGGACCTGACCGTGGATGGCGAGAGTTGTGTCATTGCCAGGGGAGGAATGGGGGGCCGCGGCAATACTCGCTTCGCCACCTCTACCAACCGTGTCCCGACTCAGTTCGAACCGGGCACGCCGGGTGAGGAACGCCTTCTGCGCCTCGACTTGAAACTCCTGGCCGATGTCGGATTGGTCGGCTACCCGAATGCCGGAAAATCGACGTTGATCTCCGCCGTCTCTGCGGCACGTCCCAAGATCGCCGACTATCCCTTTACCACCCTCACACCCAACCTGGGTGTCGTACGATCGCCCGGCGACCACAGCTTCGTCATTGCGGACATCCCCGGATTAATCGAAGGCGCCCACGAAGGCAAGGGCCTCGGCTTTCAATTTCTCCGGCACATTGAACGCACCAGCCTGTTGCTCCATGTGATCGATATTTCAGAGTGGGCCACTGAGGACCCGGTCGCAAGTCTCAAGGTCATGCGCCACGAACTCTCTGCCTATGATGACGCGCTCGCCGCGCGCCCCTTTGCCGTAGTGGGCACGAAACTCGACGTCAAAGGCGAAGGAGAACGGCTCGAACGGCTTCGGACATATTGCCAACGGCGCAAGATTTCATTTTTTGCCATTTCGGCGGCCACGCGGGAAGGGCTGGACGAGTGTATCCGCTACATGGGCCAGCAGGTGGAGCGGCTCCGGAAAACCCCGTGCGAGACAAACTCCTAAAACAAGCCAGACGAGTGGTTATCAAGATCGGAAGCAGTCTGGTCGCGTCACGCGAATCCGGCCTGAGCACCGAGCGCATCGAGCGACTCGCCACCGAAATTGCCCAGATACGGGCACAGGGGCGCGAAGTGCTGGTTGTCTCGTCCGGCGCGGTCGTCTCTGGCATCAAAAAACTACAGTTACGGGAGTATCCCAAAAGCCTGCCGATCAAACAGGCCGCCGCCGCGGTCGGCCAGAGCCTCCTGATGTGGGCCTACGAGAAGGCGTTCGAACGCCTCTCTCTTCGCGTGGCCCAAGTGTTGTTGACCCATGAAGACCTCGCGGATCGCCGGCGGTTTCTGAACGCCCGGCACACCCTCACCACCCTGATCAAATTCGGCGTCATTCCCATCATTAACGAAAACGATACCGTCGCGGTCGAGGAGATCCGCGTAGGAGACAACGATACGCTGGCGGCCCAGGTCGCTCACCTGGTGGATGCCGACCTGCTGATCATCCTTTCTGACGTGGACGGACTCTTCACCGCCGATCCTCGCAAAGATTCGCAGGCCACACTGATTCCGCTGGTTCAAGAGATCACGGAGGACATCGAGCAACGTGCAGGCATGTCCTCCACCTTTGAAGGCACCGGCGGCATGGCGACGAAGGTACGCGCCGCTAAGAAAGTGGGAGAATATGGCGTGGCGACCTTGATCCTGAACGGGACACGCACAGGCCTGCTTCCGGATGCGCTGTCAGGGCAACCAGGCGGCAGCCTGTTTCTCGGCCGCGAACGGCGCATGAACAGCCGAAAACATTGGATCGCGTTTACGTTACGCCCCCGCGGGCACGTGCAATTGGATCAGGGCGCCGTTGAGGCGCTGGTGCGAAACGGCAAAAGCCTGTTGGCCTCGGGCATCCGTGATATTACCGGCCACTTCGAGGCCGGCGACGCGGTCACCTGCGCCGGACCTGACGGGAGAGAATGCGCCAAAGGCCTGGTCAATTTCTCATCCACGATCTTGACCCGCATCAAAGGGCTTAAGACTGCCGACATCCAGAAAATCCCTGGTCTCCAGGAGTACGAAGAGGTCATTCACCGCGACAACCTGGTGATCCTGTAACGGCTCAGGTCTAGGCGCCGGCTGCCAGGGCTGTGCTTCCGTACGTGCCGCATATTCGCGAATTGAGATGGAGCCCACATGCGCCTGGGACTCTTGGGCGGCAGTTTTAATCCGATTCACCGGTGCCATCTGTTGATTGCGCAGTCGGCACGGCGTCTCCTGCATCTGGATCAGGTGCTGTTCATCCCGACCGGTGATCCCCCGCACAAACAACCGGGTACCCTGGCTTCCGCACACCATCGCTATCACATGGTCCAACTGGCGATTCAAGATCAGCCCGCCTTCACCCTCACGGACATGGAAATCCGCCGGACCGGCAAATCCTATTCCATCGATACCGTCCGCGCGCTTCAACAGGAATACGGGGCGGACGCCGCGCTCTTTTTCATCATTGGCCTCGATGCGTTTCTGGACCTTCCCTCCTGGAAGGAAGCGGAACGTCTTCTGACGCTCTGCCATTTCGTGGTCATTTCCAGACCGTCCACGACCTTCCTGGCAGTGGCCTCCATGCCGTTTTTTCCTGAAATTCCCACCGATGAGCTGATCGCGCTGGATGCCGGGCGGCTGGAACGAGCGGACGTGCCGCTCAAAAATGGTCAGGCGCTGACATTCTTGAGGCTGCCGCCCTGTGAAAGCTCTGCGTCGGACATCAGAGCACGCGTGTCCGATGGCCGTCCTCTGGCAAATTTGTTGCCCACCCTGGTCGAATCCTATATACTTCGCGAGGGGTTATACAGGGAGGACCGTGAGCGTTTCTGAGACAAAAGCCAAAGCTCTCGCGGTGGCTGCCGCCATTCTGGACAAGAAAGCCACCGATGTCCTGATCCTGCATATCGCCAAACTGACCTCTATCGCCGACTACTTAGTCATCGGCTCCGGCGAGTCGGAACGTCAAGCACGGGCGATCGCAGACCACGTCGGCGATGTGCTCAAGGCCCAAGGGCATCCGCCGCTCAGTGTTGAAGGGGCGTCGTCAGCCAAGTGGGTCGTTATGGACTTTGGTGACGTCATCGTTCACATCTTCCAGAAGGATATTCGCGAACACTACGCCCTCGAACGACTGTGGGGCGACGCAGGACAGGTCAAGCTGCCGGAAGAGCGCGCCGTGAAGGTGGCTCCACCGGCACGCACAACGGCCCGGACTGCCCGCACCCGGAAACGGGTCTAGCATGTTTCGGCTTCTCTCCACGATTTTCCTTGTCAGTGTCGGCATCTTTCTCTACAGTTATTTCCGCGAACTGAACCCTGGCACAATCACGGTCCGGACCAGTCCCGACGCCCTCTTTGAGCTGAGCCCCGTCTCATTGGTGCTGTTCTCGATGGCCCTGGGCGCCACGGTGGTTGCCCTCATCGTCACGATCAAGGAAACGTCGCACGTCTTCATGAATTGGCGCACGAATCGCCTCGTACGCCGCAAGGAGAAGGTGGACGCTCTCCACCGGGATGGAACGCACGCCTTCATGTCCAAGCGAACAGCCGATGCCGTCAGCCTGTTTGAGCGCGCCCTCGTCATCGATCCCAATCGGACCGACTCATTGCTGTGGCTCGGCAATATTTATCGTTCCGAAAGCAATTTCACGGAAGCCATCCGGCTCCACCAGCAGGCCTACCGCATTGAAGAACGGAATGTGGAGGTGCTGCTCGAATTAGCCAAGGATTTGGAAGGCGCCCGCCGCTATGAAGAGGCCCTCCAGACACTCCAGAATATTCTGCGGATCGAGCCGGACAATCTAATGGCCCTGATCCGCAAGCGCGATTTGCAGATCAAACTCGAAAAATGGAGCGACGCGCTGGAGATCCAACACCGGTTGGTCAAAGCGAACCTCCCAGAAAGCGAGCGCCGGGCCGAGGCCAATCTTCTGCTGGGCTGCATGTATGAAGTGGGTCGGCAACTCCTGGAGCGAGGGCACCCGGACAAGGCCCGCCGGTATTTCAGGGGCGCGATCAAAAAAGATCGTTCGTTCCTGCCGGCCTATATCGGCATCGGGGAGATCTTGGTCCGTGAGGGAAAAATCAAGAACGCGGTTGAAATCCTCAAAAAGATTTACGCCAAGACGCGCAGTGTCATCATCCTGCACCGCCTGGAAGAATTGTTTCTGGAGCTCGGAGAGCCGGATGAAATCATCCGTGTGTACCAGGAGGCCCTGCAGCAGGATCCGCACAATGCCGTGATCCAGTTCTACCTGGGCAAGCTGTATTACCGGCTCGAAATGGTGGATGAGGCGTACGACGTGCTGGCAACCCTGGACGGCACGCAGGAACAGCTTGTCGATTACCATAAGATCATGGCCAATCTGTACCTTCGCAAACAACACATGGACGAGGCGGTGGGCGAACTGAAAAAAGCCCTGGGCTTCAAGAAACGTGTCGTCGTGCCCTACCAATGCACCCAATGCCACCATGAGTTGGCCGAATGGTCAGGTCGGTGCCGCCGGTGCGGCCGCTGGAATACCTATGTCGCCCTGCCCTGGAGAGACAGTGCCAAGTCCGGTGCCGATCAGGACGGGCAGACGGCACGGATCCCCGCCGTCCCCTATCAAGGCATTGCATCTCCGTTTGAAACCGTGTAGGGTTTCCACCGCCCTTTTTTCTTTTCACGGATAAGACCTCAGCCTCGTACGCCCCCATCGTGGAGCAAAGGCTAGTCTGTCTTTTCGAGGAGTAGCGTGCATGACTGATTTTACGATCCTGGCCGACAAGGCTTTGCGGGATGAGTTGCTCACCCCAGAGGAATGCCTCGCCGTATTGCACACACCAGACGACCGGTTGCTCGAACTTCTACAGGCAGCCTTCAAGGTCCGTGAGCGGTATTTCGGCAAGACTGTTCGTCTTCAAATGCTTCTGAACGCGAAGAGCGGCGCCTGCCAGGAAGACTGTGGGTACTGCTCGCAATCCTCCGTGTCAACGGCCCCCATCGAGCGGTATGGCCTGCTGCCGCAAGATCAAATGATAACCGGCGCGCGCCGCGCGGCCGCCGCCAAAGCTCAACGCTACTGCATCGTCATCAGCGGACGCAGCCCGCTGGATCGGGAGATCGCTGATATCGCCTCGGCCGTCCGGTCCATCAAGCAGGAAGTCCCGATCCAAATCTGTTGCTCCTTGGGACTCCTCAACGAACGCCAGGCGAAAGACCTCAAAGCCGCCGGTGTGGATCGCATTAATCACAACCTGAATACGAGCGAGGCCTATCACGCGGAAATCTGCAGCACGCACACGTTTCAAGACCGGCTCGCCACGATTCGACATGCGAGGACGGCCGGTCTGGAGATCTGTTCGGGAGGCATTGTCGGGATGGGAGAGGGTGATGAGGATTTGATCGATCTGGCGCTTGCCCTTCGGGAGGTCAAACCGGATTCGATTCCCCTGAACATGCTGCATCCGGCTTCCGGCACACCGCTGGAGCATTGCACGCCCCTGACGCCGCAGCGCTGCCTGAAAGCCCTCTGCCTATTCCGCTTTCTTCACCCGCGCACGGAACTTCGTATCGCCGGCGGCCGCGAGCATAACTTGCGCAGCCTGCAACCCCTGGCGCTCTATCCGGCAGATTCCGTGTTTGTGAATGGGTATCTCACCACTCCAGGCCAACCGGCCGCAGAAGTCTGGCGCATGATTGAAGACCTGGGATTTGATATCCAAGTGGACGCGCTCCCGACACAGGGCGCCACTCCAGCCGCGGAGCCGGCTGTCGGCCTTCATTCATAACGAAGCCCCTCGACCAAGGGTTGCCTGGCGGCCCAGCGGGCCGGCCAGAACCCGGCAAGGAGGGATGCCACCAATGCCAAGGCAGCAACCTCTGCCATGAGGCCAACTGGCCAGGAGATCTGGATTGTCCAGCCGAACGACTGCCGGTTGATGACCCGGATCAAGATGAGCGCGAGGGCAGCCCCTCCGAACAATCCCATCGCTGTCCCCAGCAATCCCAAATAGCCGGCCTCCCAGAGAATTAACGCCGTCACCTGCCCCCGGCTGCTGCCCAACGCCTGTAAGGTAGCCAATTCACGCCGCCGCTCGACCACCGATGTGACCAATGTGTTGATGATTCCCAACGTCGCGATGATCACGGCGATGGCCTCCAGCACATAGGTCAAGGTAAACGTCCGGTCGAAAATTCGAAGAATCTCCTGGCGCAACTCTGCATTGCTCAACAGAGTCGGCATGAGATTTCCGGCTGAGGCTCTGGCGAGGGTGTCAAGAATGGCCGTTCGGGCCTTCTCCATATCGGCACCCGATTCGACATAGACAGGAAAGACGGTCACCCCCTCATCGTTCCACCATTGCTGATACAACGAACGGTCAATGACGATCTTGCCCCCATCGGTGGCATAGTCATAAAACACGCCCAGCACCTCTAAGGACTGCTCGCCCCTCTGCGTCACAATAGACAACCGGCTTCCCCTGCCTACCGCCAAATGATTCGCGACTACCTCTGAAAGAATTGCGCCTTCCCCGGCCGCGGCACGAGCCAGGATTGCCGCAGACTCCCCTTCCACAAAAAGATACCGGCTCCGGGCTGCATGAAGCGCTAGATCGCGGGACACCAGCGAGACCGGCCTTCCGTGCAGGTCGATGCGCAGGTCACGGTACGTGTCAACCGCTGAGACGAGGTGTGAACTGGCCAACCGGGCCCGCCAGTGACCAGGCAGCACCGGACTCGACGTCCCGCTGCGCACTGCGTGCGGCCACCCGGCGGGAGCGACGATAAAATCGGCCATGACGGTCTGATCGATCCAGATTTCAACCGTGTCGCGAAAACTTCGAATCATAACCAGCACGCCGACCATAATCGCGACGCCCACGAGAAAAGCAGATACCGTGACGGCATTCCGCCCCATCCCCCGGCTGGTCTGCTCGCGGGCGATATGCCGTATGGCCCCTCCCAACGTGGGTGTCTGGGACATAACGCCCAATTCCCTGGTCTGACAGAGGCGCAGCATCAGGCTAGGCACGAGGCAGGACAAACCCGCGAGCAGACAAAAGGTTGCAAGATACCCGAATACCGGCACTCCACCGACCGGACCGGCCAATGCGCATCCCATGGTAATCACTAACAGAACTCCACCAGCCAGGCCCAGCGAAGCCGCACGGACGCGCTGAGCGACATCGTATTCACCCGGCGCCAGCGCCGCGACCACAATGGTGCGTCCGGCATCCACACTCGGACCGAGTGCGCCCAGGATGGATACTCCACTCCCAATCATCACCGCTTCGACCAACAACCGGCCCGACCCGGGAGGAAAACCGGCGGCTCCGGTCGAATGAGACAGCGGAGTATAGAGATCATGGATCGTCCGGCCGACCAGCGCGACCAGCACATCGCCCAGCAACAGACCGAGTACCCCCCCCAGCAGTCCGCCCGCCACCCCGAACACTCCGGCTTCCGCCAGAAACAGGCCGACGACCATCGGTTCCGACATGCCGATCGCGCGCAGAATCCCTACCTCTCGCCGTCGCTGTGCCACCGTAAAGGAAACGGTGTTGTAGATCAGAAAGATCCCGACCAGGAGCCCCACCATGCTCAAAACGGTAAGATTCAGTTGAAAGGCCCCGACCATCGACTCGACCTGCCGGCTACGCTGGATCGGACGGCGAACCGTGACAGCCGGGGGCAAGACCTTCCCGATCGCCTCCGCCACCTGCTCGACAGACGCAGCGGGCGACGTGACCACATCTATGCGATCGAGACGACCGATGAGCCCGAAGGTCCGCTGCACCGCCGCGATATCCATCACCGCCATGCGGTCCCAGGCTGAAGACGCGCCCGGGCGGCGCCCCATGACTCCTATAATGGAGACGGACACCTGCTGGTCACCGCTCTGAAGCGCCAATTGAGCCCTTGGTGCAAGACCCAGTTCCGACGCAAGGGCCTGCCCCACCAGAAGGCCATTATCCGCCAGGAGGTCGTCCAAGGCGACTCGCTCGCCAGCCCGCGCTCCCGCATCAGGTGGGGGAGAGACACGTCCTCCCTCTGAGCTCAACTCCTCCAGGAGGTCCAAACCAAGGATCGGCAACGACTGCCGTGGGGTCCTGCCATCCATGACCCGCACGCCGACCTCCAACACCGGTCTCGCCGATCCAACGCCGGGAACGGTCCGAATGGTGGTAATTAGCCGCTCGTCCAGACCGGCTTCTCCAGCCGACACTTCAAGGGTGACCGGACCAGCAACCGTCAAGACTGACTCTTCAAAAGACCGCAGAACTTCCACGTTGGCCGTTTGAACGGCAATGGTGGCCGCAACTCCCAGTCCGACACCGATCATGGTCAACGCTGTCCGACCCGGATGAGTGGACAAATGTGTCCATCCCAGGCGCGCACAGACCTTGAATAAAGCAGCGTGAACCAACGACATCTGTACGCTCGTTCGCCTTACAGTCCAGTAATTGTTTTTACAGATTTACCCAGGTATGCTAAGATTACTTTCAGTAGAATTTGGGGTACATAATTCTTATGGCACTACGCAAACGACCTCAAGCAAAAAAATCCTCGAAAGCCACGAAAGCTTCGCCCGCAGCGAAGAAACGAAAGCCCGTGAAGTTGTCCAAGGCTGCGCCGGTGCGCGCCCGACGCTCAGACGGACTGACTCCCCGGCAAAAGGAAATTCTCAAACTGGTGTCGCAAGGGAACACCAACCGCGACATCGCCCGCCGTCTCGATATCAGCGTACGAACGGTTGAAGTGCATCGTTTTAATCTGATGCGACGATTGAAGGTCCGCAACGTGGCCCAACTGCTCCGTCAGGCGCTGCAGCAGGGCTTCCTTCCCAAGAACTTTGCATTTCGATAATCCGACTGAACAGCGCGTGGCGCGGAACCCCGCGCCACGTGTCACAACTCTTTTAACCGCCCCCGATAGGCCTCCATCCGTTGCCCCCCGCGAGAGGCGAGTTCTCCCTCCAACTCACGCTCCAGGCGTTCGAACACCCCCAGGCCTTCTTCCACCAAAACCGTGCCCACCTGAACAGCCGAGGCCCCGCAAAGAACATGTTCAAACGCATCGCTTCCTTGCATGACTCCCCCGGTTCCAATGATCGGAATACGCCCGGCGAGCAGCTTCCAAAACGCGCGCACATTGGCCAGGGCGACAGGCTTGATCAACGCTCCCCCCAAGCCCCCGAACCCTCCCTTTGGCTTAATGACCGGGGTTTCACGCTTCGGGTCGATCACAAGACCATTACCGACGGAATTGATCAAATTCAAATAGTCCACGCCGCAACGACCGATCACCTCGGCCATGACCGCATGGTGAGCCGGATCAAAATAGGGCGGCAGCTTGACGCCCATCGGAACCGTGATGAGCGGCCGCACTCGCTTCAGAAGCCGCTCTGAATCCACCGGGTCATAGGCGATTTGCGGCTTGCCGGGAATGTTCGGGCACGACAGGTTCACCTCAATGAGATCAGGGTTCGCCTGATTAATTACCCGCGCCATGGTGAGAAAATCGTCTTCGCACAAGCCGGCAATACTGGCGATGACAGGCTTGCCGAACTGCTTGAGCTCCGGGATGAGTTCCGCATAGGCCAGATAGCCAAGATTCGGAAGGCCCATGGAATTAATCGACCCGCTGGGAAATCCGTAATATCGCGGTTCAGGGTTCCCGTTACGCGGCTCCACCGTCATCGATTTGGTCACGATGGCGCCGGCCCGCGAACGTCCCAGGGCCAGCAATTCTTCGCGCGTCATGCAGAGCGCCCCGGACGCGTTCATGAAACAGCTCGGAAAGGTTACACCCGCAATGGTCGTGCTGAGATTCATACCGATCCTTTCTCCGGCAGGATGCTGGGACACTCCGACGGTAGCACTTACAAACGCTCACCCCGACCATCATGAATAGGGCGAGGCTGAGAAGCACCGAACTCCCTTCGCTCTCTTGAGATCAATGCGTGATACGGTTCACCAGACGCCCATCCCGCATGTGCCAGACATAATCCGCTGCTTCCGCCGCGCTGTCGCTGTGCGTCACCAACAACACGGAATGGCCGAACCGTTGGGGCAATGTGCGGAAGAGGCTCACGATGTCGGCGCCCTGTTTGGAGTCTAAATTTCCCGTCGGCTCGTCGGCCAGGATCAGGCGGGGCCGATGCACGATCGCCCTGGCGATTGCCACCCGCTGTTGCTCCCCCCCGGACAATTCACTGGGCCGATGCGAACGGCGCGCTTCCATCCCCACTGCCTGCAAGACCTCATCAATTCGATCCGCGACGATCCGCCCCTGTTCGCCCTTCAGCAACATGGGCAAAGCCACATTTTCCGCAACCGTGAGCCCGGGAATCAAATGAAAGGCCTGAAACACAATTCCAATCAACTCGCGCCGGAGACGCGTCCATTCGGTGGCGCTGGCATTGGTGACAGGCCGGCCCTCGATCATAATGGTCCCCGAAGTGGGTTGATCCAAGCCTGCGATCAAATTAAGCAGCGTACTTTTTCCGCATCCGCTTGGCCCCACAAACGCGCAAAATTCTCCGGTCTTCACCTCAAGCGTGACGTCCTGCAACGCGCACAGGACCGTTCCCCCACGGCGATATTCTTTCGAGAGGCGCTGAACGCCCACCAGGGCTTTGGCAGAATCATGCATCTCGGAAAACCATAACCAGAAACGACGATGGACTCTTCCATTCGTGGTCGGTGCACCGAACGGAACCAGTGAAATCGCCCCGATGCCGACGAAAAGGTGCTATATCACACCCCCTTTGACACCCACAACCTTGACAGGCTAAGCGAGTTTTCCTTACAAATTCCCAGCAAGGCGCAGGGCCTGGCTTCCAACGTCGACGATGAGTCTTCGCCAATGATCATAGACATTGTCCGACAGGCCTCCCGGCTGCTGCTTCCGATGGACTGCACCACCTGCGCACAGCCTCTCACGGATGATCCGGTGCCGTTTTTCTGCCGCCCGTGCTGGGATTTGATTCGACCGCTCCACGGCCCCTCCTGCCCGCGGTGTCATCGTCCCTTCGCGTCGGCCTCTGCACTGGCCTACAGTCCGACTCACGAATGCGGGGACTGTCGCACTCGCGAACCGAACTACTCCCAGGTGTGGGCGCCTTATGCCTACTGTTCGCCGCTCCAGGATGCCATTGCCCTCTTCAAATACCGGGGAAGGGTCGCCCTGGCGGACGCGTTAAGCTCGTTACTCCTGAAGGCGCTCCCGGAGCGTCTGGAATTCGATAGGCTCATGCCCATCCCTCTGCATCCGAACCGACTGCGGCAGCGGGAATTCAATCAGTCGCTCCTTCTCGCAGACCGCATCGGTTCCGCTCTCGGACTGCCGGTATCCTATCGAAACCTGATTCGTACCGTCGATACCGACCCGCAGATTTCGCTTCCGCGCGCAGCTCGACTGCACAACCTCCGCAAGGCGTTTGCCATACGCGCGCCGCAGGACGTCGCCGGAGCGCGCATTCTCCTCGTCGACGACGTGTTCACCACCGGCACCACGGCGAGTGAATGCGCCAGAGTCCTGCTCAAAGCCGGAGCCAAACAGGTTGCGGTTCTCGCCCTGGCGCGTTCCGTGGACGCGGGGATGGTGCCGGACACGTGGCTGCCGCCATCAGCCATCAACCAAAAACACATTCAGCGAGCCTGACCCATGCCGATCTACGAGTATCGTTGCCGACAATGCGGAACACGCACCACGCGTCTGGTTCTCAACGCAAACTCTGTCCCGCAGCAGACCTGCGCCCGTTGCCAGAGCGCCGACATGGAACGGCTGCTCTCGCGATTCGCCTCGCCCAAATCGGAGGAAGCGCGACTTGAGGCCCTCTCCGACCCGAGCAACCTGGGAGGACTCGATGAAAATGACCCCCGAAGCATGGCGCGGTTCATGAAAAAAATGGGCCAAGAAATGGGTGAAGACCTGGGTGATGAGCTCGATGCCGCGATGGAGGACGGTCAATCGCCCCCGCCTGAAATGGACGGCACCGACTGTGATTGACCCACGCGGTCAGAATATTCTCTTGACAGGATTGTCCATGTCTCCTACCATCGGCAATGAAACGGAGGGAACCGCCCGTGTTCGCCGGAGAACATCTCTGTAAGGTCGATGAAAAGGGACGCTTCCTGATCCCCTCGCCCCTTCGCGAACGATTCCAATCCGAGGGCAATCAGGTCATGTTCCTGAAGAACACCGAGCAGACCCTGTGGATGTACTCCGGCAAAGAATGGGGACAGGTCCTGGAACGCACGAGAGCGACGCTAGATGAAGACCAGACCCGCCTGTTCATGCACCATGTCATGGCGCAAGCCGGCGCCTCCGACATCGACAAAGCCGGCCGGGTGTTGATTCCAAGCCGCCTCCGCAAGCTCGTCCCGATGGATGAGGATCAGGAACTCATCCTCGTGGGGATGTATCACCGCCTGGAGATCTGGGGCCCGTCGGAGTGGCGCCGGTATCTCACCAGAAACGAAGACCGGGCCGAGCAGGACATGGCTAAGATCCAAAATCTTCTATAGGCAGGCCCTTGCGCCGCGTGTCCCGTCCCCGACAATCTCCCGTTACGATCCGATCAACGTCCTTTAGGCCCCCGCCTCGGCAGGCCTTGCCTCAGGAAACACAGCCTCTTCTCCCGCAGCAATCCACCCGAAGCCGCCGTTCACTGCCGTTCGCCATTCCAACGTCCACCGGTCTGACCATTACCACGACCTCCATCACCCTCACCTTGCCGGTCCCGCCCAGCGTGAACCACCAGTACGCGACGGTGAACGGGCGTCGGCTACTCTCCGCCAAAGGACGTACGTATAAGGACTTCGTCGGGCAACAAATTCTGGTTGCGCTTGCCCAATCGCCCCATCGTGCTACTCTAAGACAGACCTTGCGGCAGGCGAGCCTTTCTCTCTCGATCCATTTTTTCTTCGCCTCTGCGCTGCGGCGGGATACTGACGGCGGGCTCAAGATCGCCCAAGATGCTCTGTGCGAGGGGCTTGGACTGAATGACAATCGAGTAGTCGAAACTCATCTCTACAAGCGCCAGGATCGCGATAATCCTCGCATGGAAATTCAGTTATCGGTGGCGCCCCCGTCGGGGCCAGATCCGTTTTTCCCCGCCTCAGTCAAGGCACAGGTCGCGGCAGTCTCCAGGCCGCCATTCGACAACGGGCAACACCGGTAGGATGGTCGGGTGATCCCCGCTTGACGTCCGCCTGTCCGGCGGCCAGCACGTGTTATGACATATCGACCCATTACAATTGATGCGCTCCGAATCGGCATGCATGTCGCCAAACTCGACGTCGCCTGGTTCCGGTCACCGTTCCTGCGCCACTCGTTTTTGATTCGAACCGACGAGCAAATCGAGAAGCTGCGACGCGCGGGAGTGACGCGCCTCAGTATCGATCCCACCCGCGGACTCGACATCCAGGACCCCGCTGCTCCTTCCCAACACCCGCTTCCTCTCACGCCCCAACCTGCGCCTTCGCAGACAGGGAAAGCAGCGGAAATCCGTTCCCTTGCCGCGATGACGCAAGAACTGCTGACCGCCAGGTCCGCGCGCGCCAAGCTCGAAGAATCCGTTCATAGCGCTTTCTCCCGTATCGCCAAGACCGGCATCGTCGATCCGGAAGAGGCCAGCCATACCGTCCACGCCATCAGCGCCGTGGCGCAAGCGCTGAATACCCATGCCTTATTCATGGTGTTCAGCCAAGGCCGGGAAGCCAATGCGCCTCTGAGTCAACATGCGCTCGCCACGTGCAGCTTTTCGATGATCCTCGCCCATGCCGCCGACTACAACTTACTGGCCATCCAGGAGTTGGCCACCGGCGCGCTGCTTCACGATATCGGCCTTCTACAGGTTCCGCCGGCGATTCTCCGGCGCGTTCACGACACCTCGACCACGCTCTCGGAACAGAACCGGCTGGCCTATGAGGCCCATGCGCGCGCGGGCGCCATTCTCTTGGAACGCCGGGGTGGATTTACCAAAGCGGTGGAACAGATTGTGGCGGAACATCATGCCTACTTGAACGGCAGTGGTTTTCCACCGGAAACGGGCGGGGCGTTCACGTCGGACATGACCCGGATTGTGATGGTGACGGATCGCTACGACGAATTGTTGACGGGCTTCGGCGGGGCCTCGCCGCTGACCCCGCACCAATCGCTCCAGCGGCTCTATCAGGAAGGTCAGGAAGGCCGGTATGAGAGCCGGCTGATCTCAGTATTCGTGAAAGTCATGGGCATTTACCCGGTCTACAGTTATGTCCTGCTGACGACCGGCGAACGTGCGATCGTCTCCGTCATCAATTCGGGAAAACTCCATCAACCCATCGTGACGATCACACACGATCCTTCGGGAGAGCCTTATATTGTCCCGCTCGTCATCGACCTGGCCAACCAGGATGAACAGGCGCCTCCTCGCGCAGTTCGTTCGGTGTTAGGTACGATCCCGGAAGAATTCCAACGGGCCTATCACTGACGCCGGTCCAATCATCCGTCACACCTCATCACGAAGACCGGACAACCTGAACACCGGATTTTCGTGAGGCCTATTCGTACCGAAGCGCTTCGATCGGATTCAGTCGAGCAGCTTTATTGGCGGGATAGAGCCCGAAAAACAGCCCGATGGCCAGGGAGAACAGAAAGGCCGTTACAACCGCATCGACCGAAATCATGGTCGGCCAGCCAGCAATCACCGTCGTCAGCTGAGCGCCGACGATGCCGACAATGACACCGATCATGCCGCCGAACAGACTCAGCGTCACGGCTTCGATCAGAAATTGAGTCAATATATGGATGCGTTTGGCGCCAACGGCCATACGCACCCCGATCTCCTTCGTCCGCTCGGTGACCGACACCAGAAGAATGTTCATGATCCCGATGCCGCCGACCAAAAGGGATACCGAGGCGATGGCGAACAGCATGACCGTCAGGGTGTGACTCGTGCTCTCTTGCACTTTTCCGATATCGACCTGCGTCCTGATCGTAAAATCATCCGCCTGTTCCGGCTCCAGCCGGTGCCGGGCCCGTAACGTCTCCCGAATGTGCTCCACAGCCTCGGGCAAGTCGGCGCTCTGTTCGGTGGAGGCGAACAGAGCGCCGACCGATCCCAGAAATTGGCTCCCGAACACCTTCCGTTCCGCCGTAGTGAATGGGATGAAGATCACGTCGTCCTGATCGCTTCCCTGGGCCGACTGCCCCTTCGGAGCCAGCACCCCGACGACTTGGAACGGCACATTCTTGATGCGAATCGTCGCCCCCATCGCTTCTTCGCCCGGCTCAAAGAGGTTTTCCAACGTGGTCTGGCCGATCAAGGCCACGCGAGCTGCGCTCTCCATATCCGTCTGGGTAAAAGGCCCTCCACTCGTGAACGACCAATCACGGATCGTGAGATAACTCGGGGATACGCCGTTCACGGGTCCATTCCAGTTACGATTCCCGTTGATGATTTGGATAATATCGCGCTTCGCCCAGCCGGTGTCGGATAACAGCGGACTCCGCTTTTTCAACTCTGCCGCATCGTTGATCGTCAAGGTCACCGCCCCGCCCTGCCCGCCACGGACACCGCTGACCGTCGTGGAACCCGGCATGATGACAATGACATTCGTCCCCATACTCGCCACCTGAGCCTGAACGGCCGCCCTGGCCCCCTGCCCGATACTGACCATGGCAATGACCGCCCCCACGCCGATGACGATGCCGAGCATGGTGAGACCGGCCCGCAGCCGGTTCCGGTTCAGGATTCGCAAGGCGGTCATGACGGTGAGTAGAACAAATGCCGACATGGATGGCCTAGCCCGCATGATTCCTAACGGTTCGTCGCGAAATCGCCGTGTTGCGTGGCGAGACCGGCGTGCGGAGCCGGGAGGACCCGAGGCGCACTCGTGCAGTACGATGAGAGTCCGGGAGGTGAGCCCGCCGACCGGAGGACCGTCGCAGCAATGAATCGGCAAGTGCAGCAGAAGTGCTCATGAAGCTTGCGGGCTACGTCACAACAGACAGGTGGGGCGAGCGCCGGACATCCTGCACGATCTGCCCGTCCTTCATGACGAGTTCGCGGGAGGCGTAGGCGGCGATATCGGGCTCGTGCGTCACGAGAATAATCGTGATCCCGTCCTCCCGGTTGAGATGTTCGAGGATATCCATGATTTCACGACTCGAGGCGGTATCGAGATTCCCCGTCGGTTCGTCCGCGAACAGGATTGATGGGGCGCCGACCAATGCCCTGGCAATGGCGACGCGCTGCTGCTGGCCGCCGGAAAGTTGAGCCGGATAATGCTGTTCCCGGCCGGCCAGCCCGACACGCTGCAACGCGGCGGCCGCCTGCTTCCGTTGTTCCTTGATGGAGACGCCGCGGTAAAACAGCGGCAACTGCGCGTTCTCCAGGGCGCTGGTCCTGGGGATGAGGTTGAAGTTCTGAAACACGAACCCGATCTGCCGATTGCGAAGATCCGCCAGCACGTCCGGTTTCGCGGTACTGACATCCAGCCCATCCAACTGATAACGGCCCTTCGAGGGCTGGTCCAGACAACCCAACAGGTTCAGCAGAGTGGACTTGCCCGATCCCGACGTGCCCATCACCGCGACAAACTCGCCGCGTTCGATCGTCAGATTGATGCCGCGCAACGCCTGCACTTCGACATCGCCGATGCGATACATCTTCCAGAGGTCTTCGCAGACGATCAAGGGAGCCACAGTGCCCTCACAAACGGGTATCGCCGGGACCGGTCACCAGGTGGACGTGCGATCCTCCACCATGAGGCCGCTTTGCACGATGCCCGTTGCTCAAATGAATGGTAGCCATCTGTCGATTCGACGACCATCGCGGGCGATGGTTTCCGCCGCAGCTACATCCCCCGATCCCGCCGCCCGCTACGCTGTTGCCCACCCCCGAAACCCGGTGGCAGCTCTCCGCCCTTGCGCTCACCCCGTGGAGACTCAATCCCGGTCACAACCTGGTCGCCCTCCTGGATTCCCGCAGCCGCAATTTCGACATACGACCGGTCCGATATGCCCATCTCGACAGGAACGCGCTCCAGTTCTCCCGCAGCGTCGAGCTTCCACACACCCCATTGCCGATGCGCCGGTTCAGCAGGAACACTTCCGGCCGTAGGCCTTCCGCCTGCACCGTCTCCATTCTTCTTCGACCCGGCCTCTCCCCTTTCTTCTCGAACCACCTTGGGAGGAACGAAGCGAAGAGCCGCATTCGGCACCTTGAGCACATTCTCCCGCTTGTGGACGACGATAGAGACATTCGCGGTCATACCCGGTTTCAGACGAAACTCAGGATTCTCGAATTCCACCACGACATCGTAGGTCACGACATTCTGAATATTAATGGGCGCATTGCGAACCTGACGCACCCGCCCCTGAAACGCTTCCCCCGGATACGCATCGACGGTAAACGACGCCGCTTTCCCATCGACAATGCCGCCGATGTCAGCCTCGCTCACGTTGGTATCGACCTGCATTTTGGTCACATCTTCGGCGATCAGAAACAGGGTCGGGATGGAGAAGCTAGCGGAAATTCGCTGGCCGACCTCTACGAGACGCGAAATCACCACTCCGTCGACCGGCGAACGGATCACCGTATATTTCAGGTCCAACTCGGCCGCTTGCAGCATGGCCTCCGCCTGCTTGACGGCGGCTTCCGTCACCTTCAATTGCGCGACCGCCCCCTCGGAAGCCGTTAACGCGACATCGACTTCATTCTGCGAAATAAATTGTTGGCCGATGAGCGACTTGGCTCGATCCAGTTCGCGCCGCCGCTGAGCGAGGTCGATCCGCGCCTTTTCCCACGCGGCCCTGGCATTGGCGAGGCTGGCGGCGGCCTGATCACGCCTGGCCTGGTAGGGGAATGGATCGATGCGCGCGACGACTTGGCTCGCCTTCACCTTGGAATTAAAATCGGCGTGCAGGCTCTCGATCATGCCCGAGACCTGGCTTCCGACCTGAACCGTGGTAATGGGATTGATCGTACCTGTTGCGGTCACCAGAGAGACGACCGTTCCGCGCTCGACGGGAACCGTGCGGTAGCGCACGGGAGCTTTCCGTTCGCCGTTGAAAAACACATACCCGGCGATGGCCAGGCCGAGCGCAAGCACACCGGCAATGATACTGACACGGCGCATGAACAGGCGTTCCTCTTCGCCAAGTACTGCGGCATTCTAGCAGAAAACAATTTGACGATGTCAGGCAGCGGTCCGCGATCTGGCCTTGCGGAGCGCGGCGGCACACATGAGAACGGCCGTTTGCCGGTAAGGGCAAACGGCCGTTCGGGTCAGGCTGTCCACCAGCGGTGGACCCACACACAGGCGACTAGGGACTGACGGTAATGCGATCCTTGATGTCGTCGAACACGTCCTTCGTGATCACGTTCTTGGCGACAAGCTCGCCCTTCACTCTGTAAGGACGGTTGCTCACGATACGGTCCGCCACATCCTGCGTAAGGCCGAGCGTAAGCACGAGATCCGTCGACGGCGCCTTGTTGATATTGAGCAGCGAGGCAGCCGGCGCGGGCGCATCCAAGGCGAGTGGCGCGGGGGCCGCCTTCGGTGACGAAGAACCGGCGACTCCGGGTGCTGCGGTCGACGCCGAAGACCCCATCCCCGACGACAGGGCTCGCGACCGCTCCTTCATCTCTTTCTGATACCGGGCAACCAAAGACTTCAATTGTTCATTGTGCCGGCGAGCCTCTTCATACTCTTGCTTGACGCTTCGATTTTGTGCGTTCAGCTGCTTGACCTTGTCTTCCAGTTCCTTGGTCCTGACGTCGATGGTATCGCGCTCTTTATCGCGCCCGTGCTGAATCCGTTGAAGCTCATCACGGGCAATCTGGCTTTCAGACCCGAACTTCGCATTCAAGTCCTTTAAGGTCTTGACCTGTTGCTCCAGGGCATTCTTCTGCGCTCGCGCACGCTCCAGTTCACCCCTGGTGGCATCGGCATCGGCAAGCGCCTCATGATATTTCTTGTCACTTACGCACCCGCTGGCGGCCATCGCGCTCATGAGCGCAAGCCCAGCCATCCACACATGCCTCATGCGACCCTCCCCTGTTCGATCTGGACCGATCGGACCTCTTCTGTCTTGTTGTGTGTATGCCATCAACTCCACTTTGTCAACAAGTTTGCCGATTGCGCAGCGCCGAGAAGACTCCTATCAAGAACGGACTGCCGCAACATTCAACAGTGCTTGACTGCCGGTGACCAGTCTGGGAATATGAGTGACTGTCTGTGACAACCACGCAACCAACCGCCGCATCCCACACACCGTCTCGTACACTATGATGAACTGGGGCCCGGAGCTCGCCGTTATTCTCGGCATCATTGAAGGACTGACGGAATTTCTTCCCGTCTCCTCAACAGGCCATCTCATCCTGGTGGGACATGCCCTCGGGTTTACGGGTGATATCGCTTCCAACGTGGAGATTTCCATTCAGTTGGGATCAATTCTCGCGATCATTGCTTACGAGCGCGCCAAACTTGCCTCGCTGGCCTCGCATGCGCTACGCGAGCAACGGGACTTTCGCTCGTTGATCGCCGGCCGGGGCACGAGATCCTGGGCGGCGACCATTCAAGAATCGATCACTGCCCAACCCAATCTCTGGTTCGTGATCGGACTGGGCCTGGCCTTTTTGCCCGCCGCACTGGTGGGATTCCTTGCGCACAAGTCCATCAAGGCCTACCTCTTTTCCCCGACCACCGTCGCGATTTCATTGATCGTGGGAGGTATCATCATTCTGGTGGTCGAACGCATGCAAAGCCGCGTGCGCGTGAAGGAACTGCTGCAGGTCACGCCCCGATCGGCCCTGTGGGTCGGCCTGGCTCAATGCGCCTCCCTGATCCCCGGCATGTCCCGTTCCGGCTCGACGATTGTCGGCGGCCTGCTGGCCGGGCTCGACCGGCGCGTTGCGACGGAGTACTCCTTCTTTCTAGCCTTGCCGACCATGATCATCGCCACCATCTATCAGATGCTGAAATCGCAGGCTTCATTCTCTCAGGATGACTATGTCGCCCTCGGGATCGGCTTGGTGGTGTCGTTTGTGGTGGCCTGGGCCGTGATCGCCGCCTTCCTGACCTACGTGCAGCGCCACAGCTTGAGTGTGTTCGCCTACTACCGTATGGTGCTGGGCGTGATCGTACTGTTAGTCGTCCGCTAGGACAATCAAGAACAAGGAGCCGAGTCAACATGGGAGAGCAGATGGACAGCGTCCACGTCTACGATACCTGGGTCAAGGGCAAGAACGGCAAACTCCACTTTGACGTGATGACCACAAGTCAGGAGAAGGCCTTAACGCTGGCCAAGCAATATTTGGTAGGCATCGGCGAACCCCAGGCCGAGATTACGCTCAAGGAATGCCAGTTCTGCCACAGCGAACCGCTCGTGATGTTTTCAGTCGAGCAGCAACGGCAGTTCCGCGAACAGGGCGGATTCATCATCACCCTGCCGGTGTAACGGGGAAAAATGAGGCGACTAGTTTGAACGCTGAATGTGAAGAGTTTCAGGACGCTCAAAAAGGCTGATCAGCAAGGCCGCAGCGAGAGAGCATGTGAGGCGTACCCTCAGCGGTACGTTGAACATGCGAGCGACGCGAGAACGCTGCTGGCGGGCTTTTTCAGCGTCCTGTCAGGAGGGGGGATTCTCGGACACCACCGGACTGTGCTCAGACTCCTTCTCCAACGCGAAGTGCAGGATCAGGAACACCACCCCGACCGTAATGGCCGAATCGGCCACATTAAACGCCGGCCAATGGTACCCGTTAATATAAAAGTCGAGGAAATCGATCACTTCCCCGTAGCGCAGCCGGTCCAATAAGTTGCCGATTGCTCCGCCCAGAATCCCCGCCACGCTCAGCCGCCCCATCCAGTCATCCTTCGGCATACGCACGAGAATCATCCCCAGTAAACCCACGGCGAAGATCGAGGTCAATCCGAAGAACACGAACCGGAATGAGCTACTGCTGGACGACAGGAAGCCAAACGCCGCGCCGGGATTGCGGATATAGGTAATACTAAACAGGTTGGTGATGACGGGAATGGACTCATGGAGCCGCATGGTCTCCATGACATAGACCTTGGTGGCTTGGTCCACTACCACGATCGCCAGGCTAAGCAATCCAAGCAGGAGATACCGGATAGATGGACTCACTGGACCGCCTCGATGCAACGATCGCAGAGAGTGGGATGGTCTGCAGAAGCGCCCACGGCCGATCGGTAGTTCCAACAACGTTCGCACTTCGCACCGGTCGCCTTCTCGACCGTGATCGCAAACCCGGAACTGCCAGGCACAGGAGCGACCGCATTGAGAACCACTTCGGACACGATAAAGAATGACGACAGATCCTGGCCGTAGCCCTTCAAGAATTCGTATGCGCTGGCATCGGCTTCGATGACGACTCGCGCTTCCAATGGCGCGCCGATCACCTTCTCGCGACGTTTGACTTCCAGCGCAGCCTGAGCGGCGGTCCTCACCTCGAGCAGCCGTTCCCACCGCTGCGCCAGCGTTGGATCTGCCCAGCGCGGATCAACCTCCGGGAACATGGCGATATGGACACTCTCAGCGTTCGCCTCTGCCCGCACAGACTCCGGCAACGTTCTCCAGATTTCCTCGGCGGTGAAACTCAACACCGGCGCCATCAATTTGGTCAACGCCACCACAATCTCAAACAGCACCGTCTGCGAGCCGCGCCGCAACGGAGAATCCTTGCGGAAGGTATACAAGCGGTCCTTCAGGATATCCAGATACACGGCGCTCAAATCGACGGAACAAAAGTTGTTCAGCGCGTGAAAGATCGTATGGAACTCAAATTCGTCATACCCCTTGCACACGCGCGGAATCAGTTCGCCCAGCCGCATGAGCGCCCAGCGGTCTAATTCGGGCAACTGCTCAAAGGGCACACGGTGCTGCGCCGGCTCGAAGTCATACAGATTGCTCAGCAGGAAGCGGCAGGTATTGCGAATCTTGCGATAGGCTTCAATCAGGTGATTCAGGATCTCCTGCGAAATTCGAAGGTCTTCGCGATAGTCCTGGGCCGACACCCAAAGACGAAGGATCTCCGCGCCCGATTGTTTGATGACATCCTGGGGGGCGACAACGTTGCCCGCCGACTTCGACATCTTTCGCCCGGCCCCGTCCAACACGAAGCCATGCGTCAGCACGGCCTTGTATGGCGCTTGATGATCGGTGATGACCCCCGCCAGTAACGCGCTGTGGAACCAGCCGCGATGCTGGTCAGACCCTTCCAGATACAGATCCGCCGGATACCAGCGGCGACTCTTCAACACAGCCGCGTAACTCACGCCGGATTCGAACCACACGTCCAGAATGTCGCGTTCCTTCTCGAATGCAGTTCCGCCACATCCGTCGCAACTGGTTCCGGAAGGAAGCAACGCGCCGGCCTGATTGGCAAACCAGTAGTCCGTGCCATGTTGGCCGATGAGATCCGCCACATGATCGATGACCTGGGGGTGGGCCAGCACCTTGCCGCATTTTACACAGGTAAAGCCGGGGATCGGCGTGCCCCAGACCCGTTGGCGTGACAGGCACCAATCGGGGCGGTTCTCGATCATCCCGTTGATGCGGTCACGGCCATAGGCAGGAATCCAGCGCACCCGTTCAATCTCCGCGAGCGCCTCTTTCCGCAGCTCATTCGTCTCCATCGAGACGAACCACTGCTCAGTCGCGCGAAAGATCACCGGCTGCTTGCACCGCCAGCAATGGGGATAGGAGTGCTTGAGTGATCCGTGGCCGAGTAAGCGGCCGTTTTCTTTGAGGCGTTCCGCGATTTTCGGGTTGGCCTTGAACACATGCTGGCCGGCGAACTCCGGAACCGCCTCGGTAAACTTCCCGCCATTGTCCACCGGCGCCAGAATTTCGAGTCGCTCTCCGACGCTAGCCTTGGCATTGTGATCCAACACCAGCAGATAGTCTTCCATGCCGTGGCCAGGCGCGATATGCACGCACCCGGTTCCCTGCTCCAACGTCACAAAATCTCCCAGGAGCAGCGGCGAAAGGCCCGTGGTTAGGGGGCGCTGGGTTTCCAACCCTTCAAATCCCTCGCGACCTTTTTTCACCGCGACGATCGTGTAGTTCGACAGACTGCAGGCCTTGGCAACCGACTCGACCAGCTTCTCGGCCATGACCAGCAATTCGTCCCCGACCTGCACAAAGGCATAGTCGATATCGGGATGAAGACAGACGGCCTGATTGGCCGGCAGGGTCCAAGGGGTGGTCGTCCAGATCAGGACGGAGGCGCTCTTCACATCGGCAGGAAATGCAAGCCCGCCGAATCTCTTGCTCAAGAGAGCCGGAGAATTCACCAACGGAAACTTCACATAGACCGAGGGCGACGTGTGATCGTCGTATTCGACTTCCGCTTCGGCCAGCGCGGTCTGATCTTGCGTGCACCACAAGACCGGCTTCAACCCTTTGTAGACCCCGCCTCGCTCCACAAACCGGCCGAACTCGCGGATGATGGTGCCCTCATACGCCGGATTCAACGTGAGATAGGGTTGTTGCCATTCGCCCAGCACACCCAGCCGCTGAAACTCCTCGCGCTGGATCGCCACATACTTTTCCGCATATTCCTTACAGAGTTTGCGGATCGCGAGCGCATCCAAGTCCCGCTTCTTATCCCCCAGTTCCTTCAGGACTTGATGTTCGATCGGCAGGCCATGGCAATCCCAGCCCGGCACATACGGCACCTGGTAGCCGGACATCGTCTTCGATTTGACGATAATGTCTTTCAGAATTTTGTTCAGTGCGTGACCGATGTGGATCCGCCCGTTGGCATAGGGCGGGCCATCGTGGAGGATGTATCGTTCACGCCCCTGACGAGATTCCTGGATCCGTTCGTACAGCCGTTCCTGCGCCCATCGGGCCAGCATCTCCGGCTCCCGTTGCGGCAGGTTCGCCTTCATGGGGAAGTCGGTCTTCGGCAAATTGAGGGTCGATTTATAGTCCATAGGTACTCACGCTGTCGGCTGACAGCCTTCAGCGATCAGCATATCAAGAGGTTACCGGCTTCGTCTCAGGTGATCGGATGGAATATACCGGAAGGAAGGGGGAACGCACCAGCCCTTTCACAGCAAGCCCCACGTAGAACAGCTGAATAACTGCGGCCAACTTTTACAGGATCGTCAAAAGCGTCTTCCGGCAAGACCGCAGCGAGCGAGAATGCGAGGCGTCACGTTCTTACCCGCCCGCCCTGCGCCTGCCTAGACAGGCGCTTTTACCCTTAGCGGTCCGTTGAACGTGCGAGCGACGCGAGAACGCCGGCGGCGGCCTTTCTCAACAGCTTGCTAGCTGAGAGCCATCATGCGGTCCAAAGCCACCTTCGCCCACCGCTTCTCATCATCCGGCACGACAATGTGGTTGACCACATGCCCATCGGCAAGGTTTTCCAGCGCCCAACAGAGGTGCGGAGCGTCGATGCGATACATGGTGGCGCATTGACAAACCGTCGAGGAGAGGAAAAACACTTTCTTGTCAGTCTGCTCGTGTTTCAACCGATTGACCAAATTCAGCTCAGTCCCGACCGCCCAAGTCGTGCCCGCAGGCGCTGCCGTGATCGTGCGAATGATATATTCCGTCGAACCCACAAGGTCGGCCTTGTTGACCACATCTTCATGGCATTCGGGATGCACGATCACCTTCACGTCCTGGTATTGCCTGCGAAAATAGTCCACATGCGAGGGCTGAAACATCTGGTGCACGCTGCAATGCCCCTTCCAGAGGATCAACTTGGCACGCAGAATGGCTTCCACCGAGTTGCCGCCGCGCGGCATGTAGGGATCCCAGACAATCATCTGCTCGCGCGGGATGCCCATTTTATTCGCCGTATTCCGGCCCAGATGCTCGTCGGGGAAAAACAGAATCTTCTCGCGCCGCGCCCAGCTCCATTCGATCACCTTGCGTGCGTTCGACGAGGTGCAGGTCAGCCCGCCATGCTCGCCGCAGAAGGCCTTCAAGATCGCCGCAGAGTTCACGTAGACCGCCGGCATAACCGTCTCTTCCACCGGCACCACCCGACCGAGTGCATCCCAGCACTGTTCGACCTGTTCAATCGCCGCCATATCGGCCATAGAGCAGCCCGCCGCCATGTCAGGGAGAATGACGGTTTGGTTGGAGCGGCTCAACACATCAGCCGTTTCCGCCATGAAGTGCACGCCGCAGAACACCACATAGGGACGATCGGAACGCTGCTCGGCGACTTGCGCCAATATCAGGGAGTCGCCGCGAAAATCGGCGTGCTGAATCACTTCATCGCGTTGATAATTATGGCCGAGGATCATCACCCGGTCACCCAGCGCCCGTTTGGCCGCACGGGTCCGTTCGAAGAGTGCTTCGGCAGACAGAGACTGGTAATCGGTAATAGGACGCGGAAGCGTGGCGACCGTTTTCACCTGCAGCCTTTCGGTTGAGTCCATCCCCTGTGTCACGAAAAGACACGGCCTTGCTAATTCTACGACACCCTCTCGCGGCTACGCAATGAAATGAGTCGGAGCAGATGGCCTCTTCCCTAGCGAAGCTTCCAATATCTTGGCCGACGGCGGCCGTGCGCAATAGCCACCACCTGAACGGAGTCCTTCACGACTCGGTAGACCAACTGGAAGGGAAACCTGCGAAAGAGATACCGGCGAGTTCCATGCACAAACAGGGTCCAGCGTTCCGGAGCAAGAGAGACGGCTTCGATGCCGCGGTCAGGTTCAGCCAAAAACCAATCCGCAGCGGACTGACTTTGCGCGACATACTATTGCAGAGCAGCTTGAGCTTCCTCAACAGCGGCAGGATGAAAAACGACAGATAGCCCCGGTATCAGAGGCCGAGTATCTTTCGACGGGCATCGCTCCAGGGAACGAGATGAGGATGTGACGAATCGAGGCCCTCAAGGCGGCGGGCGATTTCCTGCTCCCACTCCATTTCAGCATCGGCATCAACACACATATCCAGGCTGTCCAACAAGGACCCGGCCATCGCCGCGCGGACTTCTGGCGGAAGCTTCAGGGTCGCCTCTAACAGTCCGGTTGCTTTAGATCCCATGGTTGAATGTTAGCAGAAGGAGTGAAAGCCGGAAAGCCTGCCTTGTGCACCGATGGTTCAGGCCGGCCACGAAGCATCATGTGCTCTCATGGTCACGACTACATGAGAAGAAAAGAAATCGGTGCAGGTGATTGCTCGGCACGATGCCTGCCTGATCTCAAGACTAAGCCTTGCCTGCTCAAGGCCCGTCAACTCGCTGGCAACCGCCTCAAATAGAACAGGTATCGCCATTGGCTTCCAAACGTAATGGCACTTGCTGCGGCAAGTCGCGCACTCATGCAGCGTGGCTTCACAATTGAGCAGCGTAGACTACTGTGGCACTCGGAGGAACGGAAGCGATGTCCGAAGTGCAAAGTGCCGCTCAATTGGAATAATTTTACTATTGACCATATTAAACCTCATGCGCTTGGTGGAAAATCGCATTTATCAAACGCCGCACTGATGTGTCGGGAATGCAACTCGAGGAAGGGGAAAAACTGAAACCTCAGATTTCATTATCTTGAAGCGCCCAAAACCTTCTCCTCGTCGCTTCAGTCGGACCCGAGAGAACACCTATAATGAATAGTCGCTGTGTCATAGACTGACACCTTATGCGATCGAGCGGGTGGTCCCAGCCGTTCCCAAAGATCATTCTCCCGAACTACTGCGGCAGCGGAATCGTCAGCCGAACCCCTCCCATAACATCCTCCGGCTTGAAATCTTTCTTCCGGCTATTGTGATGGAAATTATGGCAGCCGATACAAGACCGGGATGCTGCTGACACTTTAGGGTTCAATCGGGCAGTCCGACAAACCGCTCACAGTCAGCGGGCCGGTGCCTCACGGCATCGGCCCGCTTCTCTACCGCTCCGGCCGGCCTAGCGAGAGACCGGCTCCTGCTCCTTGAGGCTCGACAAGGCCTCTTTGATCACCCTCATGGTGTGCTCGATATCACCATTTTTCTCACGTTTGGCATCGCGTTTAACATCGCGCGGCTCCTTCTTCAGCACCGCCCCATGCTCCACCAGTGCCGCTCTGAACCGGCCCAGATAGTATTCATAGTCGGTCCGTCCCAAGGTCGCGATCGCCTGCTCTTTTTTCTCGAGCAATGCGCTCGTATAGAGCTGCCGTGCCTCCTCAATTCGAGGAGCAGATCGACGGAGACGGCCTCCGGCCTCCCTGGCGGACGCCATCTCCCCCATTCGATCTCCCATGTCGAGCACCTTGTAGTCTTTGGCCAGCGGCCCGGCCAGAGCCACCCGCGCATGGTAGGCCACGGCATGATCGCCGAGCCGGTCGTTCACCTCTCTGAGCGTGTCGTTCCCCCGACGGAGTACGGCGCTCCCGTCGAAATTGAGGATGCGGCCGACGTCATCAGAGAAAAAGTCCTGTGCGAGGAACTCTTCGTCGTAACCCCGGGGAGGAGCGACACGGATAATCAGGGTGTCAGAGACAATGTCCTCCTTCTCCATATGCAGGGCGATCTGGATGGTGTAATAGCCCGGTTCGGCAATATCCCACCCGTTTCGCCCCACAGAGATGAACAACGAATCGGTGACAAACTCGCCGGGCATCACGACCTGAGCCTGCTGGTCGTGGCAATACCGCGCAAAGGGCAGGTACTGCCGCGCCGGCTTGTCCCGCTTCTTGACGATGACGGTCATATGATCCGTCATGGACAACAACTCCTTCTCCAGCACCAGTGGACGCGACCCGATATTGGTCAGCTTGAGCTCGAGCACAACCGGTTCAAGGAATTGGTAGGTGGCATGCGCTCGATCGACGCGAAGATTGAGCTTCAGCGCAGGCTCCGGGGAAGCGCTTGCCTGCTCGAATCCGTGGTGGTCGAACCAATCGGCGTTTCCCATCTGCACAAACCGCTCCGGCGCATGGCGCATGAACACCAATTCGTTGTCGCTGAATCGATAAACGAAATCGGAGAAAAACGCCGTCTGCCCGCCCGACACGTTATACGGGTAATTCATGAAGCTGCGGGCTTCCGGCTCGTTCGCCAAGGGAATCCACGGGGTGCCCCAGTCCGGCGGATGTTGTTTCTGCCACGAATGCGCCAGGTTAAAAGCATGTCCCATTTCGTGGCACGCCGTCCAGAACCGCATCCGCGCGACCCACGCCGCCGGGTTGGCATCGCCGGTCGGCGCCGTGGAGATGAAGGATTCGTTAAACATCGCTGTCCCCTGACGATGATTCGGGCCGATGTCGTCGAACATGATACCGCCCAGGCTCGTGCCTTGTTCATGCAGCTTGGCGAAGAACACCCACAGCGACCACTGGGCCTTACCCGCAAATCGCGACCAATAGACCTGCATGGCATCATGCATTTCGTTGTCGCTCCAACGCGCGTTCGCGCCCGCATCGCCGATGGGAACGATGCTGTCGCTGCCCGACTTTCGCACCTCGAACCCGACTCTTCGATAGACCTCCTCGATGCTGAGCGTTTCACTCGGCAAGGTGGCCGGGCGATTCGGATGGTCGTGGGTGCCGATGTGTGTGGTTGCGGTGACACCGGTGGCGCAATCGAACTCGAATTCAACCTGCCGGAAGTACGGTGATTTGAACGCCAGCGTTCTCGTGCGAACCGACGTGCCGCCTCCTGAAAGCCGGACCACGGCTTTACGCTGGCTGGACAGAAAGGTTGCCGTCGTGGTGATCTCGACCGTCGTATAGGGGAAGCCGGCGACATCGCCATCCTTGAACCAGATCGAACCGGTCCAGGCGTTCGGCCCGGAGGCGGTGAGACGGGCAATCCAGTGGACACGTTTGGCCAAGACGCCATAGAGCGTTCCGCTGGCCATCATCTGCGGATACCGTCCATCGACATCGAGACGGAGTTCCTCGCGAAGCAAACCCCAGGGCAGGAGTTCCTCAATTTGCCAGGGAGCGGCTGATGTGGGCACGCTGCCCGGCAGCGGCTGAGCGATCGGAATGGGCTGAATCGGCAAGGGGCCAGGCGCCGGAATGGGCGGCGTCACAATCCGGGATGCCACATATAACCCGCTCACTCGGATACGCGGCGGCCAGGGAAGAATGGGGATGAGAGGCTCAACACCGGAACGAGCAACTTCAGATGCTTCGACAAGATACTCCTGATCGATGTGGTCTTGCTCTTTCATACTCTGCCTCCTGTTCTGATGAGTCGCAACCCTCATGCGTCACTGCCGACCCGGCACGTCTCGTCACAGGTACCCGAACGGTTCGTGGGACGTTCTCCAGACCAACTTTCCTTCGGGTGTGAGGGACAGGCCGACATAGGTCGGACGATCCACCGACACCGATTGGCGTTGAGTCACCCCCCGCTTGCCCAGCACCACCTCCACCACGACCGGACTGCGCGTCACATCGACGTCCACAGAACCGGCGTATCCGGTTTGTCGCCGTGTCGTAAGGTCCGCATTCGCCAAGGCCTCCCGGGCATCCACCGTCACACGCACGTCGTCGTGATGAAAGCCCTCCTGTAGAGCGATGTGCAGCAGCACGGGACACCTCGTTTGAAGCGTAGAGTTGTGGCAGTTGTACGGGGGCGCTACGACAGTCTATTGAGAGCAAACCGTGTACCGCATTCGACGCCGGCGCACTCCACGCATGGAACAAAAAACAGGTATTTGGAAGTCTGTGAAATATTGCGTATCCGACCCGCCGCCCGCGGGCCGGCACTCAGGTCACGGCATCCGTTCCCGTATCCGATACGATACGAGGGCGGTATCTGATGCGATACACGCGCGCAGGACATACAGCACATGCTCACGGTGCTTCGCGATGCATACCGTGAAATGATGTGCGAAGGAAAACCTTCTCGCCCCGGGTGCGTCCGGTCTCCTGCCATCCCGTGCTCCCGACTCGTCGCACCGACAACATGCCGTGACGCATCTTCCGCCGCATCGTTCAGAATCGTCTGGATGGTGAAATCGCAGCCATAGGGACCGGGAGTCTGTTCCCGGCTGTCCGTTGCGCTTCAAGAAGGTGAGTCGTTACCGGTCCGCTGAATCAGTCTCGGTGACCAAGCGGTCGGGGTAGGGTGGTCCATGGGCGGAATTGCCGGATGTTGGATCGAGACACAGGCCGACCATGCTCGGTTAACCCGCTCTCGTTGTCCGATCCTCGCCGCCTAGTGAGACAGCGGAATCGTGAGCAGAATCCCTCCCATCACGTCCTGCGGCTTGAAATCCTTTTTCGGACTATTGGGATGGGCATTGTGGCAGCCGATACAAGACTGGGATACCGCTTTGTCTGCATAAATGGCTTGAAACACAGGAGTGCCGCCCTCGGCAGTCACAGCGGTATAGGGTTGATCGGGATTCACGAGAATTTCCGTCAGGCCGGCCCGCTCAAAGTCGGTCATCGGCCGGTTCTTGGTATTGATCGCCCAATTGCTGATCAACCGGTATTGCAGCCCGTTTCGCCCTGCCGCCACAAGCCGCCCGGTTTCCAACAAATATTGAGCCGGAAGGGGAAGCCGGGACGTCTCCCGCCAGTTTTCCGCGGCAAAAGCAATCCCGCGCATCTGCATCCGCTCAACGACATCCGTCGTGTAAAATGTGCGATCCGCCTGGATGACGCTATGCAGATACTCGGCCACCGCCCCTGCCTCGATGCAGGTGGGCCGCCCGCCCTCCTTGCCGGCGGTGGCAAAGCCCCCCTGCCCCATCAGGCCCATCACCCCCGCGCCCAGAACCAGGCCCAGCCAAAAACCTCTCCCGTTCATGATGTGCCTCCATTTCTGTAAGCGCAGTCCATCATGCACCCTTGGAGAAAATCTTACGCCTGTAGAATCAGCAAAGCGAGCGCTGAGCGTGCTCACCGGCATATGGAATGGCGTGCCTTGCGACTCGGAAGCGAGTAAGATAGCTCCGATGAACTGGGGATAGTCCTCAGAGACAGAGAGGAGACGGAACGATGACGCATCTCACGACCACTCTTGGCGGATTCGCTTTTCTGCTAACTCTCGGACTCATCCCGAATCCCATCCTCATCGGCGCGCCTCCCGCCGCCCGCGCCGACTCGCTGAAGGCGAAACCCGGCGCCTGGGAAATGACCTTTACAACCCAATCAAGCGGGATGCTGGTGCCGCCGGACGTCTTGGCCGCCATGCCGCCAGAACAACGGGCCAAGGTCGAACAGTCGATGCAGGCGCGCGCCGGCAAGCCAACCATCCATTCCGTCAAGACGTGCATCACGAAGGAGGACCTGGATCAACATCGCATCATCAAGGAAAGCGATGACGACGAGCCAGGCTGTCACACCACCGTCTTGTCGAAGTCGGCCGGCAAACTGGTCCTTGAACGCACCTGTCCTCCACCACACGCTTCCACCTCGCGGATAAGCGTGGAAGCGCAGACCCCGGAGACGCTCATGGGCAGCATGGATACCGACCGCCCACGCGCCGGAAAAGTCCATCTCGACATGAAAGGCCGCTGGATCGGAACAAGTTGTAGCGGCATAGCCGATTGAGGCATCGGGCCACATGCCCCATGAGGCCCCTCAGTTACTAGGCCTTCCAGAAGATTGACTTCGCCCTGGTAGCTCGGTACGATCACCAACGACAGCTAGGGGTGCCATCCGGCTGAGAGTCCGAGCGATCGGACGACCCTCACAACCTGACCTGGGTAATACCAGCGTAGGGAAGCGACCGGTTCACTGGCTTCGTGATCGCTTCAAGCCGCACCCAAGCTGGATGCGGCTTTTTTATTTGGTCGTCAGACGCTCACTTCCGACGAAAGGATTGCTGCCATGAGCGAGGCCCATACACAGAACGGTTCACAGAATGGTCACGGCTCCACGCCTTCCACCGCGCGCTTGACCACCGCTCCCTTTGCCGCCTCGCGCAAGGTGCATGTCGAAGGGGCTCAGCCCGGTGTCCGGGTGCCGATGCGTGAAATCAGCCTGACCCCGACGCACTCGACCAACGGCAAAGGCGGCCAGCCCAATCAACCGATTACCGTCTACGATACCTCCGGCCCCTACACCGATCCAAATATCACGATCGACGTCCGCGCCGGCTTGCAGCCCTTGCGCCGAGCATGGATCGAAGCAAGGCAGGATACCGAAGAACTCCCGCAAGTGACGTCACAATACGGCCGTCAACGAGCGGCTGATCCGAAACTGGCGGACCTCCGGTTTACCCATATCCGCAAACCGCTCCGCGCCAAGCCCGGACGGAACGTCAGCCAAATGCACTATGCCAAACAGGGCATCATCACGCCGGAAATGGAATTCATCGCTATCCGGGAGAATCAATCACGGGCACGCGCGAAGGACTTGATGGCGGCGGGCAACGGGCATGGCGGAGGCATTGCACAGCATCCCGGCCAGGCCTGGGGGGCACGCATCCCCAGCCTCATCACGCCCGAATTCGTGCGCGATGAAGTCGCCCGCGGCCGCGCCATTATTCCCAACAACATCAACCATCCGGAATCCGAGCCCATGATTATCGGCCGGAACTTCCTGGTGAAGATCAATTCCAACATCGGCAACTCGGCCGTCGCTTCCTCGATCGAGGAAGAAGTCGAGAAGATGATCTGGTCGATCCGCTGGGGCGCCGACACGGTGATGGACCTCTCCACCGGCAAAAACATTCACGAGACGCGGGAATGGATCATTCGCAATTCGCCCGTGCCGATCGGCACCGTGCCGATCTATCAGGCACTCGAAAAAGTCAACGGCAAGGCCGAAGACCTGACCTGGGAGATTTTCCGCGATACCCTGATCGAACAGGCCGAGCAAGGGGTGGACTATTTCACCATTCATGCTGGGGTGCTGCTGCGCTACGTGCCGATGACGGCGAAGCGCATGACCGGCATCGTCTCGCGCGGCGGCTCCATTCACGCCAAATGGTGCCTCGCGCACCATCAAGAGAACTTTGCCTACATGCACTTCGAAGAGATTTGCGACATCATGAAAGCCTACGACGTGGCCTTCAGTCTCGGCGACGGCCTGCGGCCCGGCTCGATCGCCGACGCCAACGACGACGCACAATTCGCCGAATTGGAAACCCTGGGCGAACTGACCAAGATCGCCTGGAATCACGATGTGCAGGTCATGATCGAAGGGCCCGGCCATGTGCCGATGCATATGATCCAAGAGAACATGGAGAAGCAGCTCAAGGAATGTCAGGAAGCGCCCTTCTATACCCTGGGGCCGTTGACCACCGATATCGCCCCCGGATACGACCACATCACCTCTGGCATCGGCGCCGCGATGATCGGCTGGTACGGCTGCGCGATGCTCTGCTACGTGACGCCGAAAGAACACCTGGGATTGCCGACCAAGGAAGATGTGAAAGTCGGGGTCGTGACCTACAAGATTGCCGCGCATGCGGCGGACCTGGCGAAGGGACACCCCGGCGCGCAAGTGCGCGACAATGCCATGTCCAAAGCCCGATTCGAGTTCCGCTGGGAAGACCAGTTCAACCTCGCGCTCGATCCGGAGACGGCCCGCGCATATCATGATGCCACGCTGCCGGACAATGCGGCGAAGGTCGCTCATTTCTGCAGCATGTGCGGCCCGCATTTCTGCTCGATGAAAATTACGCAAGACGTCCGTGACTATGCGGCCAAGAAGGAGCTGGAAGAACAGCAGGCCATTCAGATTGGCATGAAAGAAAAGTCGGAAGAATTTAAGAAAGCCGGCTCCGAGATCTATCTATGAGGCTCGTCAAAATGGCTACCCAGCGAGGCCGCAGACGAGTCCAAACCGGAGGCGTACCCTCAGGGGCACGTTGAGGATTTGGGCGAGCTGAGAACGAAGCTGGAAGTCATGTTCAACAGCCGCTGAAGGGAAAAACCGCATGGGGAAGCCGAAACCTGCGCCATTACGCGAGCGCGACATCACCCGCCAGATTGCGCGGGAATACTATACAGAGTTCGATCAACTGATCGAAAGCGACGTGATCATCGTCGGGGCCGGCCCTTCGGGCTTGATCTGCGCACACGATCTCGCCAGGATGGGGGTGAAGACTCTCATTGTCGAACAAAGCCTTGCCTTGGGCGGAGGATTTTGGTCCGGCGGCTACCTGATGAACAAGGCCACCATCTGTGCTCCGGCCCACAAGATCCTCAAAGAAATCGGCGTGCCCTGCAAGCAGATCAAGGAATGCCCCGGCATGTACATGGTGGATCCCCCGCATGCCACGGGCGCGTTGATCGCCGCCGCCTATAACGCCGGTGCGAAGATCATGAACCTGACGAGGGTCGTCGATCTAATTCTGCGCCGGGACGGCGTACTCGAAGGGGTCGTGGTCAACAGCACCACCGCCGAAATGGCCGGTCACGATATTATCCATGTCGATCCGATCGCCTTGGAGAGTAAAATCGTGGTCGACGCTACTGGACATGACGCGGTGGTGGTGAACCTCCTGCATAAGCGCGGGCTCTATCAACAGGTGCCCGGCAATGGCGCCATGTGGGTGTCGCGCTCGGAAGAAGAAGTGATGGACCGGACCGGAGAAGTCTCCCCCAATTGCTTCGTGATCGGCCTCGCGGTTGCGGCAGTATTCGGTACGCCGCGCATGGGCCCGGCCTTCGGATCGATGTTACTTTCAGGCCGGTACGGCGCCGAGTTAATCCGAGACAAGCTGAAGAAGCATTAGTTCATACTACCCCCTGCGGCTTCTCAAACGGGTTTCCAGCAAGGCCGCAGGAAGCGAAATCGACGAGGCGTACTGTGTTCGTACGTCGAGTTGAGTGAGCGCCCGAGAACGCAGCCGGAAACCTGTTTCAGAAGCCGCATATGGATGTACAAGATTTTCTCATACAGGGCGACGGCAGCGAGGAAGACAAGCGCGAAGCCTGGCAGCTGTTTCAGCAAGCCTACGAACAGCAGATGAAGGGGCAGCTGGAAGAAGCGGTCAGTCTGTACAAATTGTCGCTGGCGACGCATCAGACGGCTGAAGCCTACACCTTTCTCGGCTGGACCTACAGCTTCATGGGCAAGCTGGATGAAGCCATCGAGGAATGCCATAAGGCCATCGCCTGCGATCCGCACTTCGGCAACCCCTACAACGACATCGGCGCCTATTTGATCGAAAAGGGCGACTTGGACGAGGCGATTCCATGGTTTCAAAAAGCGATGCAGGCCCCACGGTATGAAAGCCCGGCGTTCCCGCACCTCAACCTGGGCCGCGTTTATGAACGTCAGGGCAAGTGGAGCGACGCCATCGACTGCTACAAGCAAGCCCTGGCACTCAATCCGGACTATGCTCTGGCTAAGAAGGCGTTGGGACGCCTCATCAGCTCCCTGAATTAGTTTCACGTCATGAACAACACGATCTTCGTCGCCGTCACCGACATTTTTTTCTACACGAAGGTACGCGATGCCTTGCGTCCGCAGGGATATACCCTGGAGCGGATTCGCCATCAGGATGAAGTGGCAGAAAAGGCGGCTTCGGCAAGCCCGCTCGCGTTGATTCTGAACATGAACGACCTAGCGGTCGATGCCTTCAAGGCGCTTGAAACCATTCAGAGCAATCCCGCATTGCGTTCGCTGCCTATTCTCGCCTTTGCCAATCACGAGGAAGTGGACACCTGGCGCCGCGCGAAGGAGCTCGGCGTGACCAAAATCGTCTCACGAAACGAATTTTCAGCTCGCACGAAAGATCTCGTGGAAGAACTCATTCATCCTCAGCCTTCCGCGCAATTGTGAGGGCGAAGCCAGCTAAAGGATCAGCGGTCTTTGTATGAAATCATCACGGCTCCATGATCAACACCAGCAGCTCGGCGCCACGTTCGAAGACATCACGGGATGGTCTGTGCCGGCGCACTATGGCGACGTCGCGGCGGAACATGCCGCCGTGCGCAACAGCGTCGGGATTTCGGACCTGTCCCACCGCGGGAAATTCCGGGTAACCGGCGATGACCGCATCAAGTGGCTCCAGAGCATTATCAGCAACGACATTCTTCCCCTTCCTCCTGGACAGGGCCGCTACTCCAGCTTCCTTACTCACAAGGGCAAAATGCTGGGCTATTTCCGGGTGTACATCCAGAGCGACGCCGTGTGGATCGAAGATGTGGGCGAGGTCGGGGATGCTACGTTTCAAGCCCTGCGCAAGTTCCTGCTTTACGGCACCAAGGCGAAGATGGAGAACGGTTCCGAGAGCTGGGGACTGCTGCTAGTGAGCGGGCCGAAATCAGCGGAAGTGGTGTCAGCCGCCTTCGGCGTCGAGGTCCATGCATTGGAACTCCTGCAGACCATTCCCGCCACGGTCAGCGGCCAGCCGGCGCTGATCATGCGCACGGAAGAAACCGGCGAACAGGATCTGGAAATTTTACTGCCCGTCGATGGGCTCGCCACCGCATGGAGTCAACTCATGACTGCCGGAGCGCCTTTCGCTATCAAACCCGTCGGCGCGCAGGCGCGCGAACTGTTGCGGATCGAGGCGGGTCTCCCCAAGGCCGGACCCGATCTCAATGAAGAAATCGTGCCGCCTGAAGCGAACTTGGAAGGCAAAGCCTTCAGCCTCTCGAAGGGTTGTTACCCGGGGCAGGAAGTGGTGGCGCGGATGGATACCTATGGGAACGTTCGGCGGCACCTGGTCGGGTTAGTGATTCAGGATCAATCGGTTCCGGCGAGGGGCTCCAAGTTGTTCAGCGGAGAGCGGGAGGTGGGATGGGTCAGCAGCGCCGTCTTTTCGCCGCAGCGAAATGCCGTACTGGCATTCGGGTTTCCGCTACGCGATTTTTCTGCGCCGGACACCGACCTCACGGTGGAAGCGGCAGGGAGGCGCCATCAAGCCACCGTCCATGCCCTTCCGTTCTACGTTCGTCCATAGCAGGATGGTAAAAACGTTCGCCGCGGCGTTCACGTAATGCGCTGCATTCAGCGCATCGTGCTCCTCACCATTTCGACGTACGCTTCCTCTCAATCCCACTCGTGAAGCAAGTTCCTTACTTTTCAGGATTGCGCACGGCCGACACGGCTGACGCGAATCCGAGCAAGCTCTTCCGCTCCTCATCGTCCAATGCCAACAACAGATGGGTTTCTTCGGCATGCATCAACCGGAGGCTCAAGAACGGCTCCTCACGGCGCTTCTCCCGATTGTCCCACATCGCGTCGATGACCTGCACTTTGTCCAACTGCCCGACCGACACCACGTCGTAACGGAAATACGAATCTCCGATCACGATATCAAAAATGACATTGCCCGCCGTCAGAAGAAGAAGGTTGAACCGCCCTTGATCTTCGTACCCTTCGGGTAAGAATTTATTGATGTGGCATCGGGCCACTTTGCGATCGCCCAGGGCAGCCCTAAACTTCAACTGCAGGGCCTCATAATCGATCTGGAGCGCCTTCTCGTCCGCATTGGTCGCCCCGACCGCCGCATCCTTCGCCTGTTCAAACACGTCATCCGCCGACAACAACCCTGCCATAGCGCTGTACTCCTTCGTTACAAGACTGCCTGATGTGTATGATGTCGTTTACGATCAGAGGCTGCGTGCGGCGCGCCTGGCTCGTATCGACCGGGCCACCCCGACCAACGCAATTCCCGCCCACGCAAATTCCAGCAGGACGAACCCCACTCGCCGATCTTCAATCGCCACAATCCCCAGCAACAACGACCCGATGATGTTCAAGGCCAAATACCCTGCATCCAGCTCGCGCCAGGCACCGGCCTGAATGAGGCCATAGGCGATGAGCACCATGAGGGCTCCAACCACCGATATAACCTGCATGACCATGAATAGGCTCGCGCACCCGGCCCGAAGCTGACTGGAGAACGGGGTACGGTACCTGGCGGCCAGACAGGATTGCAAGCGAAATTCCCTGCGGGGCGCGAGACGTCGAAGACGCGACGGCGGCGGCATATTGTCCTCCCCTGACAGCACCTCCTCGACTGCGGGATGCCGCATTGCATTTGCACGGTCATCTCCGGCATACTTTGTGGGAATGACGGGGAGGCACAGATGAGCGGACAGAGCTGTTTGATCGATGGTTGTCAGGCGAGAGTGTATGCGCCGGCGGGCACCCGTTCCATCTGCAAGGACCATTTCCTGGGATTTCTGACCTGGCGACGGCGGCGAGGGCCGCAGATGTTCCGCAAATACGCAGGGCTGACGATGGAAGAGCGTGATGTGGTCGCAGCCGAATGGCTTCAGACGCTCGGCACGAAAGACCTCCCCCACCCTATCCCCGGGTTGTGACCGCTTCGGCTTGACTCGAGGATCCCGTCCGCACAGCCTGCGCACCAGCCGAAGGCACCGGGTCTTCCAAATAGGCTTCAGCCGTTACCTGCCTCCGTCGGAGCGCAGAATTTCATCGCGAGTATGCAGCAGTTTCCCTTCTAGGGCCGCCTTCAACAACTGGGCGGTGTTTGAGACCCGCAGTTTCTTCATCATGTTGGCCCGATGAGTATCGGCAGTCTTCACGCTGATGTGCAGAAGTTTCGCAATGCTGCGATTGGTGTGACCATCCCAGATCAGGCGCAGAATTTCCATCTCGCGCGACGTGAGATCCTCCGGCTTTCGATTCAGGACGACCGCTTCAGAACCGGTAGACACCTCACGGCTCTTCGCAGACGATCTGCTGACAGCCGGGTCTTCTTTCTCCCCGATCCCGGCTTGTTGTTCGGCCAACATTACACACCTCCTTCATATAGCCTGCCCCACCGGCGCCCACGGCCCCACGAGATGCCTTCGGTTAATTCTCCCGCGCGGCGACAGGTTTCGAGGTATCCCACAGGCGTTGGAGATAACCCAACACGGCCGTAATGGCTTGGGTGCGCGGTTGCCACGTTCCCAGCGCATTCCCGTTCAGTTCAACCCAACAGCCATCGACCTTTTGACGCACAATCAATCGTTCAAACATGCCATGCATCGCCGGCTGAATGGCCAATAGATACTCCTGCTCTTCCCGATCTTTCAGCAAAAACCCTTTCACCGTCATGGTCCGTTCCTCCTTGGTACTCCTGCCATAGGGGCTCACTCGTGGACGCTCCTTCACTCCCATCTTCACACCTCCATCCTTTATACTCCGCAGGGGGTTCGCCTTACGTCATCTGCCGAGCACTCTTTCAAAGCCCGTGCCATGAGCCCATCATGTGTCCCCTCGCAGAAGAAACAACAACTTGCGCCATTCATCTTGGGAAACACAGACGGCTCGCTGCTGTGTCACGATCAACAGACCTGTGCCAAGTCATCATCATGAGACAGGTTGCACAACTGCATAGGCAGTACGCTGGCGCTCGTCGGAAGCGTCAGACATCTCAAAGACCCGGTCGACTCGATCGATTTCAGAAGCGGAGAGAAGAAGGCAAGGGGGGAATCACGCCCACGAGGCGCCAATCATTCGGCGCAGGCGCACCCGTCGAGTGCACGAGTTGAAATATAGGTGAGATTGTTGGTGTACCGCATAAACCCCTTTTGGCGGCCATAGAGTCGCAGGAGGCAGCGGTCGCCTGTGAGTTGGACAAAGAAACTGTAGTCTGCGCCGGACGGCGAAGACACTCTGAAGGGACGAGGCCCCAGTGACCCGGTTGCCAGTACGGCGGTTGTGGTACCGGCGAGGCGATTCGCCATCTCTGGTTGTTCACCCTCTTCTACCAGGATGGATTCAAGCTGGCCGCGCGCCGTCTGGCGGCAGGATTCATCTGATAAGGTCGTAATGTGAGCCACCGTGGCACAGCCCGACAATAGGACGGCCCACAACCCGACCCACCCTACGGCGAAAGACAGACCTGTCATGCCGAACACGTTTCCATTGAAATCACGCGGACGGGCATAGGCATTCACAGCAGTGGCGCGACCGGCTGGGAACATCTCAGCGGGACATCATCGCCTGAGCAGATGCGCTTCGTCGAGAATGACGAGGCCGCCGCCCCTCCACGCCGGGAGCTTCACCCCATTACAGGGCTGCCGTGGTGATGAATCATCAACCACTCATCACCGATCCGTTCAAAAAGATTGGTCGCGAGCACGCGGGTTTCAACCGGCTGGTCGTCCTGCCGGCTGGTGAGGTGCTCGGTACAGATCACCCAGCCCAGGTCGCCTGCAACCTGGACCTGCACGTCGGACAGTTCGAATTTCATGGAGAAGGTGTTATTGAAGATGAGCACCCAGGAATCGCGCACTGCGGGCCAGTCGCTTCGGAGGGTCCAGCCTGGGTGAATGCAGGTAACGTACTCGAGATGCGCCCACACTTTGTCCATCTGGAGCATATCCAGGCTTTCAAAGGCGGCGTAAAACGCTAGATTCGCGCGGGTGATTTCTTCGATACGTTGTTCGACCACGGCTCGCTCCTGCGACGGTGCGGCATTTTACTGCAAACGCCGTCGCCGGTGCGAGCCTCATTTGTGCTGCGAGGGGACGGACTCGCGGGGGGCCGCCGCACTGCCGGAAGTGGGACTTCCCCCGAGAGTGCGGGCCGCCGCGAATCCCTTCAGCCCGCGTGGGTGGCGAGCAGCCCCTCTTCCAGCGCCGTTTTTAAGAGCTGGGCAATATTGGAGACCCGGAGCTTTTTCATCATATTGGCCCGGTGCGCCTCCGCAGTCTTGATGCTGATATGCAATTGCTCCGCAATCGTGCGGTTCGTCAATCCCGCCCAGACCAGCTGCAAAATTTCCTGTTCGCGCGGAGTCAAATCCTCGGGGCGACGTTTCACCCCCATAGTCACACCCGATACAAGACTCAATCCGGATGATCCGTCCCGCGCCTGATCTTCCCGTGCACTCCCCAACATATTCTGTTGATCATTCCACATGGCATGCTCTCCTTTGGTTCTAGTTTCGGCTCTTCATCGTCAACCCGCCTGGGCAGAAAACCATGCCGAAATTGCCGACCATCCCTGCAGGGCCGTCAGCACGGCCGCGACCGCAGGCGTCCGGTCCGACCATTTCTTGTGCGGCACTCGCGACATCTCAACCCACTATCCATCATGTAGTCTCTCACGTCCGGTTGCTCGAATGGTCCCGGGAGTCGGGGCGGACTGATCACCACGACGTCGTGATCCACGCCATTCAAGATTAACCATCCTTCCAGATCCAAGTTGCCCTTTGCGTCGCCTGCCCGTCGCTGTTTCATCAGTGTTTCCTAGACACTGTCTTCACAGTAGGCATATATCAAGGATCGTGCCATCACTGACGGGAGAGAAAGCCCTATAAAATACTAGGGGCTTAGGCCGAGGACCCCTTCCGCGAGCATGTGATGCGTCAATGAGATGGCACACGGCGCTGTGTCAGACGTGTGCCATGTGACAACATGCGCAGGGGTGGGATGACAATGGCATCAAACGGGGATATCAGAAAAGGATGAAAGGCGTCTGGAAACGAACGCAACAGCATCAAGACCTACGTCCAATGAGAGAGGAGAGCGCCTGCGGGTCATCCCGCTCACGCGCCGGTTCACTGCAAGGAATCCGTACCGATCTCGGCCGAGGCGGCTACATCGTATTCAGCCAGACGACGGTAGAACGTTCTCCGGCTCATTCCCAGCAAGCGCGCGGCCTCCGAACGGTTGCCGCCGGTCCGCTGCAACGCCGCCAGCATGCGGGTTCGCTCGTCCTGACGCTGAAGCGGAACATAGGTCGCCTGTGGCTCCGGACTGCGGACTTCAGGCGGGAGATCCTCCGTCCGCATCACGGTCCCTTTGCAGTGAATCAACGCTGACTCCACGGCACTTTTCAACTCACGAACATTCCCTGGCCAGGAATAGCTGGTCAACACCTGGAGCGCCTCGGGACTCACTCGGAGCACTGGCTTTTCCATCACGGAACGAAATTGTCCGAGAAACGCATGGACCAGGAGCGGGATATCCGACGGCCGTTCGCGGAGCGGGGCGAGCCGGAGGCGCGCCACCTTGATCCGATATAGCAAATCCCTCCGGAAGGTCCCTTTCTCCACGTCCGCCGCAAGATTGTGATGGGTCGCGACCACGACCCGGACGTCGACCTTCCGAGGCTTGGATTCTCCCAATCTCGTCACTTCCCGCTCCTGCAGGACACGCAGGAGGCTCGTCTGTACGGCAGGGGAAATATCGCCGATCTCGTCCAGAAAAATGGTCCCTCCCCGCGCGGCCTCAAAGACTCCCTCCTGGCTGTCGATAGCCCCGGTAAAGGCCCCCTTTTTGTGACCGAATAGTTGGCTACCTAGAATCGAATCGGTGAATCCCGCGCAATTGACGGCAAGAAATGTGTGCGGCGCGCGGCGGCTGGAAAGATGGATCGCACGGGCCACCAATTCCTTGCCCGTGCCGGTTTCCCCCTCGATCAACACCGTCGCATCCACCGCCGCAATCTGTTGAATCTCTTCGTACAACACCACCATAGACGGACTTCGGCCGATCAGGTCATGAAACTTGCCGTGGTCGGCCAGCTGCGACTGCAGCGCTTGAGCCTCATCTTCAGCCGCGAAGCGGCGCCGCACACTCTCCACCCACTGTTCGGCAATCGTCAAACGTAATCGTAAGAACTCGACGCCAACGGGCTTGGCCAGATAGTCGTTGACCCCGGCCTGAAGCGCCGCCCGCAATGATTCCGGAGAGTCGTGTGCGGTGATCATGACGATGACGCAGCGATCTCCGCCGGGACCGGATCGAATACTCCGGCACAGCTGCAGTCCATCCATTCCACCCCCGCGCAATTCCCAATCGAGCAGCACCAGATCATATGGCCGCTGGCCATAGGCCTCCGCTGCTGATTCACCATCGGCGCAGGCCATCACCTCATGCCCGCGCGCTCTGATCACCTGCTCGAACAGGCACCGGACATCGGGATGATCCTCCACCAGCAATACGCGCATGCCGTTCTATCCTTTACTCATAGATCACGTGCAGCCGAGTCAGAAACCGGCTGAGCCGTTCCAGAATCTCACGCGCATCGGCGGCATCTTTGCGCACGGCCGCCGTCTCCAATGACCGCCCGTATGCTGTAATCGCTTCAACCCCGTACGTTCCGCCGGCGCCCTTGAGACCGTGGCCGATCTCCCGCATCATCTCAAAATCTTCACGGCTCAACGCCTCCGTTATCTGGATCACGTCGTGGCGCCGATGCTCCAGAAACCCAGGCATGAGCGGTTCAAGCTCCCCGTTGACATGGAGCACGACGACTTCTTCATCAACAGACGGCGTAGGTGGCGCGGATGAATCGACGGTTTGGAGATATAATTCAATTGCCTCCAGCAGCCGGGCCTTGCGGATGGGTTTCGTGAGGTGCGCGGTGCATCCCGCATCAAGACTGCGCTGCACTTCGCTCGGCAACGCATTGGCCGTCAGCGCCAGGATGGCGGTGGGACGGCGGCCCTGGTCTTTTTCCCATGCGCGGATCGCTCTCGTTGCGGCATACCCGTCCATCACGGGCATCTGAACATCCATCAGGACCAGATCATAGGATCCGTGCATGAACATCTCGAGCGCAACCTGACCATTCGCCGCCGTCTCCACCCGGTGCGGCGTCGTCTTGAAATAAAACTCCATCATGCGGCGGTTGTCGACAAAATCTTCAGCCAGAAGAATCTTCAGACCGGACGGTTCAACTACGTGAGTCCCTGATCGAGGTTGAGTCACTGGCCCAGGGTTCCCGGTTGATGCCGTCCTGCCCATCACGGCCATCATGGCGTTGAACAGATCGGAGCGTCGAAAGGGCTTCGTGAGAAACCGTACGACCCCATATTCGCGGGCCCGACCCTGGTCACCGGCGCGCCGTTCCGATGTCAGCATGATAATCGACAGTCCGGCCAGACCCGGCGATCGTGCGATGATCTCGGCCACCTGCCAGCCGCTGAGTTTCGGCATGCGCACATCCAAAATCACCAGACGATAGGGCACGCCGGCCTTGAGCGCACGATGCAACTCCATCACCGCCTCGTTCCCTCCAGCCGCCTCCGCCGAAGGAATACCCCAGCCCGTCAGGGTTTCCCGAACAATCAGACGATTGGTCGCATTGTCGTCGATGATCAAGGTGTGCAACCCTGCGAGTTGTTCCCATTGCGCCGGAGGAATCGCGGAAGCCGGCTGAGCATGCGCGGCAAACTTGGCGGTGAAACTGAACATGCTGCCATGCCCCGGCTCGCTCTCCACCCACATTCTGCCACCCATCCGCTCGACCAGACGCCGGGAGATCGTCAGGCCAAGCCCCGTGCCGCTATAGGGCCGCGTCATCGAAGAGTCCACTTGAGTGAAGCGTTCAAAGATGACGGCTAGCTTGTCGTGAGGAATTCCAATGCCGGTATCACGCACCGTGAACAGCAGATTGCCAGGGCCGTCTGCCAGCGGGTCACACTCCACGCGCAAGACGACCTCTCCCTGTTCCGTAAACTTGATGGCATTGCCTAACAGGTTCAGGAGCACCTGCCGAAGGCGGTTCGGATCACCGACGAGTGAGGTTGGAACATCAGGCTGGATCTGATAGGCCAACTCCAGATTTTTTTCGCTGGCGCGAACTGCCACCAACTCTGCCGCGCGCTGCACCACGTCACTGAGGTCGAAGTCTGTCAGATCCAAATCCAAATAGCCGGCTTCGATCTTCGACAAGTCGAGCACATCGTTGATCAAACTCAGCAAGTTACTTCCGGCATCTCGAAAAATCTGGACGTACTCTTGTTGATCCTCATTCAGCGGCGTCTCCGACAGCAGATCGGCCATGCCGATGATCGCATTCATGGGCGTGCGGATCTCATGGCTCATGGTGGCCAGGAAATCGCTCTTTGCCCGATTGGCGAATTCGGCGGCCTCCTTCGCGGTGACCAAGGCCTGTTCCGCTTCCTGCCGTTGCTTCGCCTCATAGGCCAAGGTGACCAAATTCCCGATAGACATGGCGAACTGTGTTTCTTCGTTGCTCCACTTACGCGCCCATCCGATTCGTTCGTGGCAGACGACTCCGGCCAGGCGACCGCCGAAGAAAATCGGCACGTCCAACAACGAAACAATCCCCAATGTTTGAAGATAGGGCTGCAGTAATTCAGCGGTGCGCGGATCACTGGCGACATCATCCGCATCGACCACTTGCTCCTCCAGCAACTCGTTAAAGTATCGGGGGTACTGCGCGACATCGAGACGCGCCCCGCGCGAATGCCGAGCCTGGGCTCGTTCATAGAGTTCTGCGCATTCCAGCACCGCTCCGCTACGGTCCAGCAACCAAACACTGGCGCGGTCCACAGCCATGGTCTCCGCGGAGTTGTACATGAGCTCTTTCAGCGCGGACGGCCAGTTCCCCGAACCGATATGCCGGCTTTTGATTAAACGCATGAGTGCCTGCTGATGCGCGTGGAGCACCGATTGGCTGCGACGCAGCGCCGCTTCCGCCTCGGTGCGCCTGGTGATATCCAGCACCAGCGTCAGCACGCAGTTCTCTTGTCCGATACAGACCGGTTCTACATTGAAGAGGCCGTGCCGAAGTTCGCCGGACTTTGTACGAAACTCTTTCTCCAGCTGCCGGAGAAAACCGTCCCGCCGTAACGTCTCGGCTAATTGTCGACGGTCGTCCGGATTGACCCACATACCGATATCGAGCGAGGACATGCCGACCAGCTCGTCCCGAGAAAATCCGGAGACCCGCACGAACGCCTCATTGACATCGAGCACCCGCCCATCCTCAAGGCGGCTGATGGCCATTCCTGCCGGACTGCTATGAAAAGCCTTTGAAAATCGCTCCTCACTCTCCCGCAACGCCTGCTCCACCTGCTTCCGTTCGGTAATTTCGCGCGCCACCACCTGAAAACCGTTGACGGCGTTCCCGTCCATCAACAGTTGCGTATGCTGCCCCAGCCATACTTCCCGGCCATCTTTGGTCGCGACCGGCAACTCGTACACCGTCCGAGACGTTTTACGGATAAACTGTCGGCCGTAAAACCGCTCGGCCTGAGCACGACTTTGCGGCTGAACAATCTCCAGATAATGGCGGCCGAGAAGTTCCTCCGGCAGATAACCGAGAATTCGCAATGAAGTAGGATTGCAGTACGTGAACCGCCCGGCGGCATCGGTTCGAAAAATGATATCCCCGGCGTGCTCGACTAAATCGCGGTAGCGCTTCTCGCTCTCCCTCCTAGCATCATCGGCCTCTTTCCTCGCCGTAATATCCAGATGAATGCCGGTCATCCGAGTCATCCGGCCCTGCTCGTCGCATACCCCCGAGCCCAACGCGGCCATCCATCGGTATGAACCGTCCTGATGCCGGAGGCGATGATCCAAGCGATACTGCTTGGTATATCCCTGCTGAAACAGCGCGACCGTTGCCAGGACTTGCGCCTGTTCATCCGGATGGAGACGCGATTCCCAATCGGCGACCGTAGGACCGATGTCCGACTCCGTGCAGCCAAGCTGACTTTTCCATCGAAGAGAGTAGTAGGCTGACCCGGTTGCCAGATCCCATTCCCACACGCCCACATCCGCGCATTCCGCCGCCAATTCAAACCGTTGGCGACTCTCATGTAATGCCGCCTCAACCTGCCGCTGTTCGGTCAATTGCATCGATAGACGATCATCGGCAGCGATCAGATCCTGCGTCTGCTCCGCCACGCGCTGTTCCAACCGGCTATTGGCTGAACGAAGCGCACTCTCCACTTCGCGCCGCTGGGAGAGTAGATAGGCCATGCCCCAAAGCAACCCGACTCCCATTGTACGATTAACGATCGCCGTTGCGACTTCAACACCGGGAGGTGCAAACCAAAGCCCGGCGCCCAGCAAGATCGTACACAACGATGCATAGCGCAGTGAGGCCAGAGGCGAAGCGAACCGCGCAGTCAACCACAGTGGAAGCATATACAGAAGCCACATGACATGCCCCAGCGGAATCGCCACATCCAGGGCAAAAATTCCGGCGGTCAGCAGGCCTATAGTGACTAGCATGGTCGAATCGCCCCCTCACTGCTCACATCGAAGATCGATTCGCGATTGGGCAGGCTGGAAACAGGCGTAAGATACCCCCTCGAACACATCAGGTAAACCCCTGACAATCGGCCCTATTATGGCCCTACTGGAATGATGCAGGCGCAGGAAGTGCCTGCCGAAAGATTATGCCCGTGCAGGAATGCCTGATTGACAGAACAGGCTCGAACTTATGAGGGAATGAGCATCTCGCCCGGATGGCATTACCAATTCGGCAGGATGACGCAGAGAGGGTGGATGATCAGATCGTTGTCAGGAGGTTCTTTCGAACCGCCAGCTGTGGTCGACGAACATACCCTTTCCTCGCCAGCCATCATGCGGATACATTCGGCCGGTCCCATAATAGTCTCCATCCAATACTTGGAGCTCAGCCGCATACTGAACCCAGTCTTGCGTCACGGTATTGTTTTCAATCGCGGCATGGAGGAAGTATCGCCCGCCGCACAACGGCAGATGTGGAACATGAAAGTCCACGTAGCCGCTGCCTTCCAGATCCAACGGCGTGCGGCTCACAAGATCCGTCGAAAAAATACAGGTCGCGCGCTCATCACGATTGACCACGATCATGACACGCATATCCTTAAACACTTTTCTGACATGGCACCGGTACTGCACGCGAATGACAAGATGTTGCCCGGACACAACCGGCTGCACGGGGTTGAGCTTCTCGTCCAGGAATGCGATCGCCTGCACCGTAAGTTCGCCCTTGGTGTACCGGTCGGTGCGATCAGCCAGGGAGGTACCGCTGTCTGTAAACGCCTCGCTCATATATTGCTCGATAATCTGTTGCGGTTGGCCGTCGCCCACGACCCGTCCCTGGCGCAGAAGAATTGCCCGCTGGCACAGACTGGCCACCACCGGCAAATCGTGACTGACAAGAATGACCGTCCGTCCGTCCCGCCGCACCTCATCCATTTTCCCCATACACTTCTTCTGAAAGGCTCCGTCGCCGACCGACAACACTTCATCAACGATCAGAATTTCGGGATCAAGATGCGCCGCCACAGAAAAAGCCAGCCGCACGTACATGCCGCTTGAATATCGTTTGACGGGGGTGTCGATAAATTGCTGGGTCCCGGAGAACTCCACGATGGCGTCGAATCGATGGTCGATGTCCACCTTGCGCATGCCCAACATCGCGGCATTGAGGTAGACGTTTTCGCGCCCCGTGAGTTCCGCATGAAATCCCGTCCCCACCTCCAACAGCGATGTCACGCGCCCGTACAAATCCACTTCTCCGCCTGTTGGTTCCGTGATGCGGGACAGCACCTTCAAGAGGGTGCTTTTCCCGGCCCCATTATGCCCGATCACTCCCAACACCTCGCCTTCCATGACATCGAACGAGACATCGTTCAAAGCCTGAAAGGCTCGTGGGGCCACAACCTTCCCGGCCCGTCGTCCTAGAAGAGATCGACAGGCATGGGCGATTCGATCCCGCAGGGTGTCATGATGAATCCCTGCGATAACATATTCCTTGCTCACATGCCGCGCGGAAATTGCAATATCAGTCATCAGATCACGTCCGCAAAGGTGCGTTCCATACGCTTAAAATACACAAGCCCGCTCACGAACAGAATCAGAACGATGCCGAGGCTCGGGAGAATCGTTTCGAACGAGGGGGCGCGTTGGCCCAGCAGGCTCCATCGAAATCCCTCTACCACTCCAACCGCCGGATTCAGACTGTAGAGGGTCCGCCATCGTTCCGGGATGAGACTCGCGGGATACACCACGGGCGACGCAAACATCCAAAACTGTACGAAAAAGGGGATGACATGCCCGACATCGCGAAACTTCACATGTAGCGCCGAAAACCAGAGACTGACGGCCAGGGCAGCGAGCAACGCCATCAGGACGAAAATAGGAAAAAACAACAACTGCCAGCCTGGCGTGACCCCGAACCATAGCATGAGCGGAATCATCATCACCAAGGCGCACAGGAGATCAACCGCCGGCGCCGATGCCGCGGCCAGCGGAATGATCAAGCGAGGAAAATAGACCTTGCTGATGAGATGCGACTCTCCCACCAAGCTGGTGCCGCTTCGGCTAGTCGCTTGCGCGATGAAATTCCACGGAAGCAGTCCCGCATAGGCGAACAATGGATAGGGCACCCCATCGGACGGGAGTTTGGCCAGGTTGCTGAACACCGCAGTGAATAACAGCATTGAAATCAGCGGCTGGAACACCGCCCATCCTGCGCCGATAACCGCCTGTTTGTAGCGGACTTTTGTATCCCGCCAGACCAGAAAGAGCAGCAATTCCCGATACAGCCAGACAGACTCCAGATCCAGATGAAACAATCCTCGACTGGGGCGAATTTTGACCGTCGGCGTTCGAACAACCGGCGCGATAGCGCCCGCCGACAACCGCGAAGGACGCTGCGCTTCCAACTCATTCATAGTCATCACGATCCAATCACGGTTTGAGGAGATACGGCTCCCAAAAGGAGCGGTCATATCGCGGCCATGCGTGACAGCCGAAGGGCAAGCGATGTTGATTGAGTTCAAAACAGTGCCGTGGGACCACTTCAAAAGCAAAATCTAATCCGACATGAAAGGGCGCCACTTTGAATTGGGAATCATAGCGCACTGCCTCGTCGGCCCAAAAATGATCTTCGTTTCTGGTTCCGTCAGGGCGCAGATGCCAACGTTCCAATTCCCGCTTCACATTATTAAACCGCTTGATTTGCTTATACCATTTTCTCGGCAACTGGACAGATCGCACATACCAGGACCGGCCGGACGCGATTCGCTGCCAATACACTTCGGGATCGACCCAATAGGCATCGGACGCCAGGACGCGTCGAAAGCTGGAGACCTTCCGGAGAGAGAATCCGCCGTTGCCTACACGTGAAGCGCCAACCCACGGACTGTCGGCACACTGCAACCACGGAGCGCCCACATAATCCCAATCCATTGCGCACCACTCCATCAACCGATCGGAAAAGACCAACGCATCGAGCTGATAAATCAACACATACTGATAGGCTTGGAATGCATCATAAAACGCGGGCGACAACATCAATCTCGCATTCGCAATGGCGCTTCCAAAATAGGAATCAGAAAATCGTTGAATCTGAAAGCCGGGCCGCTCAATGGCCAGACTTTGCGGGACGACAAGAAATTTGTCATACCGGCCGAGGTAATGCTCCGCATGTCGGAAGGACGTCTCCTCATCTTCGGTAAATTCGGCTCTGTTGTATCCCGGCACCACCACTGCCACACGACTCATAGCCAGATCTCTTTCTTGTGATACTGTTCTTGGATGAGGGTTCAGGCGGTCGCCAGCGACGGCTTGAACCAAAACGAGCGCCTGGGCCGTCCGGCCTGGAGCAATTCCGGCACGGTTACAAACCGATAGCTCCCGCACAACTGATCGAGGACCGTCTCCAATGCGCCGAGCATGGCTTGACGGTCTGGCCACGACGTATGTTCCGGATCGACTCCGTGAGCGGGCGCCCCCTTATCGTACAAGGTGTCGTGGAACAACACGATCCCGCCCGGCGTCACCATTTCCAACAGGTATTTTCCCATGACCGAGGCCTGGGATTCGTACCAATCTCCGCTGTTCAGATTCCATCCCACAACTTCGTAGCCCATCACGAATGCTTCCAGACGCGACATGACGGTTTGCTCACCATATGGCGGACGAAACAATGGGCTGACATATGGCTGTAACGCACGTTCGCATTCCCGGATCTGCCGACGGCGCTGCCGGCTCGACAGTCCGGGAAATGCGCGGTGATCCCAGGAATGGATGCCGATGGCGTGCCCTCCCGCCGCAATCCGCCGTACTATATCTGGGTGGGTGGCCGCGGCTTGCCCCACCACAAAAAACGTGCCGTGTGCCCGATATTTTTCAAGGAGATCCAAGACTTTAGGAGTGTTTTCAGGATCCGGCCCATCGTCAAACGTCAGAGACAGGACCGCTTGAGCGGTGACCACATGGGTGAGGCTGCCCAACACTTTCCTCACTGAGGCCGATACAAAGGATTGAGGATTCATGGAACTGATGCCCATGTTATTCCACCATCACCGGAGCGGCCCCAAAACGGAGACTTCCCTTCAGCAGGCCCATCAAACGGCCGAGACGCCAGGCGAACATGGTCTTCCCTTCGGGCGTACGAAGCAATTCCAACATGCGTCCCAGCAGGTTCCGCCAAGCCTGCAAGTACTTACGCCAGCGCCACCATTCCCACAGATAGCCGGCCCCATACTTTTTATACAGATACACCTCATACTCCGCATACTGCGAAGCTTGGGTATAGACGCCCTTCTTGCTTGCGCGGAGGCGGCAGTGAAGTACCGCGTCCGGGACAAATTCCAGTTTTACCCCGTTTTGTTGCACCCGCATACAATAATCGATGTCTTCACAAATCGGAATGGTTTCATCAAATCCAGCCACTGCATCATGCAATGCCCGCGTGATACCAAGGGTTCCTGACCCTGCATGAGGGAACGGCAAAAACCGGAACTGTTGGAGACCTGCGACCTGCGTGCAACCGCGCGCCGATCGAACCGCCGGACTATTGAGTTGTTCGAACTCCAAGCGACAGGCGACGAATCCGTGCGCACGTAGTGCCTGTTCCATGGAGATGGCCCAGCCAGGCGCTGGAACATCATCCGCATCACAAAATAAAATCCCCTCACCAGTTGCGGCTTTGACCCCTGCATTTCTTGCGTAGGACGCGCCTCGTCGTCCGGAGGCATCAATCAGGCGAAGACACGGCATCTGCGGCATACGCCTGGCGACTACCCTCGCCAGGTCGTCGGTCGATCCATTATCCGCGACAATGACTTCCCACGCCCCTGGCCAATCCTGGGCAGCAAGCGCGTCCAGCGTTTCGTCGATTGTGCGGCCGGCATTGCGACACGGAATGATGACGCTGAGTGTCATGGTCCCCCGGACTTCAAGAGCCTCGGCGAACACGGCTAGTGTGAGACTCTCGTTGGCTCTCCCGTCGCAGCAGGCGCTTGAGTCCACGCGCGGTAGAGCGAGCGGAGACGTGCGGGCTGCACCCAGTAGCTGGGATCATTCAGCAGAGCGCTGACGGCCACCAGGGGGGCCCTTCTTGGAGAACCATGCTTCATACTAATCGCAGCCGCCTCAAGTAATTCTCCGAACAGTCGACGGAATGAACCGGCGCGAACCGTCTCCGCCCCTTCAACCGCTTGCATGATCTCTTTCCAGAATGTCTTCACAGCAGAGACAGGATGGGCTGAAGCCATCGCAAGGGTGCTGGCGATACGTTTCAACCATTCAACCACCGCCGCTTCCTGCAATAACCAAGGGGCTGCGCGCAGGGCTTTCAGTAAATGAGCCTTGGTCGGTTCCAGGCCGCCGCCGGCCCACCAACGCTGGTGGGCAATACTGGCGCAGACGGCTGCTCTGGCCTTCCGGCGAACGCGATCGGCGTCGGCGGTTGCAGGCAGGCGTGACAAGGCGGCTTCCACAATCATCGGCAATTGCTGTTCGTTGGTCCCATTGGCAATGGTGCTATACCAGAGCCCTTGCTGGGAGTACCGTCCGCGCGCAACAGGTCCGCCGGGGAGAAACATCCATGGCGTGAGCGCGGCGATACGAAGCGCCATGTCATAGTGTTCCATTCCGGCCTTGCTCAGGTCGAAAAAACCGGCTTGCTCAAACAACTCACGCCGCACCAGCCAGGTCGGGGGATGCAGAAAATCGTCGGTTCTCGTAAGAAACTCCTCTAACACATTGCCCGAAGGCCCTGACTGAGGCCAGAGCAAGAGCGGTGTTTCTCCTCCGGTCACCACGCTCTGCCCATACAGCACACCGATTTCCGGATGCGCTTCCAAAAGCGGAACCTGCACCATCAATTTATGGGTGAGAAACTCGTCATCATCATCCAACAGGGCAACATACTTCCCTTTCGCGCGCTTAATTCCGGCATTTCGTGCACCGGATGCACCCCGGTTCTCAGGCAGCCTCAGATATTGCACCCCAGGAAATTCGGCCACGACCTTGGCCGTATCGTCAGGAGAGCAATCGTCCACCACGATAATCTCCATGTCGAAAAGTTCCCCGGCCTGCTCTTGGGCCAGAGCGGACAGAATCGCTTTTCTGAGAAGATGCGCACGCTTGTAGGTGGGGATCACCACGCTCACGAGCGGACGCGCCAAAGAAGGACTTGCCGTCATATTCACACCTGTTCTTGCTTGACTGAAAGTGAATCGTAATTCATCAGGGCGTTCACCTCCACAATCTCGGCACCCTGAAGGCAATGTTGAACGTCCGGGTGACAACCGCAGGGCCCCGTTGCCAAGGGAAATCACAACTCGCATTTCTCCCTGGCTGATGAATTATATAAGTCGTCACGAGGTGGTAGCCTGAAGGATTCTGAGGGGTCAAGCGTTTCGGTTGCCTATTCGCCCGATACGTCGCAGTGGACGCCGGCTTCCAGGGGAATCCAGTGCGGCCGGCAAGCAGATTCTTGTACTGCCTCCATGGCCCGTTGCACAGCGAGGCCGTCGTAAAAAGACGCATCGACATCCGTGTTCATTCTTTTTCGAAGACAGGCATCCACAAAACTCCGCATCATCGCCCCAAGACAATGGGAAGTGCCATCGGAGGCTGCTGCCGGTAATGGCACACTTTCCCACGCCGGATGCGTGGGACGAGATACCCGCAACTTATCTATCGATCCACGGCTCAAGGAGGCCCGCAGGGCACCTTCCCGTCCCACCACCTCAATGTATGCTCGATCTCCCGAATTCGGCGTGGCGCGACTTGCGAACAGATGGCCCTGAGTCCCATCCCGGCATACAAACCACGCGGAAGCGATATCATCGGGCTCCACCTGAGACGACGCATCGGTCCGGTGATTGGTCGCCTCGCGCGGAACCCACATGGTTCTACCCGCCACCGCCTCGATCGGCCCGATAAGAAACCCTACGAGATCGAACAGGTGAGGTCCCACATCGCTCAAAACTCCGACGGCCGGGTAATCACGCTGCTCGCGAACACCCATTGTTGAATTTGGCTTCACGGCTTCCCAGAACGCGTACTGGACTCGCACATAGTACGGTTCTCCGATGTCACCCTTCAGCAGCCGTCGTTTCAGCTCCTGAACGCCGTATAAATACCGGTACGTGAATGCAACCTGGTGAATGGTGCGACTCCGTTCCGCCTCACGCACCATTTCGATCACTTCCTGCACATTCATGCCGAGTGGCTTTTCGCAAAAAACGTGTTTACCTGCGGCGAACGCGGCCTTGGCCTGGCGAGCATGGGCGTCGTTCTGAGTCGCGATGGTAACCGCGTCAATATCTTTCCTTGCGCAGACCTGCTTGTAGTCGAGTGAAACTTCCGGTACGCCGAGCCGATCGGCCATCGCTCGAGCACGCGCCGCGTTTCTGCCGCACAGCACAACCACTTCCGCATCAGGATGCGATTGCAATCCTGGCACGTGACACACTTCCGCAAATGCCCCCGTCCCGAAAACACCGACCCGCAACTTTTTCATAGAATAACCTGATGAGGAAGGACCGGCACTCGGGTTTAGTATGACGAACGGACAGCCGAGATAACCACGGAACGTATCCCAAGTTAAACAGGACTCTTACAGCATACCAAACCTCTCGGGCGGAACAAAGGATTTCCTGATACCCGGATTGAATATTCCTGTTCAGAATCAGAGGGCGGAGAAAACTTCCAACCGTATACGGCCTTCATGCGTTGCAATAATTCATGTATCTGACCGGACCAATCCTGTCCTGATTGCCAGCCGCACAAGGCCGGGCACATCGTGGATTTCCAGACGCTCCATCAGCTGAGCACGATGGGTTTCCACGGTTTTCACGCTCAGATCAAGGCGGTGGGCGATTTGCTTTGTCGAACAGCCCTCAGCGATTAATTGAAGAATTTCGCGTTGACGTCCAGTGAGTTTTCCCAGTGGGCCGGTCGGTGCATCATCCTGGCGACGATAGGCATCCAACGTGAACTTGGCCATAGCTGGAGTCAAATAGGTTTCTCCACGACAGACGGCTTTAATGGCCAGTTCCAGTTCCGGACGATCCGCATCCTTGAGCAAATACCCGGAGGCGCCTGCTCGCAGGGCTTCCTTGAGATATTCCTCATTCGTGTACATGGTCAGCATGAGCACCTTGGTCCCCGGGCACTCCTGTCGCATCCGGCTCGTCGCCTCCAGACCATTCATGCCAGACATGGCGATGTCCATCAACACGACTTCAGGCTCCAGCTCTTTCGATACCCGCAGCGCATCGCGACCATCACTCACTTCCCCGATGACCTGAATCCCTTCCAACTTCTCGAGTAGAGCCCGGAAGCCCGCCCGCACCAATGTATGATCCTCTGCCAGCAATACTCTGATTTTTTTCATCTCAATGAGCCTTGGCGCTTGCGGGCGCGGCTACATGCGGAAAGGAGGCACGAATTTCCGTGCCTACTGCAGGAGTTGAATCGATGCTGAACGTCCCTCCGACAAGTTGAACCCGCTCTTCCATCCCGGACAGTCCAACGCTGGTACCGACTCTGGCCCCGGATCGGACCGCGTCCCGATCAAACCCGATTCCATTGTCGCGAATCACCAGGGTCAACTCTTGGGGAGATCGCTCCAACAATACCTCCACCTTCTTCGCCTGAGAATGGCGCACGACATTGGTCAATGCCTCTTGGGCAAGCCGGAAACAGGCAATTTCAATCTCCGGAGACGGCCTGCTGGTCAGGCCGTCCGCGGAAAACGTCAATTGCCACCCGGCGCGTTCTGCTTGCCTACCAACGTACCATCTGAGCGCGGGAACCAGGCCCAATTCATCGAGCAAAGATGGCCGCAAATCCAGCGCCAGACTGCGAACGCGTTGGAGGACCTGCGCCAAGATTTCCAGACTATCCGCAATCTGGTCTTCGACAGGCTCGCAATTAGGATGCGTCCGCAGCTCCCGCAAATTCAATTTAATGGCGGTCAATGCCTGTCCGATCTCATCATGCAAATCACGGGCAATCGCGCGACGCTCCAGTTCCTGAATCTCCATCAAGCGACGCGAAAGGACCCGTAGCCGCTCATTGGCATCACGCAGATCTGACGTGCGCTCCATGACCCGCAACTCCAACTCCTCATGCGCATCTTTCAGAGCTTTCTGCGCCCGTTTTTGCTCGGTAATGTCGGTGTTCAACTCGAGACTGCCGCTCGGCATGCCTGCGGCATCCCGCAACAGCGTCCATCGACTGGATACGGTGATTTCTCTCCCGGCGCGAGTTTTGTGCACGAGCTCACCTCGCCACAACCCTTGCTCCAAGAATTTCTGCCTAATATCCTCCAACGGAAGGGGAAAACGGGTGTTTAAAAAGTCATGAATATACGCCCCCAGCGCTTCCTCCGCCGACCACCCGTACAAACGCACGGCGCCTTCATTCCAATACGTAATCGTATCGTCCATGAGATCGCGAACCAGAATGGCATCGTTGGCCAGGTCGAGCAACTTCGCTTGCCGGCGAAGTAGCGCCTCGGCCTGTAACTGTCCGCGCCGATCCTTGGCGACAAAGCAATATCCAAGAATCCTTCCGACCTCGTCAGGAATGGCACTCACGGAGAGAAAGACCGGAAATCGATAGCCGCTGCGATCAAGATACGTCCACTCGTCCTCGGCCACCCGGCCAATACCGGCTCGCGCAACTATGACGCCGAACGAATCCGGGATAAGGCTTCCCGACTCGGCCGCAAGGGTCTCCCGGCGGCGGCGTAGCTCAGCCGGATCATGAAAGACGGCTGGGGTAACTTTACCGACGACCGTATCGGCGCCTACGCCAAGTAATCGCTCGGCTGCGTTATTGAAGCTGGTGATGATGCCGTCCGGCCTGGTCGAGATGACGAGCACTCTGCTCAAACCGCTGTCTTGATGTTCAACCATGGTGCTTTCCGCGCGTGCCGCTCCCCAACACAGCCTGAGAAAACAGATTGGTCTACTCAGTGGCTCAGGTCCACGCGCTTGCGAAGACGCCAGCCTGCCGGCCATCATACTACAGAGCCAAAATTCAAGCGACAGCCGGAAAGAACGCATCACATATGTACGGGGAACGGAGGGAGGAACCCGACGAGCAGGTCATAGATCCGTCACGACGCCGTTACCCCGCCGTATTCATGACGCGTCGTCGTGCAGTCGCCGAGTCACGTCGCAAGACCGGTGCGCGGAGCCGGCAGGACCCGCGGTCTCTTCGTGCAGGCCGGTGAGAGGCCCACAGGGCGAGCCCGCCGGCCGAAGGCCCATCGCCGCAGTGGATCGGCAAGTGCAGCAGCAGTGCTCATGCATGCGGCGGGCTAAGACTCGGTTTGTCGGCCGACTAACCACACGCCCGTGAGAATGAGGAGAATGCCTGCAATTTCCCGTACCCCAATCGCTTCACCCAAGATCAGGGCGGAGAGCAACAGTGCCGACACAGGAATGAGATTAACGAACACCCCCGCCCGCGAGGGCCCCACTCCTTGTACGCCATACAACCAGGCCTGTTGGCCGAGCGCCGTGGCGAATACAATGAGATACCCTACTGCCAGCCAGCCGGAAACCGGCACGGCGCTCGCCCCGGTGAGCAGCATTTTCTGATCGGTCCAGAGGAGAGGAATTTGCAGCAGCAGCGAGAGCAAGAGCGTGGTCCAATTGACGGTCAGCGGTGACAGTCGCTCCATCACCTGACGGCCGCCGATTGAGTACAACGCCCAGCTCACCAGCCCCAATAATACAAGCGTCCCGCCTAGCCAGGGATGATCCCCAATGGGAGCATCTCCTCCCGCCCCCGAGACGAGCGCTACTCCCGCAAACGAGACCGCACACCCGCCCGCGACCTTCTTGAAGGAAATATCGCGTACCAGGAGGGAGGACAAGAGCGCGGTAACCACCGGGCTAGCGCCGATCAGGACACCGGCGGTTGAGGCGCCGACGTAGCGGAGACCAAACAACGTGAGCAAATGGTTGCCGAGCACCCCCAGCCCCAACAAGGAGAGCGACTTGAGATCGCGCGGCGTCAAGGTCGTGCGGCCGCCTTCGGTCCACCACCACAAGGGAACCAAAATACCCAGCGCACCGATGCCGCGTATCAGTGAGGTCTCAACGGCCGAAAACGCCCCCAGCGCCAGCTTTTGCCCGACGATCGACCCGCCCCAGACCAAGGCCGAAATCGTGAGCGCCGCATAGGCGGCAGGGAGGGAGGGTTTTTCCATTCGGTCAGTCTTCCTAGGCCGTACACAGACGGCGCGGTCGAGAACCAGCGACCGCTAGCGCAACGCGTTGGGGGTGATCACCCAGATGCCATCCCGAATGGTTGCTAACACGGCCGTCACACGCGCATCAGCCGCCACGATCCGATTGAGGTCCTGAATGGCCGCCGTCCGTTCATCCGACGGCGGATCGGTGAGGACATCCCCGCCCCACAAGACGTTGTCGACCAGAATGACTCCGCGCGGCGACAGCAACTCCATTGCGCGCCGGTAATAATTCACATAGTTCAGCTTGTCGGCATCGATAAAAATCAGATCAAACGGTCCGGTCAATGCCGCCATCGTTTCCAAGGCCGGCCCCATACGGATCTCAATTTGATGGCCGTGCGGCGACTGCGCAAAAAATCGGCGCGCCACCGCGGCAGACTCTTCATCCACCTCGCACGTGACCACCCGGCCCTGCGCAGGCAATGCTTCAGCAAAGCAGAGGGCGCTATAGCCTGTGAACATGCCGATTTCCAGGACTCGCTCGGCCCGCACCAGACGGGTCATCACATGCAGGAATGCCCCTTCCAGCGGACCCACCAACATCCGCGCAGATGTCATCGTGCGTTCGGTTTCCTCGCGGAGAGCCCGGCGAACCGGCGTTTCCGGCAAAGAACTGGCCGCAGCATAGGCATCGATATCCGGCAACACGAGATCAGCCATCGGTTTCACTCCGGGAGACAGTTGTGCGACAATTCGCAGCAGCCGCGAATCATACCACGGACCTTCTAGAGAATGAGCGCAAAGGTGAAGACATTGCAGACTTTGGAACCGTTAACCAGTCGACTCCTGGAAATCCGGCGCATTCAGAGCGCGGCCTCCGTCCTTTCGTGGGATCAGGAAACCTACATGCCCGCAGGCGGCGGAGCGGCCCGCGCTGACCAAATCGCAACACTGGAAGGTCTGGCCCATGAGAAACTTGTGTCGCCGCAGATTGAATCCTTGCTGAAGGAATGGATCGACCCCACGTCCGGGGAAGCGACAGACCCCTGGGATGAACCGTCGCGGTCGCTCTTGCGAGAAACGTGGCGCGACTTCAGTCGCGCGAAAAAACTTCCTTCTGATTTTGTCATCCGCCTCAGCCGCGAATGCTCATTGGCTCAACAAGCCTGGGTGACGGCACGCGCAGAAAGCCGGTTCTCGAAGTTCCTTCCTTCGCTGAAAACGGTCCTCAGCCTCAAATGTGAAGAAGCCCAGTACTTGGGATACCGGGATTCACCCTATGACGCGCTACTGGATGCCCATGAGCCCGGAGCCACGGCAGGTCAACTCACGCCGCTTTTCGCACAACTTCGTGCGCGGCTGGTTCCCCTCTTGCAACGCGTTCAGGCTAGCGAGGTCATCATCGACGATAGCTGCCTTCACCACACCTTTGATCAGGCGAAGCAGCTGGAGTTCGGACGTCTCGTCCTTGTTGCGATGGGATACGACTTCGAGCGCGGCCGACTCGATCTCTCCGCTCATCCATTTACCACCTCGTTTCACCCGACGGATGTCCGGGTGACGACGCGAGTCTTCGAGAAGGATTTGCCCTCGTGTCTCTTCAGCTGCATTCATGAAGGCGGGCACGGCTTATACGATCAGGGACTGGACCCGCGATATTATGGATCGCCCCTCGGCGAGTCTGTATCGCTCGGCTTTCATGAAAGCCAATCGCGGCTGTGGGAGAACTGTGTGGGCCGGTCGCGGGCATTCTGGCAATGCTTTTATCCGATCCTGCAGCACACGTTTCCGCAGCAATTGTCGAGCGTACCCCTCGATCAATTTTATGCCGCGATCAACCGCGTCGCCCCCTCGCTCATCCGCGTAGAAGCCGATGAGCTGACCTACAACCTGCACATCATGCTGCGCGTGGAAATTGAACAGGCCCTCATCGAGGGTCGGGCGCGCCCGGAAGAATTACCCGGCCTGTGGAATGACAGAATGCAGGCTTACCTGGGCATCACCCCGGAACAGGATGCGGACGGCGTTCTGCAGGACGTCCATTGGTCGATGGGCGCCTTCGGGTACTTTCCCACGTATACCTTGGGCAATCTGTATGCTGTGCAATTCTTCGAACAGGCGACGCAGGAGGTTCCGCAATTAGAAGAGCATATCGCAACCGGGCAATTGATTCCCCTTCGGCACTGGCTGGAACAAAAAATTCACCGGTGGGGCCGCATGTTTACCCCGGACCATCTGGCTCGACGGGTCACCGGCAACGGCGTGAGCCCGGAACCGTTCTTGCGCTATCTCGAGGCCAAATACGGGACTCTCTACCGGCTCGACCTTGTGTAAGCGTCGTCTCACGACACCCCTCACACCGAACACCCAGCAACCACAGAAACTCCGGCATTTACACGTATTATCACGTCACGAGATTTATCTAGGGCCATAACAGGGCCCTTCAGCCCTGGCGCACTATTTCGCCGACGTGGTATTCCTTAACTGCCTAAAATAATAGGAACATTTTCATATTTTTTGCCCTGTTCCTGGCAATGGAAATGACTCGGGTGAGCACGTTGGACTCGAAGGAAAGGCGTCAGCCTTACGACTTGGCTAGAAGGGGATTTGCTCTGACCCTAGTCAGGGCTGTCGAGGGCCGCAGGAACACGTCCACGACTAGCCGTCATGAAGGAGCACCTGCACGGTGATGTTCCCCCATGCCACGTGGACACAGGCAAATCCATGCCAGACCGCGGAACGCAGGCGGGCCACAATCTGCCTCCGTCACCACACAGCGACCCACCCAGCCTCGCCACTACACCATGAGGGAACGCGCTACCGTGAAGGCATATGACACGCTGCCCGCCGTCAAAACCGCGCTCAACATCCTGCTTGCTGACGACCATGCCCTCCTCCGGCGCGGTCTGAAAGAATTCTTACAGGACTTTCTCATTGAAGACGGATTAACGCCTCACATCACTGAAACAGCCTCGGCTCACAGTGCTATTGACCACCTGCGAACTGCGGCTTGGGATCTTGTGATCCTGGACTTGAATTTGCCTGACATGCCTGGATTGGAAGTTCTGCGCATTTTGAAATCCCTTCAACCGGGCTTACCTGTTTTGGTCGTCAGCATTTACGCAGAACAACATTATGCCGCTCGTGCCATTCGAGCAGGCGCCCTCGGATATTTGACCAAGGAGGCCGGCCCGCAAGAACTTCGCGCAGCAGTGTCTCGAATTCTGCAAGGCGGCAATTATTTCCCGCCGCCCCAGTCGGAACAGGTCTCAGACGCGATAATGACCCGCAATGGATCGCGCGCCGACGACCTCCCTGCCGTGTTATCAGACCGGGAGATCGAGGTCCTCCAGTGGATTGCCCAAGGCCGGCGCCTGACTGAAATCGCCGAGCACCTCCACCTGAGCATTAAAACCGTGAGCACCTATCGTGCCCGTCTGCTTATCAAGCTTGGAATGAAAACGACCGCAGAATTGATTCGGTATGCCCTGGATCAGCAGTTGGTTTGACACCCAGTGCGCTATCGAGAGGAGGCACGCCTTCACGACACCACCTCCACCAAAACGGGCAGACATCCCTGAAGTCCTGTTGGACAGTCGCACGATGATCAATCGCTGTCCATTATCACTTCGCGTGGGGGGACTATGGCCAATATCCTGATTATCAACGCGGACTCGAATCTCAAACGGCTCATCAAGCTGGCGCTGCCCGGAATGGAACACTTCGTTCAGTATAGTGCCACTTTCCAGAATGCCCCCGCTCAACCTCCCGCATCCCAGCTGGATCTGGTGATTGCCCGCCTCGTTGCCGACGATGATCAGGGGCCGGAACATCTGGCCGATCTACGAAACGCCTTTCCTACCGCCCGCATAATCGCTACAGCGGCCCTGCACGAACCCGCCCTGGAAGGAGAGAAGTTTCAGCGTGTGGTCCGCGAGCTGCAAATCGAGTATTGTCTGCTGGAGCCGGTCGAAACAGGGTCTATGTTACACACGATCCAGTCGGCGCTGGCGCTTCCCCGACGCCACTAAAACGGACCGTCTCCCGAATCCCTCACCATGGGGAGGTGAAGGGGAGTCTGGCAACTTCAGAGCGGAACCTGTACACCTCTCACCCGAGAAGTCCCACTGATCAGGCGAGGAACGTCTATGTCAGTAACCCATTGCTGAATTCAGCTTCGCCAGATGATTGGCGGGCAGGAGAAACTCGGCTGAAGTTTCGATTCGCGAAGGCACCAGGAGCGTGGTGTGAAACACGATATCGCGGATGGGAATCTTGAAGTCGGGCTGCTGTGGGGTACTCAATTCCACAGATTCGACGGATTGCATGATGGCCGTGACATCCTGCGGTCCATAGGTGGCGATGACGGCTTGCATGAGGTCACGAACCTTTTCATTTGTCTCATTTCCGTCAATCCCTTTCATCAGGAGCGGAAGAGCCTCATCACGAACCTGATCTGACGGGCTGAAGTTTTCAACCCGTTCCTTGCGCCGGAGAGAGGTCAGGTCATTGTCCAGGTCCCGGCTGAAGGCTCCGTACGCAAACCGGACAAATTCAAAATGAAACCCCTTCAGCCCCTTACCGAACATCTGAAGCTCGCAGAGAAAACAGAGCTGTTGCAACTTCACGTCGCTCAACAGTCCGTACGGCTCAGCTAGCGAGAGCACATACAGGAGCAGGGCCCGGTCAACCGTCATTTCATGAGACTTTCGCAACGATCAAATCTCCTCAGCATCGGCAGCAACGGGGAGGACTATAAACAGGCTACTTCCGATTCGTCAATCGACGAACGTCTCCCCTGCGAACCCTCTTGACCCATCGAGGCAGTTTCGTCTTTAATGAGCCTCTTTTTTCACGCCGGGTCACACGCCATGAGTAAAATCCTCAAAGAGATGGACGTGCTTCGCCAGCATCTGGCCAAGCATCAGTTAAAGCTGACCCGCCAACGCGAGTTGATCCTGACGGCATTCCTCCGGCAGGAACACGTCACGGCCGAAACCATGTACCATCAACTCGCGAAGAAGGATCCTCATCTCGGCCTCGCCACCATCTACCGCACGCTGAACTTGTTTTGCGAAGCCGGCATTGCCCAAGCCAGACACTTCGGCACCCAGACGCAGTACGACAACATCTCCCACAAAGGTCATCACGATCATCTCATCTGCACGGGGTGCGGTACCATTGTGGAGTTCGAGAATTGCGAGATCGAACGGCTGCAAGAGGAAGTCGCAACGAAGAATGGGTTTGTCATCCAGACCCATCGATTGGAATTGTACGGCCTCTGCGCGCGCTGCCGCCATTGACGGATTCCCGTCACATCCGGTATCATCTTGAGACGGCTTATCAATTTCAACTCGGACGCCCACGGGATGTCCTCATACGTGGAGGCACGCTGCATGGCTGTATTCTCTCGCATCCTGTTCGCCCTGATGCTGACCGTCTCAGCGTTGGTCCTGTCGCAGTGGCCCGCACGGATCGCGGAAGCGGCCGACAAACTCGTCGTCTATTCAGGTCGCGCGGAGCGGTTGATCAAGCCGGTTCTTGACGAATTCCAATCCAAGAGCGGTATTCAGATCGAACTCCTGTCATCTGGGACCACCGAGCTGGTCAACCGGTTGCAGGCCGAGGGGGACCATACCCCTGCGGATGTCTTTCTGACCAACGATGCCGGCAGCCTCGAGCATGCGCGAGAGCTCAAACTACTCCGTCCCATGAATATGCGTGAGGTCGAGCGGGCCATTCCCTCCCAATTCCGCGCGTCGGACAACAGCTGGATCGGGCTTTCCGGCCGATTCTGGATCGTTGTCTACAATACAACCATGGTGAAACCCGAGCAAATCAAGTCGCTGCTCGACCTGGGCCAGCCCCAATGGAAAGACAAAATCGCCATCCCAAATTCAGGGAGCGAGTACCTTCAGGCCGGCGTTTCGGTCATTAAGACCACCGTCGGCGACGAACGCACCAAACAATTCCTCCAAGGGCTGAAGACCAATGCCGGGTCGCAGGTCTACCAGAAAAGCTCGCAAATTGTGGAGGCAGTCGCCAAAGGCCAGGTCGCGGCGGGGATCGTCAACCATTACTATATTTATCGTCATCTGGCAGCGCAACCGACGGCGCCTATCGCTGCCATTATGCCCGATCAGCAGGAAGGCGGCATGGGAGCCATCATGAACGTGACCGGCATTGGAGTCACCCGTGCCTCGAAACATGTCGACAGCGCCAAACTGTTGATCGAGTTTCTGGTTGCCCAGGCCGGACAAAAACTATTTGCAGACCTGGACAAGGAATATCCGCTGCATCCGGACGTGAAAGCCGACCCGGCGCTCGTCGACCGGCACAGCTTCCGCGCGGCACTCGTTCCTCTGGCCAGGCTCGCTGAATTGCGGGAGCCCACGCTGACGTTGATTGAGCAGGTCGGCCTTCGCTGATCGGTGTGGCCGAGCATGCTTACCGCAACCAGAGCCTCGGGGCCGTCTTCACTCCAGTGGATAAGCCTGCTCACCGCCGCATTTCTGGTTCTCCCTACCGGGTACATCGTCTATGTGGCGGTGACCGCTACGCCAGCCGTATGGACTCGGCTCTGGTCCACGCGCATTCCGGAACTGCTGGGAAACACGCTCTCGCTGGCCGTCGGTGTCGCGCTGGCCACTTTGGTGCTGGGTGTATCACTGGCCTGGATTACCGTCCGGTACGATTTTCCAGGCCGGCGCATGTGGGAATGGGCGCTCGCACTGCCTCTTGCCATGCCAACCTACGTGCTGGCCTACGTCTATGCCCACTTACTGGGAATGGGCGGCCCGGCTGAACAGTGGTGGCAACTGTTCTTCGGGCCCGATGCTCGACTGCCATCGCCCCAAAGCTTTGTCGGCGTTACCATGATCATGGCCCTCGATACCTTTCCCTTCGTCTATCTGCTCGTACGCGGAGCCCTTCAGAATCTCAATATCTCGTTTGAAGAAGTGGCGCGCGCCTGCGGCATCTCTCCCTGGGCGACACTCCGCCGGGTCACGCTCCCCCTCATCCGCCCTGCCATTGCGGCAGGTCTGGCACTGGTCATTTTGTACGTGATTTCGGATTTCGGCGCAGTCTCCTTGCTCCGGTATCAGACACTGACCTATGCGGTCTACCAACAGATGACCAGCCGATACGACCACAGTGCCGCCAGTATTCTTAGCCTACTGCTCGTCGTGATGGCCATCATCTTCCTTGTGACCGAACGGTGGTTTCGCCAACGCAGTCGCTTCTATCAGACATCAGGCCGGTACCGACGGTCAACCCGCCAGCATGCAGGCCCCCTCGGAACAGCACTGATCACCGGCTACGTCGTCCTCGTCTTCGGAGCCGCGTTTGGTGTTCCGGCGGCAATGTTGGTCCAATGGAGTGCAGAGGCCATTTCGCAAGGCGCGTTGGATGCACGGTTCCTGGGATTCATCTGGAATAGCAGTTTTCTCGCAGCACTGGCAGCCTCCGGCGCCGTGATCATCGGACTCCCGCTGGCCTACCTCGCCAGCCGCCGCCCCTCACGACTGAACATTGCCTGCCTCCAAGCCGCGTATGCCGGCTATGCCCTGCCGGGACCGGTAGCCGCACTGGCAGTTCTCGTCCTTTTCACCCACTTCGCGCCGGCATTCTATGGGACAGTGGTCGTGTTGATCATCGCCTATATTCTCCATTTTCTCCCGGTTGGCCTTCAATCCATGGAGCCGGCTCTGCAGCAAGTCACTCCCAATGTCGAGGAAGTCGCGCGGACCCTCGGATATACGACGCACCAAAGCCTTCGGCGCGTGACGCTGCCGCTCGTCCGCAACGGGTTTATTGCCGCATGGGTGCTAATGTTCCTTCAAACCATGAAGGAACTTCCGGCCACATTGCTGCTGCGGCCGGTAGGATTTGATACACTGGCCATTCGCGTATGGTTGGAAGCCAGCGAAGAGTATTATCAACTGGCGGCGCCTGCCGCGCTGCTCATCGTCCTTTTGAGCCTTCCAGCGCTGATGTTGCTGGTTTCCAAAGACTGGCGCGGACAGGCGCAAGAGGACGCTAAGTGAGCCCCGTGAACGAATCCGTCACCCGTGAACAACACACCAAGTCCGGAGGGATGATTCCGAACGCGCTGGACACGACAGCCGAACGCTCGGCCGTTCTTGAATTGCGGGACGTGTCTTGCGCGTATGAGCCCAGCAGACCGGCCGTCGAGGGCATCACGTTTACCGTCCACCAAGGAGAAATCCTCTGCCTTCTGGGACCTTCTGGTTGCGGCAAGACGACCATCCTTCGCGCAATTGCAGGATTTGAGCGGGTTATCGCGGGCAGTATTGCGCTATCCGGCCAACTGGTCTCCTCGCGGGACACCATGATTCCGACCGAACAGCGGCACATCGGCATGGTCTTCCAGGAGTACGCGCTGTTCCCCCATTTACGGGTCGAGAAGAACATTGCCTTTGGCCTGCGCCACTTTTCACGAGCCCAGCAGCGTACGATCGTCGACGACCTCCTCACCTTAACCGGACTGCGTGGATTAGAGCACCGCTATCCGCACGAACTCTCCGGCGGTCAACAGCAACGCGTCGCCCTCGCCCGCGCGCTTGCCCTTCGCCCGGTGCTCCTGCTCCTCGACGAACCCTTCAGCAATCTCGACCCCGATATGGCCAGTCGTATGCGCCAGGATCTTCACACTCTGTTGAGACAAACCAAAACCACAGCCATTCTTGTCACCCATGATCATGATGAGGCATTCTCCATGGCTGACCGTGTGGCAGTCTTAAATAAAGGGCGCCTGGAACAATTCGATACACCCGAAGCTATCTACCACCTCCCTACGACCCCCTTCGTGGCCGACTTTGTCGGACAGGCGGACTTTATCCCCGGAGTCGTCACACACCACCTGGTGACGACCGAAATCGGAGACTTTCCAAATACTCAGAACCTCGCGACGGCCACGCCCGTCGTCGTGATGATTCGCCCAGACGACATTCACATCGTCCCGACCAAGGGGGCCGATGCGCGGATCCTTGCACGACAATTCAAGGGGTCGGAAAATGTCTACACAATCCAACTGCCGTCAGGCCAAATCGTGCATAGTAGCGAATCATCGCTGAGCATCTATCAGGTTGGGACTGCCATTGCCCTGCGCGTAGTGGCGACCCACACGGTCTTGTTCCCGAAGCCACCTGACTCGCCGCAGGTGGGGTCGTAACATCGGGACCAATATCCTGACGCCAGACCGAACGAGACGCACGAAGGATCAGGGTCGATGTCATACGGACGTCCCCAGGGAGCAACAACAGTGAGAGGTGGAGGATCGACGAATGGACGTGCTGAAGAATGCGGTTGAGTACGGGATCATTGGCCTGTTGATCGCTCTGAGCGTGTGGTCGGTAGCTGTCGCGGTCGAGCGATGGCTGTACTACCGACGCGTAGACCTGGCGCAGTTTACAGACGTTCAAACCTTTGAAATGGCACTGACCAAGCGGCTCGTCATCATCGGCACCGTCGCGGCAAATGCGCCATACATCGGATTGCTGGGCACGGTCCTCGGGATTATGATGACCTTTCATACGATGGGCACCTCTGGAACGATGGCCGTGAACACCATCATGATCGGCCTGAGCCTGGCCCTGAAGGCGACGGCCGTGGGTCTCCTCGTGGCAATTCCCTGCGTCGTCATGAACAATATTCTTCGCCGACGCGTCGCTGAACTACTGACAACGTATAAGGTGCACCATGGAACGCGAGGTTAATCAGATCAACGTCATTCCGCTGGTTGATGTGATGTTGGTGCTGCTCGTCATCGTCCTGACTACCGCAACCTTCATCAGCACAGGGCAAATCCCCGTCAACCTCGCGAAGGCTAAGGAGGCCGGGGATCATAAAGATGTTCCCGTGGTGGTGACCTTGACCGCGAATGGAGACCTGTTTCTCAATGATCGTCCCGTCCCGGCGGATGGCCTCAAAAGCATGCTGCTGGCCCACCCCCGAGAATCCCTGGTTGTCGTGCGGGCGGACAAAGTCACGTTGCTTGAGCGCTTTGTCTCGGTTGTGGATGAGATTCGTGGCCTGGGATTCCAATCTGTCAGCCTGGAGGTCGTGCGCCTGTGACCGCTTCCCATGCCGGCACGCCGGACGCCTTCGTCCGCTTGCGTGCGAGCGGGTGGATCATTTCGCTCTGCCTGCATAGTGCAGCCGTCTTCTTAGCCGCACTGCTCGCCGCCAAAGTCGGGCTAGCCCCGCCCTCCTCGTCGTTCCAGTGGGACGTAACTATCGTCACCCCATCAGTAATGCCGTCTGCGTCAACTCCCACGCTCGACAAACCGCAAGTTGGCTCAACTCCTGCGCGCATGACAGCGCGTAGCACGCCAATACCCTCTCCGCGCCCGGCGTCCTCTGATGTACAACATTCCACGAAATCGGCCCCGGTCTCTAACACTGGTGTCCATGAACCGCAGACATCCATCCCCGTTCCTCCACCGCCGCCACAGGCTATCGAGCCAACACCTCAACACTCTCTCGCACCCCCTCTTCCTGAGGCAGTGGAAGCCGCTCGACCGCAGCCGGCAACGGAGCCTTCCCCCACGCCGCCGGTCCCTTCCCTGGCGGAAGTTCATCAACAGCAAGCATCAGTCACTTCCCCAGCCAAAGATCATGAAACCCCAGCTCAACTAACGTCGCCTCTTCCAGCTGCACAGCAATCCACTGAACAGACCCCAGCCCCTACCTCAACCGCCGCGCTCGCCCCATCAGCGAGCGACGTTCCGGCACCAAAAAAGGTCGATTATGGCTGGCTTGCAGGCATTCTCTTGCCACGCATTGAAGCGCAGAAAGAGTACCCCATGGATGCACGGCTCAAGCACGTGGAAGGGAGAGTGGTCGTCCGGATTGTGATTCAGGAAGATGGCCAAATCGTGTCCGCCGCGGTCGCAAAAAGTTCCGGGCATGACACTCTCGATCAAGCCGCACTTGAAACGGTTCGAAAGATTTCACCAATCGCGCTGACGCAGCCTCTCGAACAATCACCAGTCACCCTCCATATCCCTATCCGCTACCAGCTAGGACCATAGCCTGGTTGATGCCGGCCCTTCGCTCAGCATGCTTCACGCTCGCGCCTCCGACTGGGACTCACGCTGAAGCTATGACAACACTAGTCGACACCGTCTTTGATTCGGACTCGCCCTTTGAGGGAGGAGGACACCCAGACCTTTCCGTCACGATCGACGATCACTGCGCCGACACCCGGCAGCGTTTCCACTAGCGCGAGCCCCCGTTCTCGCCCCATCACAAAAATGCCTGTATCCAGTCCATCCGCCGTCAGGCCGTCTTTGGCTACTACCGTGACACTTTGACAGTCACGTGCCGGCTGCAACGTCACTGGGTCAAGGACATGATGATACCGGACTCCATCCCGCTCGAAATAACGTTCATAATCGCCCGCCGTTGAAATCGCCTCGTTCTGAAGATCAATAACTGCCAGCACCGCTCCTTCGTGCCGTGGATGCCGGATACCGAATGGAAATGTCGTACCGTCGGGCAATTGGCCAAACGTTCGAATATCCCCGGATAACGCCACGACTCCTGCGGTTGCGCCAGCCTTTTGCATCGCCTCAACCGCCAGATCGGCCGCAAAGCCCTTACCGATGCCTCCGACATCCACTCGCATTCCTGGCTTGGCGAGATAGACCGTTCCCTGTGCCTGGTTCAATTGCAACGCATTCAGATTCGTGAGTGGACGGATTTTCTCCAGATCATCCTCCGACGGAATCTGCTGGCGATCCAAAACGCTCCAGGCCTCGACCGCGGGACCGACAAGAATATTGAAGCCCCCTTTCGTAAGCCGAGCCATCCCAACTGAGGCTTGAAGAACTTTCATCGTATCGGGACTGACCGAGACGGCTCCCTTTCCTGCAGCTCCATTTACCCGTGACAGCTCGCTGCCCTCAATCCAGGTGCTCAATAATTCTTCCACGCGATGAATTTCCTGGAATCCCGCGGATGTGGCATCCTGAGCCGTCTGCCGATCCGAAGCGACTGCCGTAATGCTCACCCACGTGCCCATATGCATCTGTGTGCGCTTTACGAGAATAGGAGTGGCTCCAGAGTTTCCAGCAGCACATCCCAGCCCTAGCGATAATAGAAAACAGATGCCCGCATTCGTCGCGACTGCATATCTGCGCCGTAGGACAGCGTCCGTTACGAAAATGAATCCAAATGCTCTCAGGGCGTCAGAAATAACGGACAACTTCATCGGCATGATCCTTTCTCAAGGGGAACCTGCAACGCGGCATATTGTCCGGCATAAAATAAAATTGCAAATAATGCTAGCCCCTGCGGGGCCCAGTTTTAGCCAGGCCAGGCGCTCACACTCTTACCCAATCCTCGATCCGTGGCATTCTAGCCACTTCCTGCTGACACTCTGATCGCCACAGCGAAGCCGTCTAATTCGACTTGACATTTTTCTACTGATCGAGATATTAATAATCGTTCTCAATTCAGTAGGCGCAACGCTAGGCTATGACACCAACTAAGAACGCAACACACTCCTTATGCCAGGACAGCGAAACACGCTGCGAATGCGGCCAGCTGATCGCCAAAGTTGGAGGACAGGGGCTAGAGCTTAAGTGCAAGCGCTGCAAACGCATTGTCGTCATCCCTTTCACCTCGATTGAAGGGTGGGGCACGGTGCCAGCATGATTCGATTCACGAAAGGAGGCCTCGTTACCGGAAAACATCCAGGGCTTCAGTCGCATCCACATGCTTTCATCACAGACCAGAGACCATCGAGTCCCGAGTCATACCATAACTTTACTCGCGGATGGAGGATACCCATGAAAATCCGGGCAATCCTCGGGGCTCTAGTCCTGGCCAGTCTACCGGTGATGCCGGCGTTGGCAGAAAACTTGACCCCGGAGGAGATCAAGAAGCTAGTTGACGAAGCGGTTGAAAAACGATTGCAGGATCATGAACGCCGAGAAGGCGCCGGTTCCCACAGGGAAACAGTGGGCGACCCCGGTGATGAACCAGGCATAGGCTCCCTTCCAGAAGTCGGAAAAGAACGGCGAACCAAAACCCAAGCGGCATTGTCGTTCGGGTCGACGGGGTCTGGCCGATTGGTCTATGCCAAGCCCTTTGTCGCCTCACCGAAAGCGATCGTCGGCGGGTACATGGACATACAGTACCGTTCACACCGAAATGCCGTTCTTGAATCGGGCATGGGGAGTGGCACCACCAACGGATTTGATCAACAACGGTTTGTTCCATTCATCTATGCTGACATCACCGAACATGTGAAGTTCGCGGCGGAAATCGAAATCGAGCATGGGATACGTGAGGATGCGACGCAGGGGGCAGAAATCGGTCTGGAGTTTGCCCACATCGACTATTTGGTCAAAGAGCCGTTCAATCTTCGTGCGGGAATTCTCTTGGTTCCGATCGGCAAGTTCAACTTGCTGCACGATTCGCCGCTCAACGACCTCACCGACCGACCGCTCGTCAGTCGCCTCGTGATTCCCTCCACGATGGCCGAGACCGGTGCTGGCTTCTACGGCACTTTGTACCCAGGCCGAACCAGCAAACTCGATTATGAGTTCTACGTCACCACCGGCCCCTGCGGATACAACGGAGACGGAAGCCCCCGCATTCGTGAGGAAGACGGTACCCGCCGCTCCCGCCAGCGGAAATGCCCCTCCGATGACGGATTGGACATCAATAACGGAAAAGCCGTCTCGGGACGCGTAGCCTTTAGCCCGATGTTGGGCGTTGAAGTGGCTGGCTCCAGCTACTTCGGGAATGCTTCTCCGGTCAGCTACAACCCTCTGAGCATTACCGCTATCGACTGGACCTTTCAACGTGGCCCCTTCGAGCTCTTGGGAGAAGCGGCCTGGGCCTACGCACGCGGCAATTCCCGCGCAGTTCAGGGGGCAACCTTCGCCACGCCTGGCTCGCTGCTCAGCGGGCTCAATACCTTGAACTCATTTGCCGCCCCTCCGCAGCGTATGCAGGGGTTCTATGTCCAGGCTAATTATCATTTCATGCCCGCGTTCCTAACTGCCTTATCGCCTAAACGATTTGGTGAGGGCTCAACGTTCACCGCCGTGTTCCGTTATGACCGGGTCAATCTCAACATGGATAATCGTGGAGAGAACTCAGGTGAATTAGAGCAATTTTCGTTCGGTCTCAATTATCGGCCTATCGAAGACGCCGTGTTCAAGGCCAGTTACCAGTACATGCCGAAATCGTTTAATCCCAATACTGGTCAGCGCATTCATGACAGCGCATTCGTGATTTCCGCAGCAACGTATTTCTAAATTCACCACCCGGCGGCGCTCTCTCTATAGGGAGGGCCGCCGGATTTACAAGGGGCAGGATTTCAGTGCAAAGGGCACACGTATTTATCGCGACAACAGCCTTCCTCACCATGGGTTGCGCTTCGCTGAGCGGCAGTCACGAGCAGACTTATTCCTGCTCACAGGACGTCGTCTGGGATGCAGCGATGGACACTATGAAAAGCTATTCGATCACATCCCAGGACAAAACCAAAGGCGTCATCGAAACCGGGTGGCTAGAGATGGATGGAAAAGAACGGAGTTATGGCATCTTCGGACGCACGGGATTCGGGAATAGGGAGCGCGCGCGTATGAGTCTCGTCGTAAAGACATCGAATGGCGCTGTCTCCGTCAGTGTGCTGGAAACACGCCAGCGCTGGCATTCTCGCGGAGGGGTCACCTCTCAAGCCACTAAATGGTGGCCTGTTGAACCATCCGAAGAGGCGACAACGGAGGTCACCACTCGACTAAACGAAAAATTACAAGAACAGGGGTGTTCGCCGCTATGATGCTTTTATTGCTGCTGCTCATCCTCACTGGTTCCTTCGCTCTCGCCCCAATGAACGCCCAGGCCGAGCGTGTATGGGACAGTGAGCTTAAACGCTATTTGACAGAGCAGGAAATGTCCCTGGCCGAAGTCTTTCTCACCGAGGAAGAAGCGGTCAAACTCATGTTTCCAAAATCGGAACGCGTGAAGAAGGAGCTGGTGACTCTCCCCCAGGACAAGAAAACCCTTATCGAAACTCGCATCGGATGGAAATTTCCCGAGGAATCCTTCGAAGTGTATATCGGTGAAACCGGCACACACATTGACGGGTATGCCCTCGTCCAGAACACCATCGGCAAACACAAGCCCATGACCTACATGGTCGGCGTGGATGCTCACGGCCTTGTTTCCAATGTTGAATTACTTGTCTTTCGAGAAGCGCGAGGCAGCGAGGTGCGGACCAAACGATTTAACGTTCAATATGAGGGGAAATCGGTTCTCGACCCTGTCCGGATCAACAGAGATATCATCAATATCAGCGGCGCCACGATGTCCGTCCGGTCTATGACGGCAGGAATCAAACGCGTCCTTGTCCTCGTCGACGAATTTTACTTAAAACCGCAAGGACGCGGCAGCGACACTGTGACCGCTCAAAAGACCGAGAAGGGCTTCTTCAAGTCGATTTTCGGAAACTGATTTTCAGCCGACATGCGCAATTTCAACACCCGCTTTCGCCTCCGCGACTCAGATCGCCACATTAGGCTCGTCTACACATTCTTTCTCTTATTGATGCTTGCCGGCTTCACGTTCTCATTCTTCTGGGCGCACAATATGACTGGATTGTCCCCCCAAGGAATTGCAGATCATTACCGCGGCTCCAATGCGACCTTCGGCGAGCCGATGTCGTTTCGTGAACTCGCTGAAATTACCCACTTTCACCTCTTCACTATGCCCGTCGTGTTCATGATTCTGGTCCATGTCCTCTATTTGACGAACGCCAGCAACCGGCTAAAAATTGTTACGACCTGGATTTCTTTCGGAGGAGTCATTCTCGATCTCCTTTCGCCCTGGCTGATTAGTTATGTTTCCCCCGTCTTTGTATTAACCATGCTGACAGGCGATACGTTCATGACGGCAGGATTTTTGGTCATGCTGGTCATCCCTCTCCACGAAATGTGGATTTTGAAACAACCGTTGATGGCGGGCAAACGCGGAGAGCACGGATGACCTAGCGTTGCACACCTGATGCTCACCTCATGTGCGGCCAGAGGTATTCAGCCCAGAGCCCAAGATCATTCCCCATGATCTTGGGCTCTGACATTTTGGAGGACTCCTATGCATCGTTCGACACGACCGAAACCTAGCGCGACTCAGTTCATCCAGGACCTCGGGCGCCAGCTCTTCGCCCTCAATGCCCTGCAGCTTCCCCATGAGTCACTCGAGGCCGTCCGGGTACTTCAACTTCGGCGTCTGGCGCGACAGATCGAAAGCACCATCCCCGGACACTTCGGGCATGGCGAACGCACCGCGCACTATGCCCTATTGCTGGCTCAACGCCTCGGACTCACCAGAGAACAGCGCCTCGACTTGCACTATGCGGCATTGCTGCATGACATCGGACTCCTGATGATGCCTGAGCACCTGCTCGGCAGGGCAGCCCCTCATACGCTGAACGACTATGCCCTGATCCAAAGCCATCCTAGGGAAGGGGCCACCCTCCTAAGCTCCTACTTATTCCTCCAGGAGCCGGCACGGCTGATCGCCCATCATCATGAGCGCTGGGACGGGGCCGGTTATCCTTATGGACTTCGCGGTGAGTACATCCCCGGCTCGGCAAGAATTCTCGCCATCGCCGATGTATTTGATAGCATCGCCAGCCGCACCAATTCATGGGACAGCGCTCTGCGAACTCTTCGCGCCTCGGCCGGATCCCAATTTGATCCAACTTTCTGCGCTACGTTCTGCGACCTGCTACGCAATCACGATCACTGTCCCTCACTCCATATTCCCAATCCAGTCACCGCCGCCATGCGCGCCGAACCAGAGGTAGAAAATTCCATCTACACGCATATGACCGGCTCAGGCATCTAACGGATTGTCTTGTCAGGACCACGACCATACTGTGGGTTCTGTGAACTCGCAACGGAGGACATTATGTCAGGAAGATCATCTGCCTCGGTTATGTCGTTTGATCGTCTGCGCACCTTCTCCTCCGAGCTTCGAGGAGAGTCTCCGCAGTGGGCCGACCGATTAGAGCAGGTCAGAACGGAACAGGATCTCGGCGACCTCATATGCGATCTGTTTAACCTGTCACATGCCATTCCGCCGGAGAAGCAGGCCTCGCCTACACCTCGCATATTGCCCGCGCGTATCACAGCCTTTATCAACGAGAACCTCCACCGTGGCATGACGCTGAAAGTCTTGGCGAACTTCCTGGGCTACTCGGAAAAGTATTGTTCGGATCTGTTTTACCGCGTCATGGGTGAACCGTTTTCCAGGTACCTTCGGCGGCAGCGCGTTGAACGCGCCAGTGCACTCCTGACGACTACCGGACACACGCTGGCAGAAATTGCATCAGCACTTGGATTCAGCGATCAATTCGCGTTCAGCCATTTCTTCAAGCGTGCTACGGGACAGTCTCCCATGAACATTCGCTCGATGAGGGCTCGGCAGCATAGGTGAACGTATCAAGGCATTCAGCGGGGTCCTTACGGTCCCGCCCGAGAGGAGAGCGCTGCTATCGCTGGAAGGAATTGAGCCTTATCTCCCTGATTAATCAGGGAGAAAGAGAACAGACTGATGAACGCTGTGTGTGTCCGACTGAAAAATGCGGATGGGGAACAAGAAAGGCGGGTCGGCCAGTTCTCTCTGAACTCGCAGACCCGCCCTCATCTTATTACTATTGGCTAAGACTTGTCGGAGGTGAATTGCTCCGCCAGATACCGCTCTTCTCCAACTTGCTTGATGGTGCGAAGCTGAATTTCAAACCAATCGATATGTTCTTCCGTGTCGATGATCATATCCTCCAGTCGATGCCGGGTGGTAAAATCACCGACTTTCGCGCAGTGTGCGATGCCTTGACGAAGCGCATCTGCGTCCTCACGCTCAAACGCCACATCTGCCTCTAAGAGTTCCGACACTTTCTTCCCCGACGCCACGGCATCCAAGTGATCCATCGTTGGAGCACCGCCGAGGTACAGGATATGATCGATCAAACCAGAGGAATGGCTGACTTCCTCGTGAGCCAGATGACTAAAATGCTCGTGGAGTCGACCATACCCCCAATGTTTGCAGAGCGCCGCGTGCAGTAGATACTGATGCACCGCGGTCAGTTCGCTGACCAACACCTTATTCAAAATATCGAGGACGCCCTCTTTCGCTTTCATGCCCATTCCCCTCCCTGCGCCGTCCCGGCGCGGGCCTAACTATCTTTCTTGATTTGCTCAGCCAGGTAATTCTCGAGCCCCACCTGCTTGATTGTTTCCATCTGAGTCTCGATCCAATCGATATGCTCATCCACGTCCTTCGCCATATCCTCGAGCATGTGTCGCGTCGTAAAATCCGCGACCTTCGCGCAATGCACGACCCCTTCGCTCAGTAGGGCAAGCATTTCCTGCTCGGCCTTCAGATCAAGTTTCAACTGCTCGGGAACGGTTTCACCGATATGCACCGTGTTCATCCGCTGAACATTGGGCACACCTTCCAAATAGAGTATATGGCTGATCAGTTCGTCCGCGTCTTTCATCTCATCGATACTGCGCTCCCTGACTGTGTGATGGAGCCGGTCATAGCCCCAATTCGCACACATCTTGGCATGGACAAAATACTGATTGATGGCGGTAAGGTCCGCCGTCAACACCTTATTTAGCAATTCTATGACGCCTTGTTTTGCTTTCATATCCCCCTCCTCTGGCCCTAGCGTATCTCATGGCCTGTGGACCAATCATTGGTTCGAACGCTGAACGCTCGCTGTTTACTTGGAAATTGTACTCCTTACTTAGAGATTCTCGAAAGCCTTGTCAACCATTGAGATACGTATTTATGAGGGCGGTTATCAACATCGCCGAGAACGCTTCTCATTGTCCTCATCAGAATATGCAGAATGACGCGAGCAGAGCGGTGAACTCCGACTGGATCGGAGCGAATCGGCAACCGAAATGCGACGACAACGAGTGGGGAATTCTGACGGGCGGGAGCTGCGCTGCGGTTATCCGGCTTCGCGATAGCCGCACTCTTCTTCGTTGCGGCACTGTATGGAGCGGCCGGCCTGCTTACTGACCTTCTCAATGAGAAACGGTGCCTGACACTTGGGGCACGGCTTATTGATCGGGCGATCCCAGAGCGCATATTCACACTCAGGGTACCGGCTGCACGAATAAAAATTCCGGCCTTTTTTCGTACGCTTCTGAACCAGGTCTCCCCCGCAGCCAGGTTGCGGACATTTCACCCCCAAGGCAATTGCCTTGGTCGTTTTGCATTCTGGATAGGCGGAACAGGCCAGGAACTTTCCGAAGCGGCCGGATTTGACCACCATGGGGCTTGAACACTTCTCACACTTTTCGTCCGTCGTCTCCTCCAGCTTCGGAACAATCTTGATCGTCCCGTCGGGGAGTTTTTCGAAGTTCTGTGTATTCTTGCAGGGAGGATCTTCCTTGTACCCGGGACAGGCCAGAAACTTCCCGTTTCGCCCCCACTTGATCTCCAACATGCGACCACACTTCTCACAAGGCAGGTTGGTCGGCGGCTCAACGATGTCTTTCGGCCCCGGAATGCTTTGCGCCAGTTCCATTTCTTTGACAAAAGGGGCATAAAACTCTCTGACCGCTGAGACCCACGGCTTCGTCCCCTCTTCAACTTCGTCGAGTTGCTCTTCCATGTGAGAGGTGAATTCCGTATCCAGCAGGTCCGGAAACCCCTTCAACAAAAAGTCGTTGACCGTCCGGCCCGTTTCGGTAGGCAGAAAACGGCCCTCGATCTTCTCGACATATTTCCGATCCTGAATCGTCGAAATGATGGCCGCATAGGTGGAAGGACGACCGATGCCCTTTTCTTCCAGTTCACGGATCAGCAACGCCTCGTTGTAGCGGGGCGGCGGTTGGGTGAAATGCTGCTTCGAGATAAGGCCCGGCAGGGTCTGCTCCTCCTGCGCCACCAACTGCAGAGACTCGCCCTCCCGAAGCACAGGAAGCTGCCGATCCGACTCGTCCTCGGGTTCCTGTTCACTTTTCGGCTTCTGTGACGGCGATTCTTTGTCGATCCCCTCCAGATAGACGGCCGTATGGCCGGGGAATTTGACGACGGTGCCGGTCGTGCGAAACACATAAGGCACCGATACTCCTACCGGACTCGAATCGACACGCGTCACATCCAGGATAGCCGGAACCATCTGCGAGGCAATGAATCGATTCCAGATCAGCTTATACAAGTTATATTGATCCTGTTCCAAAAATTGCCTAATGGATTCAGGATCACGAGCCGCCACCGTCGGCCGAATGGCTTCGTGAGCTTCTTGCGCCGCCTTTTGCGTCTTGTACACATTCGGGGTCGCCGGCAAATACTCCTCCCCAAATCGCTCCCGGATCACCAGCCTTGCATCCTCGGTCGCCTCCTGCGAGATTCTCGGCGAATCGGTTCGCATATACGTAATGAGGCCCGTCTGACCTTCCGCCCCGATTTCCACGCCTTCATACAACTGCTGCGCCAGGGTCATGGTCTTTTTGGGCGTGAAATGTAATTTCCTGGCGGCTTCCTGCTGAAGTCGGCTGGTGATAAAGGGCGCAACGGGGTTTCGTTTTTTTTCTTTCCGCTCGATCGATTGAACGACGAACGATTTTCCCTGCACGGCGTTGAGAATTTCTTCGGCCTGCGCACTCGTGCCGATGTCGGCATCCTGTCCGTTGATGGAATGCAATTTCGCCTCGAAGGCCGGCGGGTTGTCTCCGCGCAGGAGTGCGACAATGGACCAATATTCTTCCGCTCTGAACTTTTCGCGTTCCTGTTCCCGGTCGCAAATAAGTCGCACCGCGACGGATTGGACTCGCCCCATACTGAGACCACGCCGCACCTTTTTCCACAGCAACTGACTGCCCTGATACCCCACGATCCGATCAAGCACCCGGCGCGCCTGCTGAGCCTGGACCAGCTTCATATCGATTTCGCCCGGAGCCTTCAACGCGCGCTTGATGGCCGATTCCGTAATTTCATTAAAGAGCACGCGGTAGACCTTGCCGTCCTTTTTCTTTCCCTTGCCGTGCAGTTCCTGTGCGATATGCCAGGCAATCGCCTCGCCTTCACGATCGGGGTCCGGCGCTAAATACACCGTATCAACTTGCTGGGCTTTCTTCTTGATGTCTGCAAGAACTTTGGATTTGCCCTTGATCGTGACGTACTGAGGCTCAAAATCGTGTTCGAGATCGACGCCCAGCTTGCTGGTCGGCAAATCTTTCACATGTCCGACGGAGGCCATAACGGAATAGCCGCGACCGAGATACTTAGTGATCGTTCGCGCCTTCGTTGGGGACTCAACAATGATCAAAGATTTCGCCATGTGGCTCCACGTTCCTCAGTGTCTTGGTCCAGACTACCACACCCACTATAACAAATATCGAGACTCTGTCAGCTTGAATCTCTCAATGAGTGCCTGTCGAGAGACGCACATACTCATTGCCGGGCAACTGACGAACACAATGTTTCAGTTCCAAGGAAAGCAACAATGCGGTGACTTGCGCAGCCGGAAGCCCGCTGCGTCGAATGACATCATCGATCGACTGCGGCAACACCGACAAGGCATCATACACCACCGCCTCCTCGGCGCCGAGTTGCGCCATCGGTCGCTCGATCTCGGCGCGAGCACCGAGCCGTTCGCGAAAGGCAGCATCCAGTTGGGGCAACAATTCATCCAGAATATCCTGCGCCGACTCGACGAGTCTCGCACCGTCTTTGAGCAAGCTATGGGGCCCGCGACTGTTCTCCGCCTTCACAAAACCAGGCACTGCAAATACTTCCCGGCCCTGCTCGCCGGCCAATCGCGCGGTAATGAGGGACCCGCTTTCCACAGCGGCTTCTGTCACCACGACGCCTAGCGATAGCCCGCTGATGATGCGGTTACGCCGGGGAAAATGATAGCTATGCGGCGCGGAGCCGAGCGGAAGCTCTGAGAGTACCGCTCCTTGCCGCTCGATCGCCGCGCGGAGCTGCCCATGATCGGCGGGATACGTACGATCCAACCCGCACCCCATGACTGCGAGCGTCCGTCCCTTGCCGGCAAGAGCGCCGCGGTGCGCGGCGGCATCCACTCCGCGTGCCAAACCGCTGACAATCGTAAACCCCATGCCGGCCAATTCACAGGCTAATTCCTCGGCCAGCACTCGGCCGGCGGCACTCACCTTCCTCGTCCCGACTATCGCCACAGCCTGCCGATCGCTCTCCAGTAATGTTCCCTGGAGATACAGCAGCGGAGGAGGGTCCGGAATCGTCCGGAGAAGCGCAGGATACTGCGGATCGAGATACGTCAATACGTCGATCTGGCGATGGTGCAACGCCGCCAGTTCCCGGTCAAGCTGTTCGACTGCATCCGGATCGGGCCCGCGGCCAATTGCTTCGATCAACGGGGGCCGGCAACCGACCTCTGCCAACCTCGCCTGGGTCGCCGACAGCACCGCGTCCGCAGATCCCATCGCCTGCACCAGCTTGAGCAGAATGGCATCCCCCACACCGGAGATCGCGCGGAGCATCAGCCAGGGGCGGAGAGATCGACTATTCACTATCGTCCAAGCTCATCACACTTGGTCGGGACGACTCAATGACCGTTGTACTGGGGAAGCCGCTGTCAGGGACGGGACTTTCGCGCGAACTCAGCCAGGGCGGAGCTTTGCCGTATTACATCACGACTAAGTCGAACTGTTCCAGATGCAGCCGATCATCCGGAGTCACCAGAATCTTGGCGCTATACCGCCGCTCAAGCTCTTCCACACCGGGCTGTTCCTGTTCCTGTAACAGCAGGGCCACCGCGGGATGCGCGCCGACGACGACACGTTGCTGCTCAATTTCGTGGCCAAGCCGCCGCACTTCCCTGAAAATTTCGTAGGCCACCGACATAGGAGATTTCGTATACCCCCGCCCATCGCAGTAGTGACAGGGTTCTGACAGCGCACGAAGTAGATCCTCGCGCACCCGTTCGCGGGAAATTTCGATCAATCCAAGATCGGAGACTCTGGAAATCCTGGTCCTGGCCTTGTCCGAAGACATCGCATCCACCAAGGCATGGTAAACCTTGTCGCGGTTCTTTTCCCGCTCCATATCGATGAAATCGACGATGATGATCCCGCCGATCCCTCTCAATTTGACCTGGTAGGCAATCTCTCTCGCCGCTTCCAGATTGTTACGCAGAATGGTTTCTTCCTGATCGCGTTTGCCGACAAACCGACCGGTATTCACATCGATCACCGTCATCGCCTCAGTGTGATCGATCACCAAATATCCACCGGACTTGAGCCACACTTTCCGGCTCATCGCGCGAGCGATTTCCTGTTCAACCCCCAGGTAATCAAAGAGGCTCTCTTCCTTATCGTAGAAGTGAATGCGGGATGTCTGTTCCGGAGAAAACCGCTGCACAAACCCTCTGATCGCGTTGTATTCCTCGCGCGAATCAATCAACAACCGATCGACTCGACGTCCGAACAGATCGCGCACCACACGGAAGCTCAAGCTCAAATCGCTGTGCAAGAGGCTCGGGGCGGGCTGCTGGTCACGCTTGGTCAACACGTCCTGCCAGAGGACATGCAGAAACTCGACGTCTGAACGCAATTCTTCTTCCTTCACCCCTTCGCTCACCGTCCGCACAATGTAGCCGAACCCAGGGCGTCGGGCTCGTTTCATAATTTCTTTTAAGCGCGCGCGTTCTTCATCGCGAGGAATGCGGCGGGATACGCCGATATGCTCTACTGTCGGCATGAACACCAGATAGCGCCCGGGCAACGATACATATGTCGTCACCCGCGATCCCTTCGTGCCGATCGGACCTTTGGAAATCTGCACCATGAGTTCCTGCCCCTCAGATAGCAACTCTTCGATGGGCTTTGAGCTTTGCCGTTTGGGCTTGGGAACCTCCGAGTCCTTATTGTCGTCGTCGTCCCCCTCTACGAGGGTATCCCCCGGCTCGACATCCATGGACAGGTCGGAGACGTGCATAAACGCCGCCTTCTCCAGCCCGATATCGATGAAGGCCGCCTGCATACCAGGCAGCACTTTCGCCACCCGCCCTTTATAAATATTGCCGACATAATCCTGATCTTTGGCGCGATCGCCATACAGATCCGTGACGACGCCATTATCCAGCACAGCGACACGGGTTTCTTCCCGCGCAATACTGATTGCTATCTCCACACCCATTACATGCTCCTTTAACCCAGACCGGCTGGATCGGCAGACATACGCGGACGGTTGTCCGGGCTTTCTCGCCTTGCCGGTAGCCAAGCGCTAATCTGGTTCACATGGTTATTTCACAACAAGTCGGCCCCTGTCCAGGCATCGCCTAGTAAAACAGCTTCAGCCGACGTCGCTTCACATTCAATAACAGCCCCAATGACGCCATTGTCATGATGGTCGCGCTGCCTCCATAACTCACGAGAGGAAGCGGAATCCCCACGATGGGAAACATTCCCGCGGTCATTCCAATATTGACCACCACGCAAAAACACAACATGGCGACGATGCCTGCCGCAAGTAACGCCCCCAGCGTGTCCTTCGCACGAGCGGCAATTTCCAATGACACCCAGATCAGCGCGATAAACAGGGCTAACAACACCAGAACCCCGACAAAACCCCATTCCTCCGCATAGACCGCGAACACAAAATCAGTATGGCCTTCGGGAAGGAACTTCAGCTGACTTTGGGTGCCGCCGTAGAGTCCCTTCCCCGACAGTTCACCTGAACCAATGGCAATTCTCGATTGCAGCGCATGGTAGCCTTTGCCTCCCGGATCATAGTCCGGATCCACGAAGGCCATGACCCGTTCGCGCTGATAATCGTGCAGTGACGCCCAGACCATTTCCCATACAAATGGGAAGAGCATGACTGAGAGTAACAAAATGATGCCCAACGCCTTCGAGCGAACGCCGACCATCAATAACATGGCCGCATAGACGGCCAGGAAGCTCAACCCGCTACCCAAATCTGGCTGTTTGAGGATTAACAACAGCCCGGGCAAGACGATCAGCCCCGGCAGCACCACCCGGTGCAACCACCCCACGCGCGATGCACGAGAGTAATAATTGGCCAGGACCAGAACCAGCACCAACTTCGCAAATTCGGACGGTTGAAAGGCAAATGGCCCGATGGGAATCCATCGCTGAGCCCCCCGGCTTGATTTCCCCATGAACAACACAATCGCCAGCATGATCAAAATGACCGCATAGGTCGGATAGGCCAAGCGCGCAATCTTGTGATAATCCGACAAATACATCACCAGGAAGGCGACGGTTCCCAGAAGAATCCAGACGAGCTGTTTGAGGTAAAAGGGGAAGGCCGTGTCTTGAGAATGCGTCACGCTGTAGATCGACAGCACCCCGACCGACAGGATGACTGCGATCAATCCCATGAAGCGAAGATCGAAACTATCCAACCCTCGACTGTCTATCACCCGATCAATCATCACGTCTTCGGCCGCGCATCCACCGGCACAGCAGGCGGCTTGGCTCGCCCATTTGCCGGAGCCCCCTGCAGCACCTGGGGATAGGCTTTCACATAGGCTTCAATGACATCCTTTGCCAGGGGCGCAGCAGCCGACCCACCATGGCCCATGTGCTCGGCCAAAACAGCCACAGCAATCCGCGGCGCCTCGACCGGAGCAAACGCCACAAACCAAGCATGGTCACGTAATCTCTTCGGAATGTCCTTCTCGGGTCCCGTACGTAACGCCGCCGTCTGAGCGGTGCCGGTTTTCCCTCCGATCGTCACCAACGGGGACTTCGCTCGTGTCGCCGTTCCTTTTGTCACCACATCGGCTAGCGCTGCCTTGATGAGCGCAAGCGTCGCCGGCTTGACCGCCACTTTCCCTCGCACCGTAGGCGGAAACTCCGCCCGTTCTCCCGTCGTGCGATTCATCACGGCCTGCACCAGGCGCGGTTTGATCGACACTCCGTCGTTCGCCACCGTTCCGATCACACTGGCCATCTGCAAGGGCGTCACCGTGACATACCCTTGTCCGATCGCGGCGGATATGGTTTCCCCCGGATACCAGGGCTGATTTCGCGCCTTCTGTTTCCAGGCGGTAGATGGAACGATGCCCACACGTTCCGATGGCAACTCGACTCCCGTCTCCTGCCCGAGTCCAAATTGCTTCGCATATTCGGCAATCGTGTCGATGCCCATGCGCTGCCCGACCGTATAAAAATACACGTCGCAGGAGTGTATCAAGGCCTCATTCATGTCAACTGAACCATGCCCCCCTTGTTTCCAGTCGCGGAACAATCGATTGCCGAATTGATAGCCGCCGTTGCATCGCACCATCGTCGAGGGCGTCACGGTGTTGGATTCGAGAGCGGCCGCCGCCATAACGACCTTGAATGTCGATCCCGGGGGATATTGACCTTGGGTCGCTCGATTGTTCAGCGGCCGCCGTTCATCCTGAACGATTTCAATCCATTGCTTGTTCGTTAATTCTTTCGACAACACGTTCGGGTCGAAGCCTGGGCGGCTGGCCATGGCCAACACATCGCCATTCGTCGGATCCAGCGCCACGATGGCGCCTGATTCCTCACCCAACAGGTCCTCGGCAACCTTCTGTAGTTTGGCATCGATCGTCAAGTAGAGGTCATCACCCGCGAGAGGTTTGTCCGACACAATGGCACGCTTTTCATGGCCGAGCGCGTCCACTTCGACACTCTTTTCCCCCGCGCGACCGCGTACCTGTCGGTCGAACCATTTTTCTACGCCATACTGTCCGACGATGCTGCCCTGATGCAGATCCGCGAAATCCGGCTTTTCGAGTTGATCAGCAGACACTTCCCCGACATACCCTAACAAGTGCGCCGCAACACCTCCCGCAGGATAGTTCCGCTGCGACTCGACCTGGATCATCACGCCGGGCAAATCCAACCGGTGGGACTCGATCAGTGTGGCCTCGCGCAACGTGAGCCGGTCCCTGACCTTACGGGGCTGCAATTTCCCGCCCTTTCCAGTCGACAGTTTTTTCTGGATTACGTCCTGGTCGAGGCTGAGGAGCGAAGCCAGTTGCGCCACTAACGCCTGACGATCTTTGACGTCTTCAAGTGTCACATACAAGGCAAAACTCGGCACATTGTTCGCCAGCAACACGCCGTTCCGGTCGAAAATCAAACCACGCGCCGGCTCAAGGACCACGGAACGCGTCCGGTTATTCTCAGACAGATCTCGATAGTAGGGGCCTTCCCGAATCTGGAGATGCCACAGGCGCAAGGCAAGCAATGCCACGACCAGCAGCAGGCCCACACGCAGAATGACCAACCGCCGCTGAAGATCCAGGAGATCGGAATCGTTGAATCCTACCGTCGCCATCGCTGACCTTTGCTCGCCTAGCAGGCTGCGGAAAAACTCGGTTTTTGCACGCTACGCCGCGATCAGCTCACGTGGCGTGCTGGTATCAGGATAGTACGCAGAATGCGCAAAAAGGTCATCCAGCAAGGCCGCAGCGAGTGAAGCGGCTCAACGTACTCTTGTCGTACGTTGAGCCGCTGAACGAGGCGAGAACGCCGCTGGTGGACTTTTTCCGCATTCTGCTAGAGCGCTCCCTCCGTAACCATACGATCATCAGACCAGCGTTGGCGAAACAACAGATACAGACCTGCACCGACGGCCGCGTCGAGCCCAGCCTGCACCAGCACGGTCGATCGCACGCCCAGCCAGACCTCATCAAGACCAGCCGGATTCATCGAATAGAGAAACACGGCGCTCGAGAGACAGGAAATGATCGCGAGGCCGGCGGTCATCACCGCAGGGGTAATATGGGCCATGTGCCGCCCGGCCAGGCCGGCGAGAAACCCGCTCCCGCCCTTCGTCACCACATTGATCCACAGATCTCCCGCCGACAGCATATCTTGGAAACACCCCAGAATGAGGCCAAGAATCAACCCATCGAGCTCTCCGCCGAGAAATCCCACCAGACAAGCCGCCACCAGCCCGAGATCGGGACGCACACCAAAGACGCTGGCGTAGTGCAACAACGTCGTTTGCAAGGGGACCACGACCAGCGCCAAGAGCAGATATAACAGGAACTTCATGGTTTCTTTCGATCTCCATGAATGGCCTGGAGCAGTGTCTGCGCGGCGTCGGCATCCTCATAGGGAGCGGTGATGATCAGCACCTCGTCCAGCTTCGAGAGATCCACCTCCGGCTCGATTTCCGCAGACTGAAAGAGATCCCCTTCCGATTTTTCGACCTGAATCAAGCTTCCGATAGCCAGGCCCCGCGGAAACGCCCCGGTCAGGCCCGACGTGACCACGCGATCGCCGGCCTGCACGCTGGATAACAACGGGATGTATTTGAGTCGCGCCCGGCCGTGGCTGGTGCCTTCGACAATCCCTTCATCACGGGTCCGTTGCACGACACCGGCAATCGCATTGTTCGGGTCTGTGACTAACAGCACCACCGACGAGGTCGAATTGGTTTTCACCACCCGGCCAACAACACCGGCCGGGGTGACCACGCCCATTTCGGTTCTCACCCCATCGCTCTCGCCTTTATTGAGAATCATCCCGCGGTACCAATTTGTGGCATCACGGCCGATGACTTGCGCCGCCAGAGTTTGGGACGGTGATTGCTGCTTAAAGCTCAGCAAGGTCTCATACCGTTGCACGGCCGTCACCGATTCCCGCAGCTGATTATTCTGCCCCTTGAGGAGTTCGATGTCGCGAAGAAGCTGGCGGTTTTCCTCATGCACGCTCTGCAAGGCGACATATCCGTTCCACATGTCGGCAATGCCACGATCCACTGAGGAAAATGCGGCGAGCGGAAGACCGAGGACCTGCCCGAGCGGTCCACCGACGTACTGCAGCAACCTCTGGCTTTGACTCGGAAGCAGAAAGAGAGCAATGAGCAGGCAGGCAAAAAGCACGATGGCGAGACGCCGGGTGCCGTATGTTGAGCGCGATATAGCCATCCACGTTCGGGATGGAGGTCATCGAGAGGTACTGCACTGCGACATAACCGATACCTTGCGAAGGAGGTCCAACTCATCCAGAATCTTCCCGACCCCCAGGACCACCGAGGTCAGCGGGTCATCGACCGTAATGATCGGAAGATTGGTTTCTTCACGAAACCGAGTGTCCATTCCCTTCAGCAAGGATCCGCCGCCAGTCAGTACGATACCGCGATCGATGATGTCTCCGGCCAATTCGGGCGGCGTGTTTTCAAGCGCCACCTTGATGGCATTGACGATGGTCCCAATGGGTTCCTGCAACGCTTCCCTGACTTCGGCATCATCCACCACCAGCGTGCGGGGGATGCCTGAGATCAAATCGCGACCCTTGATCATCATGGTCTTCCGCTCTTCGAAGGGATAGGCCGACCCGATCTCGAACTTGATGCGCTCGGCCATATGCTCTCCGATGAGCAGATTATACTTCTTCTTAATATAGTTCATGATGGCGTCGTCCATCCGGTCGCCGGCCACCTTGACCGACTCGCTATAGACAATGCCACCCAACGAGATGACCGCGATGTCGGTCGTGCCGCCGCCGATGTCCACCACCATATTCCCCGAGGGTTCGGTAATCGGCAGTCCTGCGCCGATGGCCGCCGCCACCGGCTCTTCGATCAAATACACTTCGCGCGCACCGGCAAGTTCGGCAGAATCACGGACCGCCCGCTGCTCCACCTGCGTAATCCGGGACGGCACTCCGATGATGATGCGCGGTCGCACAAAGGCCGTGCGGTTGTGCGCCTTCTGAATGAAGTGGCTCAACATCGCCTCGGCTTTTTCAAAATCGGCGATCACCCCTTCCTTCATCGGACGTACCGCGAGAATGTTCCCCGGGGTGCGCCCCAACATGCGCTTCGCGTCGGCGCCGACCGCCATGACACGTTCCGTCTTTTTTTCTACGGCGACCACGGACGGTTCGTTGAGGACAATGCCCTTCCCCTGGACGTATACGAGAGTTGTCGCCGTCCCCAAATCGATCGCCAGATCGTTGGAGAACCACCCGAACATATCACTCATGAAAGCCACTAGGACTCTCCCTTCGCACGATTTCTGCGCTCAGCAACATCAAGGTATTCAGTCCGATACATCCAGCTGTCCGCTCTCCAGCACCTGCGTCTTGGCAATCTCATCGCCCAAGCGACGCCCTTGCTCATTTCCGATCACCAACAATCCTTCCAGCGACAACACCGCGCCCCATCCGATCCAGCCCACATACGGTATTTCAAACGTCAGCTGAGCAAGACCACAGGGCAGATTGCGAACGATCGACTCCCGGAATCCCGCCGGGTCCCGCGTGCGTGGGACGATGGTTTGGAGTCCGATCAGCCGCTTTCCGACACTGCGCCCACCACCAAACCCGTCGGCCAACAGGATATAGGCAAGTCCGGCCAGGACACCGATTGGAGGGACCAGTTTGCTCACCGCCGCAACGATCAGGAGATCGATCATTTTCGCGATGAAGCGATTCAGCACCTGGGCCTTGGGATAGACGCCCAGTTCCACCGGGCTGCGCCCGATTGCCTCCTCCGCCACCGGAAATCTCCCCAATTCTTCGACACTATAGCAAATCTCTTTGACCTGCACAAACAAAGTCGCAATCTTCCCGCACCCGCTCTCCACGCACTTCTTCCTCTTGCCTTTGTTGTCGCCGCCTGAGTAGAATTCGCGAAACCCTGCCGAGAAGAGGCGCACTCGATGATCAAATTATTACGCGAAGCTGCTCACGACTACCCATGGTTCCTCAAATCCATCATGGGCACGCTGGCCCTGGCGTTCGTCATTACGATGGGCTGGTGGGGATTCGGCGATCAAGGCGGTAACGTCGTGGCGTCCGTCGGAGACCAGATCGTCCCGCTGGATGAATATCGTCGCGCCTATGAAAATACGTATCGCTTTTACAAAGACAAAGGCCAGAACGACATCAAGGATGAATTCCTCAAGCAGTTTGTGCTGGAGCAACTCATCGATAACCGCATGTGGCTGCATGTGGCCAAGGAAATGGGACTCTCGGTGTCGGACGAGGATTTGCGGAAGGCGATTATGCAGCGAACGGAGTTTCAGAAAAACGGCAGCTTCGACCCAGAGGCCTATCGTCGGCTGCTGGCAGCCAATCGCTTGACCCCTGCCTCGTTCGAGGCTATGGAAACCAAGGACATCCTCACCAATAAAGCCCGGCTGGTCATCATGGACGCCGTGGCCCTGACGCCTTCTGAATCTGCAGAGGCACAGACGCTTGTTTCACGCGAAGGTGAGTCCGATCCGGCCAAAGCCGCCATTGCGAAAGAACGGATTTTCCAAAACCTGTTGTTTCAAAAACAACAACGGGCATTGATGGCCTATTCGGAATCGATGAAGAGCAAGGTTCCGGTGAAGATTCATAAAGAGCTTATGTAGCGGCAGTCACTCCCTTTCCGATCAACATCGCATCCCCGTAACTATAGAACCGATACCGTTCAGCCACCGCCTCCTCATAGGCGGCCCGAAGCGGTTCAAGTCCCACAAACGCAGATACCAGCATGAGCAGCGTCGTCCGCGGCAGATGGAAGTTTGTCACCAGCGCGTCGATGACCTGAAACTCAAACCCCGGGGTGATGAATAACTCGGCCGGCCCCTGAAACGGCTGGATGCCGCGACCGCCGCGCCCCGCCGTTTCCAGTGCGCGCACGACCGTCGTCCCGACCGCCACCACCCGATTTCCTCGCGTCTGCGCCAGGCAAATCTGCTCAACAGTGGGAGCGGCCACCTCCACGTGCTCAGCCAGCATACGGTGCTCCTCAATCCGGTCGCTCTTCACACTGCGAAACGTACCGGGCCCCACGTGCAACGTCACCTGCGCCAGTTCAATGCCCCTGGCGGTCAGGGCCTGCACCAATTCACGCGTAAAATGAAGTCCCGCAGTCGGTGCCGCTATCGCCCCCTCCTGTTGAGCAAACATGGTCTGATACCACTGCTGATCCTCCTGCGAGGGTGGGCGCTTGATATAGGGAGGAAGCGGCATCGTACCAGCGGCATGCATGAGGTCATAGACGCTTGTCACACCCGTCACCTTCACGGTCGTCCTGACCTGACTTCGCTCCCCAATTTCACCGCACCCGCCGCCCGGAAAATCAATCATGGCTCCCGGCCTGAACCGTCCTTTGATCAACACCTCCCACACGCCCTGCCCCAGATCCTGCACAAACAGCAGATCGAGCAGTCTCTTGGTAGCGCGAATCCGACCCGGCACCCGCGCGGGCATGACCCTGGTATTATTCACCACGATGAGATCCCCAGGCTGGAGAAGCGACGGAAGATCCACCACCCGACGGTGCATCCGTGCATGACTGTCGCGCTCCATGACCAGTAACCGCGCATCATGGCGTGGAATGACCGGATGGTCGGCCACCAGCGCCGGATCAAATGGGAAATCGAACTCGCTGAGCAGCATCAGGGGGTTGGGACGACCGGCATCATCAATTGCGATAACGCCGAGTTACGTAATTCGGTTCCAGGATAGTAATACTGCAGAATACTGTTGTACGAATAGCCCAGTTCAGCCAGTTCTTTGGCGCCCCACTGGCACAATCCCACCGCATGGCCTGCGCCGTACCCGGCGAACACCACCTCGGCGCCGATCGATTCGACCTCGAATTGCGTACTCGGGATGACGGTATATCCCGCCGCTTTGCGGAGGTCTTCTCCCCGCAACAGCGTTTCGCCTCCGGAATGCAGAATCCGTAAGCGGGCGACCCGCCCGGCGCGACTGTACGCGATCGGCGTAATCGTGGCGATGGTGCCGACTGTGAATCCCTGGTGCCGTAGATTCTTCTCGAGCTGTTCGATCTTCACACTGGCCTTCCATTGATAATACGGCGACTCGAGATCGAAAGGACATTCGACACCCTTGAGGTAAGGGAGGTCTTTATTGGCCCACACATTCACCGCATCTTCCGTCGGCCCTGCGGCAGTGGAGGAGAAGGCGGCATAGATCGGCGCCTGCTGATGCGTGACCACAATGCCCCTGGTGGATTCGACGGCATCCTCAACTCGATGATCGACCCCGGTACGGCCCCGATAGACCTGATCTTGAATGGTGGCCATGACGTCATAGTCCCGCGCGGCGCTCAGCATTTTGTTATACAGCGCGTATGTCCGCGCCGCCACCGCCTGCACCTTCAGCATCTCCGGATGCCAGGCTGAACTGACTTCAGAGGGCACGACTCCCTTCACATACTCCTCCAAATCCACCTGGTTGACGACGGAGACCGCATGTCCTTTGCGCGACACCCGCACGATGCCGCTGAGAGGAAGCGGTGCCCCCGCAGCTCCTCCGTCTTTCCCCACGACCAAGGTCAGACTGTTCCGGAGGGAGCGGATGAGCACATGTCCGCCCGTGAGACGTCGGCCGTCGACATGCAATCCGTCCGCACGCGCCGTAAGATGGATGGGGCCATGCAGCGTCCTGGTGTCGCCTGTCTCCATCACAAGAGCCAGTGGACCATCGGAGCGCACGTCTACGGACGGCGCTTCCTGTACAAGTAAGACACGAACGGATTCGGCTGAAGCGGATTGCGCGCAGACGAGAACCAGGAGCGCCATGACTCCCACTCCAACCAAATTGACAACGCGATGTGGAATCAGCGGCGAAAGAGCCATGAAAGGATATACAACACGACGCTCAGCAGAAGGCTGAGCACAAGACTGGTTGCAATCGGAACGTACAGACTGAACCGCTCTCGCGTCATCGAGAGGTCGCCGGGCAATTTACCGACCCACCCGAACGCCGCACCGAAACCGGGCCATCTTTCAACCAGAGTCAGCAGCACTCCGACGGCGGCCAGAGCAAGTCCACCGATGATCACTAGGCGACCGATCCCGTTCCCGCCATCCATAGGTTATTGTATCAAACATTCGGCAATTTGAACGGCATTCAGCGCGGCGCCCTTCCGAAGATTGTCGCTCACGACCCAGAGATTCAATCCATTGGTGATCGACTCATCAACCCGCACCCGTCCGACGTACACCTCGTCCTTGCCGGACACATCAAACGGCATCGGATAGAGCTTCTTCAGCGGATCGTCATAGACGATGACGCCGGGCATCTCTGCGATCGCGGCTCTCGCGTCATTGGCCTTCAGCGGGCGCTCGAGTTCCACGTTGATCGCTTCGGAATGGCAGCGCAGCACCGGGACACGCACGGTGGTCGCGGTCACTCGAAGCGCGGGCATGTCCAGAATCTTCCGTGTCTCCTGAACAATCTTGACCTCTTCCGAACAGTCACCACCGTCCCCGAACGACCCGACCTGCGGTAAGAGATTAAAGGCGATTTGATACGGGTAGACCTGCACCTTCACATCCTGAAACGAAATGAGTGCCTTGGTCTGGTCCACCAATTCATCCATGGCGGCCGACCCGGTGCCGGACACCGACTGAAAGGTGGTCACCACGACCCGTTTGATGCCGGCGACATCGCGAAGCGGCTTGAGCGCCATCACCAGCGGAGTCGTCGTGCAGTTCGGAATGGCCACGATGCCCCGCTTCATGGACTGCAGCGCCGCAGCATTCACTTCCGGGACCACGAGCGGGACGCTCGGATCCATCCGAAACACTGCGCTATCATCGATCACGACCACACCAGCCGCGCCCAATCGCGCGCCGTAGTCGCGGCTAATGGCGTCGGTGGCGGAGATCAACGCAATGTCCACTCCGGCAAAGGAAGAAGCCTCCGTCAGTTCCTCCACCTTGTACTCTTTGCCCTGGCACGAGAGCACTTCGCCGGCTGAACGCTTCGAGGAAAAGAGCCGAAGCGTCTCGACCGGAAAATTGCGCTCTTCCAAAATCTCGAGACTTTCTTTCCCGACGGCTCCGGTCGCCCCCAGCACCGCCACTGTATACGCCTGCTTCTTCTTCAACATGATACTGTCCTTACGCAGTCGCCGGGAGAACTCTGATGCGATGATTGAACGTGTCCGCCACATACACAGTTCCGACCGCATCGACCGCGACACCGAATGGATAACTGAGGCTGCCTGCCAACGCATCGCCACCGTCGCCGCCGAACTGCGCGACACCGGTCCCTGACAGGCGCGTGATGGTCTTCGTGCACCCGTTCCACACCCGAATCAAATGACTGTCTGAATCCGTCATATACACCTTGCCGTCATGACTCACGGCAATACCGGCCGGGCGCGAAAGGCTTGGTGAAGAGGATTCTTCAGGCCCCTGATACCGGTAGGTGCCGCCGTCTCCCGCTACGGTGGCAATCTCCCCCGTTGCCGGATCGACCGATCGTATCCGGCTATTGAAGGTATCCGCGACATACAACAACCCGTCACCGCCCACAGCCACGCCGCTCGGTCCCGCCAAACTGGCCTGCACGGCAGGAACTTGGTCGCCGCTGTACGCCGCCCATCCGTCACCGGCCGCCGTCGTGATGATCCCGGTCACCAAATCCACCCGTCGAACACGATTGTTGCTTTGGTCTGCAACATACAACGCCTCGTCAGTGACGGCTAACCCGGTCGGTTCATTGATCGCCGCCTGAACCGCCGGCCCGCCGTCGCCGGAATAACGCGCCTGACCTGTGCCTGCCACGTGCGTGATGATTCCCGTTTTCGCATCAACCTTCCTGACCCGATGGTTCATCGTGTCGGCAATGTACACATTCCCGAGACGATCCACGGCCACGGCACTCGGGAAGTTGAGCCGCGCACGGCGAGCCGGTCCGCCGTCTCCTGAGTCCTGCTCAATCGTCAGACGGCCGCCGGTCACATACCGGACTGTGCCGCTCAGGTCGGTCACCTGTGTGTAGGCTTTTGTGCTGTCCGTCGAAGTGTCGGCAAAGGGATCCTCGTCTTCATCCGGCTGCGCTGCGACAGGTTCCGGCAACATCATCGGTGTGGTCGTGCCGCCTGGTCCCACTCCAGCCACCGTCGTGATAATTCCCGTCTCTCGATCGACGCGGCGCACGACGTGATTTTCAGAGTCAGCAATATAGAGATTTCCCTGACGGTCCACACAGAGCCCTTTCGGCTCATTCAATGAAGCCGCTCCGGCTGGTCCGCCATCTCCCGCATAACCAGGCTCACCGTTTCCCACGAGGGTCTCGATGATCCCGGATGGTGTCGCGCCGATCGTCATGGCCTACGCAGGAAGGTTCTGCACGATTGCATCGCCCATCTCGGTCGTTCCGACCAACCGCATGCCTTCGGCATGAATGTCTTTGGTGCGGAATCCCAGTTCAAGGGTCTTCACAATCGCCTGTTCAATGACTGCCGCTTCCTTGTCCAACTGAAACGCGTAGGACAACATCATGGCGCCGGAGGCAATGGTTGCAATCGGATTGGCGATATTCTTTCCGGCGATATCCGGCGCGCTGCCATGAATCGGCTCAAAGAGCCCGACCTTGGCGCCGACGCTGGCGGAGGGCAACATGCCGATCGATCCGGTGAGCATCGCAGCCTCGTCGCTCAAGATATCGCCGAAGATATTGTTACATAACAGTACATCGAATTGACGCGGATTGCGCACCAACTGCATGGCGCAATTGTCGACATAGATGTGGCTCAAAGCCACGTCGGCATAGGCTTTGTGAACGTCCGTCACGACCCGCCGCCACAATTCGGAAGACTCCAGCACATTGGCCTTGTCGACCGACATCACCTTCTTGCGGCGCTTGCGCGCCGATTCGAACGCGACCACCGCAATGCGGCGAATTTCTTCGGTCGTATAGACCTCCGTATTAAACCCGCGCTCTCCACCGCCGGGCATTTTTTCCACCCCCTTCGGTTTCCCGAAATAAATGCCACCGGTCAGTTCGCGGATGACGAGCATATCGATTCCCTCGATCACCTCCCGCCGCAAGGTGGAGGCATCGGCGAGCATGGGATAGAGTTTCGCCGGGCGTAAATTTGCATACAGCCCCAGCTGCTCGCGGAGGCCGAGCAAGGCCCGCTCAGGGCGAATGCTGTAGTCCAGACCTTCCCATTTCGGTCCGCCGACCGCGCCCAACAATACGGCATCGCTGTGCTTCGCGAGAGCGAGCGTCTCTGCAGGAAGCGGGACCCCGACCTTATCGATGGCATGGCCGCCCACATCCGCGGCCTGGAATTCAAAGCTGTGCCCGAATCGCTCCGCCACCGTCTTTAAGACCTTGACCGCTTCGGGGACAATTTCACGGCCGACTCCATCTCCGGCCAGGACTGCAATTTTCGCTTTCACGTCGCGCTCTCCTCTTGGCTATTCAACGACCGCCTCATCTTCCGCCTTCCAGGCGGGATCGACCAGGCAGAGAAACTCAATGGGATCCGTTCCGGTATTGACCAGCGACTGCTTGGCGCCCGGCGGCACATAGATCACCGTGCCTGCCTCAACCGCCATGGAGGCGTCTTCCACCTTCATCACGCCGCGCCCGGCGATGAAGTAGTACACCTCGGACGATTTCAGTCGATGCCAGAGCGATTGCTTGCCCGGATCAAGCAGTCCATGGGCCAGGCTATAGCCTAACTTCAGCTCGGCCTTGGCCGGGTGCAGCAGTTCCCGTAACCGCGTGTGATCCCCGGCTAAAAATTCAGGGCATTGCTTCAGATGCATGCCGAACATACGGTTCCCTGATACTGCCGGATGCACGGGCTGAGGTCGCTCCGTCCGATCAGCACATTTGTACCGACCGAACGGAGGAATCTACCGTGCAGGTTGGGATCAAATCAAGCTGACCTTGTGAATCCCCTCGGCCTGCTTGGCTGCAAAATAGGCGAGCTTGTTGAGTGCATTCAGATAGGCCCTCGCCGCCGCGGTGATGATATCCGTATCGGCGCCGTGGCCGGAGACTGTTCGGCCATCTTCTTCGAGCCGCACCGATACTTCTCCTTGCGCATCCGTTCCACCCGTAATGGCATTGACCCCGAACATCAACAACTTGCTCTTCGTCTGCGTCATCGCGGCAATCGTCCGATAAACCGCATCCACCGGTCCATCGCCAGTTCCGTTGTGAGAGACCAACTTTCCATCAATCTCCAATTCGACCGTGGCTTTCGGCGTCCGATTCGTTCCACTTTCGACCTGAAACGACTTCAAGACAACCCGTTCGGACATCTTCGCCACTTCTTCGGAGATAATGACCTCGAGGTCCTCCTCATAAATTTCCTTTTTCTGGTCCGCCAGCCGCTTGAAGCGTTCAAAGGCGTGATTGACCTCATCTTCTGTCAGCTTGTAGCCCAGGTCTTCAAGACGTTGTCTGAACGCGTGGCGCCCTGACAACTTGCCCATCACTAATTTGACCTGCTCCAACCCCACCGATTCCGGCCGCATGATTTCATAGGTGGTCTTATCCTTCAGCAACCCGTCTTGATGAATGCCCGACGTATGAGCGAAGGCATTCGCGCCGACGATCGCCTTGTTGGGCTGGATGACCATGCCGGTAATCTTGCTCACCAGGCGACTGGTTTTTGAGATCTCCTCCGTCACCACCTTCGTGTCGGCCCCATACCAATCCCTGCGCGTCCGGAGGCCCATCACAACTTCTTCCAGCGAGGTATTGCCGGCCCGTTCGCCAATGCCGTTGATGGTGCATTCTACCTGACCGGCCCCCGCCACCACCGCGGCGAGACTATTGGCAACTGCCATGCCCAAATCGTTATGGCAGTGGACGGAGATGACCGCCTGGCCGCTGTTCGATACCGTGTCTTTAATTCGCTTGATCAGGCCACCGAACTCTTGCGGAACGGCATACCCCACCGTGTCGGGAATATTGATCGTTCCCGCCCCGGCGGCTATCACCGCTTCGATCACTTCACAGAGGTATGCCGGATCGGAGCGGCTCGCATCCATAGGGGAAAATTCCACATCGTCCACGTAGGTACGGGCCAACTGCACCATCTCCACCGCCCGTTTTTTCGCCTCTTCGCGCGTCATGCGAAACTGATGCTTCAAATGAATATCCGACGCAGAGAGAAAGGTGTGGATACGGACCCGGGGCGCCCCCGTCAAAGCCTCCGAGGCCCTGGTGATGTCTTCCGGCCGTGCCCGCGCCAGGCTGCATACGACTGGCCCCTCGACCTCCATCGCGATCCGTCGCACCGCCTCAAAGTCTCCCGGTGAACTATAGGCAAAGCCGGCCTCAATAATATCCACGCCGAGGCGCGCCAGCTGCTTGGCGATCATAAGTTTCTCTTCGACGTTCATGCTTGCCCCCGGCGATTGCTCGCCGTCCCGCAACGTCGTGTCGAATATTCTGATCATCCTCGTCATGGCGTACCCTCCTCCTGAGTTACTCACAGTCTACTGGATGCTCAAACAGGTCGGCCGGCAAGGCCGCAGGCGAAGGAACCACCGGAGCCGTACCCTTGGGGGTACGGCGAGGATGGTCCCTCGCCGAGAACGCCGCCGGACACCTGTTTCAGCATCCAAAAAATAAAAAAGCCTCCGCCCCACGACAGGGACGAAGGCGAGCTTCGTGGTACCACCCTGATTCAGCGCCGGATGAAGACACCCTTCACCCGACACCCTCATTCAATCCGTAACGCGGATTCTTCGGGACTCATTACCACCCCATCGTCGGGGCTTCACAAGTCCGGCTCGGAGGCGAGTTCAGGAGGCAACCGGCTGGTTCGCACCGCCCACCAGCTCTCTCAGTTCGGCTACCGCTCCCTACTACTCCTCGTCAATGCCGTTACGACTCTCTGGTATCTACGACCGGCCCATCTGCTTTTGCGAGCGGCTTGCCTGCGCTCTTGGCGATCATCGTCCACATGCGCGCAATCGGACCCGACACCGCATAACCCGTGAATGTCACGAACAGCATAGCCTGCGGCCACGCGACAATCAACATCAAGGCCAGAATTCCCCACACCAGATAGGTGAAGTGATCGCCTCGCCTGAACTTCATGTCCTTGAAGCTACGATACTTGATCGTACTGACCATCAGGAATGCCAGCCCAAACGTAATCACTAGAATCAGCAGCGGCTTCACTTCCGAGCCCATCTGGGTAATGTGAAGATCAAAGATGACCAGGGACGCAATGACGCCTGCGGCCGCTGGGATGGCTAATCCTGTAAAGTACTTGCTGTCGGAGGTGCTCACGGTGGCATTGAATCGAGCCAGACGCACGGCTCCCATAGCAACGTAGGCGAACATGACCGCCACTCCGAACATGCCCTGTCCGCTGAGCGCGTAGGAATAAATCAAGACCCCAGGCGCGACGCCGAAAGACACCACATCCGACAGGGAATCGTACTCGATACCGAACTGACCGGTACTATTCGTCAACCGTGCCAGCTTCCCGTCCAACATGTCGAAAATCATGCCGACCAGGATGGCGATGGCCGCCACCAGATGCTGCCCGTTAAACACCGACAGGATCGCAAACACGCCGCAGAATAAATTGCCCGTCGTACAGAGATTGGGGATCAGGTACATCGCCTGCCGCTTTCGATGCCCCTTCGCAAACGGAGGTCGCATAGTTGGTGATTTCATCGGAGTTCCCCCACGATGGTTTCGCCGCCTTTAACACGGTCGCCCAGCGCAACACAAATCTTCGACCCGAGCGGAAGGAACGTATCCATTCGCGAACCGAACCGTATCAACCCGAACCGTTCACCACGCTGCACGCGATCACCCTGCCCGACCCAGCAGACGATCCGGCGGGCAATCAAACCTGCCACTTGCACACACAGCACTTTCACCCCCGACTCGGTCTTCACCATCACCGCATTCTGCTCATTATGCAGTGTCGCTTCCGGCTTGCTCGCCACAAGAAACTGGCCGGGTTGATAACTCACCCCCTCGACCGTGCCGGCGCAGGGCATTCGGTTGACATGCACGTCGAACACGTTCAGGAATACTGTGACGCGAATGCTTTTTTCTTTCAAATACCTCGGCTCGAATTCTTCCTCAATCGCAATGACCTTGCCGTCGCCGGATGAGACCACCACGTTCGGCTGCTGTGGAATGGTCCGGCTGGGATTCCGGAAGAACCAGGCGGTGAACAGCAGAAAACCACCCGCCACCACTGTTGCAACGGGCCAGCCTGCCACCCCGCACAACAGTGTCGCCCCTGCGAGACCACCGACAAACGGCAAGCCTTCTTTGACAATCGGGATTCCGACGGCTCGATCAGCCATACCCCTCCAGGCCCTCTCTCATGCTACCACGAAGAACCAGCCGGCAGAGTTAGTTTTTATTCTTATCGACGAGTTGGTCTTTTTTGAGCCATGGCATCATGGACCGAAGCCGGCCGCCGACTTCTTCAATTGGATGCCCCTCACCTTTTTTCAGTAAGGCGTTATAGACGGGGCGGTGGGCTTGATTCTCCAACACCCATTCTTTGGCAAACTGACCGCTCTGAATCTCGCCGAGAATCTTCTTCATTTCCTGCTTCGTCTGCTCCGTCACCACGCGCGGACCACGGGTAATGTCCCCGTATTTCGCCGTTGTGCTAATCGAGTAGCGCATGTTGGCGATGCCGCCCTGATAAATCAGATCTACGATCAGTTTCACCTCATGGAGACATTCGAAATAGGCCATTTCAGGCGCATATCCCGCCTCCACGAGCGTTTCGAATCCGGCTTGGATCAGTGACGTCAAGCCGCCGCACAAGACCGCCTGCTCGCCAAATAAATCTGTTTCCGTCTCTTCTCTGAAATTCGTCTCGATAATGCCGGCCCGTCCGCCGCCGACCGCGCTGGCGTAGGCCAGACCTACCTGGCGGGTATTCCCGCTGTGATCTTGATGCACGGCTAATAAACAGGGCACTCCGCTGCCCTTGGTGTATTCGGACCGGACCAAATGGCCTGGTCCCTTAGGCGCAACCATAAAGACGTTGACGTCCGCCGGGGGCACGATTTGGCCGAAGTGGATATTGAATCCATGGCCGAACGCCAAATAGGAACCGGGCTTTAGATTTGGCGCAATCTCCTGCCGGTAAATCGCTGCCTGGGCTTCGTCGGGCGCCAGGATCATGATGACATCGGACGCCTTCACGGCATCGGCGACCGGCATGACCTTCAGGCCGCTGGCCTCCGCTTTTTTCCACGAGCTGCCTTCACGCAAGCCCACAACGACAGTGGCGCCGCTTTCCTTGAGATTGAGCGAATGCGCATGCCCTTGGCTGCCATAGCCGATCACGGCCACTTTCTTTCCACGGATAAGCTGCAAGTCGGCGTCCTTGTCGTAATAAATCTTCATACGTCACTCCTGAATGTTCATAGGGCCCATGGATGGAAACGATCGTGCACAGAGAGGATGCGCGCGTTATTCTCGAGCGAGCTTCTTCGGTTGGCTGACGGCCGGCCGGATCGCCTCGCGCGCAATCGCCACTCGCCCCGTCCGGATCAGCTCCTTGATGCCGAGCGGCTGGAGCAAGTTGATGATGGCCTCAAGCTTCTTCGGATCACCCGTGACCTCGATGGTATAGGTCGACGGTGTGGAATCAATCACATTGGCGCGGAAGATATCCGCAATTCGCAACGCTTCTGCCCGGTCTTCTGCCTTCGTATGGACCTTGATCAACGCCGTCTCGCGCGAGACGAATTCGCTTTCGTTGAGATCCACGACTTTGATGACGTCGATCAGTTTGTTGAGCTGCTTGACGATTTGCTCGACGATTCGTTCATCCCCTGATGTGACGATGGTCATCTGGGACATGGACGGATCAAGGGTTGGAGCGACCGACAGACTTTCGATATTGAATCCGCGGCCGCTGAACAGCCCGGCCACGCGAGATAAGACGCCAAATTTATTTTCAACGGTGACTGAAATGATATGTTCCATCACAATGCTCTATACTGATAGCTGTCGGATGACAGCGTGTTTTACGCGGTTAAAATCGTATCCTTGTTTTCGTCCGATCCGGTACTGGGCACGCCGGCCATGCGTTGTTTCAATTCAGGCGGATCTTCGAGAATCATCTCGTGATTGCAACCACCCGCCGGGATCATCGGATAACAATTCTCATAGGGATAGGTGGGCACGTCAACGACCACCGGCCTGTCGGTCGAGATGGCCTCCTTCAACACCGCATCGAGGTCCCCCACCTTGCCGGCGCGCAATCCGACCGCGCCATAGGCTTCCGCCAATTTCACAAAATCCGGCGTCGTGTCCAGATAGCTGGAGGCGTAGCGCCCTTCATAAAAGAGATCCTGCCACTGGCGAACCATGCCGTGGAAACGATTGTTCAAGATGATGATTTTCACCGGCAGCTTGGACACGACGGCAGTGGCCATTTCCTGCATGTTCATCTGAATACTGCCGTCTCCGGCCACGCAGAGTACTAATCGATCTCTAAAAGCAGCCTGCGCCCCCATGGCGGCAGGAAAGCCAAATCCCATCGTACCCAATCCGCCCGAGGTCAGCCAGCGATTCGGTCGGGCGAGTTTAAAATACTGCGCCGTCCACATCTGATGTTGTCCCACATCCGTCGCCACGATCGGATCACGATCCTTCGTCAATTCATACAACCGTTTGACCACGTGCTGCGGCTTAATCGCCCCGTCCGCCTCTTGTTGATAGGCCAGCGGATGCGCCTGCTGCCATTCACGGATTTGGTCCCACCAGGGTTTGCGAAGATCCTTCTGATTGCCGTTGACCGTGGCTCGGAGAATTTGATTCAACTCGCGCAGCACCGCCTTGCAATCACCCACGATCGGGATATCGACATGGATGTTCTTCCGGATCGAGGTTGGATCGATATCGATATGAATCACCTTGGCGAAGGGACAAAACTCCGCTACCTTTCCCGTCACCCGGTCATCAAAACGCGCGCCCACGGCAATCACCAGATCGGAATAATGGACCGCCATGTTGGCGCAGTAGGTCCCGTGCATGCCCAACATCCCCATCGACTGCGGATGCTCGCCGGGAAACGCGCCGAGCCCCATCAACGTCATATCGACGGGGATCTGAGTCATCTCCGCCAATTCGAGCAACTCTTTCGACGCCTGCGAGAATACGACGCCGCCGCCGACATACAGAATCGGCTTCTTCGCCTTCATGATCGCTTCAGCGGCCTGCTTGATCTGCCATTTATTGCCTTCGTAAGTCGGATTGTATCCGCGAATGGAGACAGAGCTCGGATAGGTGAAGTCGGCCTTGGCCATGGACACATCTTTGGGAATATCCACCAGCACCGGTCCAGGGCGCCCGGTTGTCGCAATGTAGAACGCTTCCTTAATGGTGGTCGCCAGATCGTTCACATCCTTCACCAGGAAGTTGTACTTGGTGCAGGGGCGACTCAGGCCGATGTTGTCCGCTTCCTGAAATGCATCGTTCCCGATCAAACTCGTGGACACTTGTCCGCTGATACACACCAGCGGGACTGAATCCATATAGGCATCGGCCAATGCGGTAATCACATTGGTCATACCGGGACCCGAGGTCACTAAACAGACGCCGGCCTTTCCGGTGGCCTTGGCATACCCTTCGGCCATATGCCCGGCACCCTGTTCGTGGCGGGTCAATACGACTTCAATATCTTTCTGCTGGTGCAGCATGTCGAAAATCTTCAACACCACGCCGCCCGGCAAGGCGAAGATCGTTTTCACGCCTTCAGCTTTTAAGCATTCGATCAGGATTTCGGACCCTGTGAGCTTCATATCACCCTCCCCTTCGCGCATCATTAGCGAAGGACGTGTGCCGTCACTGGATACAGCAGCAACCCTGCGTCACGTTTGTGTCACAGACTGCTACGATCTTTCTGAAAAATCAATGGGTAAGATGGCGGATCGTATCACCAGCCCGCAAGTGAGGTCAAGAGAGCCGCGACGTGAACTCTCTGCTCGACGGACTGGTGTCGATCACCGCCCCGTGGTATAGGAACGTTCTCGTGTTGTGAGCCTAGTGCCAATGAGTCCCATGCGCCTCACGATCATTTCCCGCCGCGAATGTCACTTGTGCCATGTGGTGGCCCGAGTGGCAGCCCAGGTGCAAGAGGATCTCGCGTTCCATCTGACGATCGTTGATATCGATACCGATGAACAGCTCCGGCAGCAATACGGTGAACGCATCCCCGTGGTGCTATTGGATGACCGCGAACTTCTGTCCGGCAAGGTCACTGCGGGAGATCTGCGGAAGGCGATTAAAAAAGCGCGTTGGAGAGACCCTATAAGCCGGATTCTGTCCCGCGTGAAACTTGCGCTCACACGGGGGTGATCATTTCTCTGGGACTCGAGTTACCTCGAGCCTCAAGCAACCTACCCGGAGACCTCGGCCGGGCCGGCCTTTCCGCTAAGTTCTTGCGAGCCCGCGGGCGTCTCCCTATTTGGTCTTGCTCCGGACGACGCTTACCGTGCCGTTGATGTCGCCATCACCGCGGTGGGCTCTTACCCCGCCGTTTCACCCTTACCTGATCCGCTGTGCGGGACCGAAGCCCCTCACCCCGGCCATCGGCGGTTTGTTTTCTGTGGTGCTGGTGTCGGATCGCTCCGCCTGGACGTTATCCAGCGTCCTTGCCCTTGGAGTCCGGACTTTCCTCTCGCCGAGCACGCTCGACGAGCGAGCACCCGTGTCCCCCCAGCGCGCGGGCAAAGTATACGAGCCGCTCGATGGGGATTCAAGCATCAAGCCGCGTGCCCTAATGCAACGCCGGCAACTCGTGATTGGGCGCAGGTGGCTTCGACTGATACACCGGCATCGCCTCGGCCATCCATTCCTCTAGTTGTTGAATTCTGGTTTCGTGACTTGGGTGTGTGGACATGAACTCCGAGGGAGCTTTTCCGCCGGATAATTCGCCCATTCTCTGCCACAAGTGGATCGCCTCCCGTGGATCATAGCCGGCATCCGCCGCCAGCAAAACGCCCACATAGTCCGCTTCTGACTCGTGCTTCCGGCTGAACGGAAGTAACACACCGACCTGCGCGCCGACTCCCAATGCCGCCATGCCCGCCTGTGAGAGAACCGGATTCGCCCCGCTCACCCCGAGCGCAATCCCGATGGCCTGCAAGGTCGTCTGCGCCAGTGTGTTCTGACTCATCCGCTCTCCACCATGGCGAGCTAACGCATGTACGACTTCATGCCCCATCACCGCCGCAAGGCCGGCCTCGGTCTTGGCCACCGGAAAAATCCCGGTATAGACCGCGATCTTGCCGCCGGGTAGCGCAAAGGCGTTCATGGTCTTATCGTCCTTGATGACCGTGACTTCCCATTCAAATTCGTTGGCCATCTCGCCGTATTTGGATCGCTTGGCGGCTTCGATCACTCTCGCCGCTACCCGCTTGACCGGTTCAATCTCCCGCGGATCGGTTGATGGCCTCATGTTGGGATCGCTTTTCACATCGGCGTAGGCCTGCGCGCCCATCTGCACTTCTTGCGACATCGGCATCATCATCAACTGCCATCGGCCGGTGTAAGGATTGGTTTGACAACCGGTCGTCACCAACAGGGTCACCATGCCGCAGACCAGCCACAACATGTTGGACAGAATCGTAGTCCCCGGCCTGCTGCTTCGATCACATTCCATCATCATCACGCGCCTCCGCAAATTGACCACTCTGGTGTGCTCTGCTAGATTACCGCGCCGTCCAACCCGTTTCCACTGGGAGTTTCACCGAGTGCCTACCACCGCGACGCTCTCTTCACTGAATCGTATCGGCATCGACGAGTCCGGCAAAGGAGACTATTTCGGGCCGCTGGTGATCGCCGCCGTCTTCGTCACACCGGCATCGGAACAGGACCTGGCCCTCATGCAGGTCCGTGACAGCAAGAAAATCTCTGATGGACGAATTCTCGACATGGCGCCCGACATCCGCCTGGTCTGCCCTCACAGCATCGTGGCGATCGGGCCGCAGCGCTACAACGAGCTCTACGCCAAGATCAACAACCTCAATCGGCTCCTCGCCTGGGGCCATGCGCGGGCGCTGGAAAACCTGCTGCAGCAAGTCGACTGCGATCTGGCGATTGCCGACCAGTTCGGCGACGAACGATTGATACTCAATGCGCTTCAGGAGAAAGGAAAGCAGATCCGGTTGGTGCAACGCACAAAAGCGGAGGCAGACTTGGCCGTGGCGGCCGCTTCAATTCTCGCCCGCGCGGAATTTCTGCTGCGCCTCCAGCGGCTTTCGCAGGAATTGCACACCACGCTGCCCAAGGGCGCATCTCCAGCCGTGGAACTGGCAGGACGCATGGTGGTCAAGAAATACGGGCAGGACCGATTGGCTACCGTCGCGAAACTGCACTTCAAAACGACGAAGCAGGTGCTGACCAAACCCTAGCAGGCTGCGGAAAAACTCGTTTTTTGCACGCTACGCCGCGATCAGCTCACGTGGCGTGTTGGTATCAGGATAGTACGCAGGATGCGCAAAAAGGCCATCCAGCAAGGCCGCGGCGAGTGAAGCGGCGAATCGTACTCTTGTCGTACGTTGAGCCGCTGAACGATGCGAGAACGCCGCTGGTGGACTTTTTCCGCATCCTGCTAGACGGATTCTCCCAGTTCAAAATCCTTCGCCTGGTCTTGCGCCAGGGGCCGCTTCTCTTCGGAAACAGGCTCGCCCTCCCAATACAACATTCTGTAACAGTAGGGGCAGGTATAGACGTCATCTCCCCGCTTCACTTGGGAAATCAATTGAGGAGGCACCTGGAGCCGGCACCCGACGCAAATACCATCTTTGATCAGCGCCAGGGCCTGGTCCTTTCGTGTGCTTTTCAGCTTGTTATACCGTGCAAGGAGGCCCTTCTCGACCCGTCCTGACAACTGTTTCTGCTGGGCTTCCAACTCCGCGAGTTCCGCGGTAAGAGCCTGGTCCTTCTCGTCTAGTATCGTCTTCTCCCTGACGAAGAGCGCTTCCGACTCTTTCAGTTGCACCTCGGCAGCAGCGATGGTCCGTTGAGTCTGGTCGATCTGCTCCATCGCGAGAAGGATTTTCTCCTCGATCTCCCCACGTTTCTTGTTGGCCAGTTCAACTTCGAACAGGTGGGCCTGATATTCCTGATTGGTCTTCAACTGGGCGGCGCGATCTTTCATCTTGCCGATGCGATCTTCGTGCGCCTCAAGGTCCTTTTCGGCGCTCCGCCGTTCTTTGATCAGCACCTCGACGGAGGTAGACGCGTCCTGAACCACCCGCCTCGCTTCCCGAAGGGGCGCCTCATTCACTTCAAGCCGTTCCGGTATTTTTCGCCGCTGTTCTTTGAGATCGACGATGCGGAGATCGAGTTTTTGCAATTCGATGAGGGGGGAAAGCTGTAGATTCAACGGGCTCCTTGTGGGTTGCGCGAGAGCAACGTCGACATGACGCCTCTCGCACCGGAATCATCGTGAGGCGCTCAGGCTGGTGGGCCCACTAGGACTTGAACCTAGGACCAGCTGATTATGAGTCAGCCGCTCTAACCACCTGAGCTATGGGCCCAGCCCTGCCGGCCAGTGACCTGGCCTCAGCCTGCATCACGGCACGCCTGGTTCGAGCGGCCTGATTCTAAAGCTGCCGGTCGGACAGAGTCAAACCAGTCCCGGCAACAAGGCCTAGAGACTCTCCACGAAACTACGCAGCTTCTTACTGCGGCTCGGATGCCGGAGCTTCCGCAACGCCTTCGCCTCGATTTGCCGAATGCGCTCGCGGGTGACCTCAAAATCCTGCCCCACTTCTTCCAGGGTGTGATCGGTGGCCTCGCCGATGCCGAAGCGCTTCCGCAACACCTTTTCTTCCCGAGGCGTGAGCGTTTCGAGTGCGCCGTTGATCTGTCGCTGCAAGTCATAACGAATGGCTGCTTCCAACGGCGAGACCGCCTTCTTGTCTTCGATGAAGTCTCCCAAATGACTGTCTTCCTCCTCGCCGATCGGGGTTTCGAGGGAAATCGGCTCGCGCGCGATCTTCAGGATCTTTCGCACCTTGTCCAGCGGCAAATCCATGCGTTCGGCGATTTCTTCCGGCGTCGGTTCGCGACCGAGTTTCTGCACCAGATGGCGCGAGGTCCTGATCAGTTTATTGATCGTTTCGATCATGTGAACCGGAATACGGATGGTTCGCGCCTGGTCGGCGATCGCACGGGTAATGGCTTGCCGAATCCACCAGGTCGCATAGGTACTGAACTTATATCCGCGCTTATACTCGAACTTATCGACCGCCTTCATGAGGCCGATATTGCCCTCTTGAATCAAATCCAGGAACTGTAGCCCGCGGTTCGTGTACTTTTTCGCGATGCTCACCACCAGACGCAGGTTGGCCTCGACCAATTCCGCCTTCCCGCGCTTGACCTTTTCCTCCGCCACATCAAGATGCTTCACCGCATCCTTGATCTCATCCGCCGAAATCAGTGCTTCTTCTTCTTCAAGCTGACGAATACGGCCCTTGGCGGCTTGATAATGTTTTTTGATGTCTTGCAGCACTTCTTCGGACAGCCCGGTCCTGCGCTTCACCGCCAGAAGATCTTTGTGGGTTCGGCACAACTTCCGCAGCAATTCTGCGCCGGCCTCGCCACCGACCCCAAGACGCCGCTGGCAGCTCGTGACCTCCCGCTCCGACTGGCGGAACAGCAGGTTGAGGTCGCGCACCCGCTGGGTCATCCGGTCTTTCAGCACGCCGTGCAGATTCACCGACTCCATCTTGTCGACGACCTGGCCGCGCACCGTATCGATCTGCTTGCGCAGTTTCTTTTGTTTCTCGGGATCGGCGCCGACATGACGAGCCTTGTCGTAGAGATCTTTGAGCGAGGCGGATACTTTTCGAACGACATTCAAAGAGTCCAGCGTTTTCACCCGCAGCTCTTCGTAATCTTTTTCGACGGCCTCTTCCTCGAAATCCTCTTCCGTCTCCACGACCGGCACGATCTCGCGCACATCGATCTTGCCGTTTTTCAGCTGATCGCGGAGATTCAGCACGAACTCCAGGGTCATCGGCAATCCGTACACGACCGTGGCGATATCTTTCTTTCCCTCTTCGATCCGCTTGGCGATCTCGATTTCGCCCTCACGGCTCAGGAGAGCGACGCTGCCCATTTCTTTCAGGTAGAGCCGGACAGGATCGTCGGTGCGGCTGAGCGCACCCGGCGTGAGATCGATCTCTTTTTCGTTCTCTTCCGAGGAGTCGGACTCTTCGCTTTCCTCGATCGCCTCTTCCCCTTCGGCGGCCTTCGGAGTGCGCTCCGTCTCCGCGGACTCCACAATCTCGATGTCCATTTCGCCGAACATGGTCATGATCGTGCTGAACTGGTCCGACGAGACGACATCCGCCGGCAAGGTGCTGTTGAGATCGTCGTACGTGAGAAAGCCCTTCTCTTTGCCGAGATTGATGAGCTTCTTCACCTCGCCGAGTAATTCTTGTTTCGGCATACCTACTCCTTCACCGCAGACGTCAGCGCAACCGGCATCACACCGGCTTTCCTCATCCGCATATCGTTAATCAATCCGTTCAGACGATGCACTTCATCGTCCCGCCGCTCGCGTTCTGCGACCTTCAATTCTTGAATCAATGCCCCCATGGTCCGCTCGCGTCCCCGCCGTTCCAGTGTCTCCAAGCACCCGGCAATATGAGCCGGCACGTCGTCATAATGCTGCTCCTGCATCGACAGTTCCGAGACCAACGACCCGCAGACCTCATCGGTGATCAACGCGTCCAACAGGCTCCGGACGGACAGCCTGCCATCCTCTGCCAGATGCTGCATGGCACATTCGATCAGCTTCCTGTAGGCCGGCGTCGAGAACGCCTCCGGAGACAGTTTCCCGAGATCCGCGGCAGACAAACTTCCCTGCACGAGCAAATGCGCCAGGTCACGCTCTTCCGGATTGGTCTTCGCTTTAGCTGGCACCGATACGGATGGATCCTTGAGTGCTCGGTCCGGGCGACGCTGATCTTCCGAGACGAGCGTCGGGTACCGATCGATCAAACGCTGCTGACTGAGTCCCAACCGTTCCGCAACGAGCCTGATCCGCTCTTCTCGCTCGATCGGATGCGCACTTTTCTGCAGAATGCGCAATACCGCGTCCACGGCTCGAATCCGATCCTCGACGCTCCCCGACTCCGCCGTGCGGAGGCTGTGCTCTATCGCAAAATCCAACAGGCTTGGAGCCGTGCGATGCAACGCCGCAAATCCCTCAGCGCCATGTTGCCGGACATAGGTATCCGGATCGTCACCCTCAGGAAGCGAGACGACCTTGACGCTCAAACCGCTATTGACGAACAGATCCAGCGACCGCAAGGCTGCTCGAACCCCAGCCTGATCCGGATCGAAAAGCAACACGATGTTCGAGGCGAACCGGCGGATGACAGTAATATGCTCGGGGGTTAAGGCCGTTCCCAAGGTCGCCGCCACATGGCGAATGCCGGCCTGGTGCAGCGCAACGGCATCGAAATACCCTTCGACGATGATCAAGGTTTGCTGCTGGCTGGCCGCTTCGCGAGCCGCATCCAACGCGAATAGCGTCTGCCCCTTCTTAAACAACGGCGTCTCAGGCGAGTTCAAATACTTGGGCATTCCGTCCCCGAGGACCCGTCCGCCGAATGCCACGACCCGCTTCCGCAAATCCGTGATTGGAAACATGATTCGGGAACGAAACCGATCGTAATGACCCGAGACTGCCGTTTTCTGTGAGCCGCTTTGATCGCGTGGAATGGAGAGGCCGGCTGCAATGAGGTCCACCGGCGAAAACCCTTCTTTGAGCATCGCTTTGGTCAGCCCATCCCACTCAGGCGGGGCATAGCCGATGTTGAATTGCATGGTCGTATGTTGCTGGATGCCACGACCCTCGAGATAGGCACGCGCCTGGGCTCCCACCGGCCCTTCCATCAACATACGCTGGTACCAGGCTCCCGCCGCCGCGTTGAGGCGTTCCAATCGGCCAAGTTGCGTGCGCGCCTCGTTGGAATATCCGCCGGTCGCTTCAGGAACATCCACCCCCACCTTGCGCCCCAGATCCCGAACAATTTCGGGAAAGGCGGCCCCGGTTAATTTCATGAGGAACGTGTACACATTGCCGCCGGCCCCGCAGCCAAAACAGTGAAAAATCTGCCGCGACGAGCTGACGGTGAAGGAGGGAGACTTCTCTTGGTGAAAGGGGCACAGGCCCTTGAGATTCTGCCCGGCTCGAGTCAACGCCACATGTTGGCCCACGATTTCCGCGATGTCCACTCGGTCTCTGATTTGGTTGATGACGTCGTCCGAAATCAGGCCTTGGCCCACGGCGGTCCTCGCTAGTGCCCGCAGGGATCCTGCCGGTCGGTGCCGGCTGGATGCCTTTGACGCGCGATTGAAAGTTGACCGTTCACCCTAACAAACGGTCGGCACATGTGTCAACGAAGGAGCACCGTCTATTACCCTGGAGGCCAGGCCATGTGCCTTCCACCAAGGACGTGCAGGTGAAGATGAAACACCGTTTGTCCGCTGTCCGCTCCGGTGTTCGTAACAATACGATAGCCGGACTCCGCCAGGTTCTTCATCGCTGCGACCTTGGAACAGGTCAACAACAGATGTCCGAGCAACGCCTGGTCACCGTCCTGGCAATCCTGAACCGCCGCCATGTGACGTTTCGGAATAACCAGCACATGGACGGGGGCCTGAGCATTGACGTCCTCAAACGCCAGCACGCGATCGTCCTGATACACAATTTTCGCTGGAATAGCGCCGTCTACAATACGACAGAAAATGCAGTTATCCACGCGCGCCTCCCTCCGGTACCGGTCGAATCCCGGACTTCCCGAACCTGGCTCCAAGTTCCCGATACACCTCGCTCAGCGTGACATCGTGATAACCGAGAACCAGGAGGGTGTGAAAGAACAGATCGGCTGTCTCGTAAATGATCTCGTCTCGACTCTGATTCTTGGCGGCAATAATGACTTCACCGGCTTCTTCCGCCACCTTTTTCAGGATGCGATCTGCATTGCCCTGCAGTAGCTTGGAGACATAGGAGTCCGGCTGCGGAGCGGCTTTCCGTGCCAGAATCGTTTGATAGAGCCGTTCGAGAATTCCTCCACCAGCATCCTGCGTTTTGTCTTGGCCCGCCCGTCCATCTTCACTCATTCTGGAAAAGAAACAGGCGCGTTCTCCAGTATGGCACGTCGGCCCGACCGGCTCTGCCTTCACCAGAATGGTATCCCGGTCACAATCGACGAAGAGATCCTTCACTCGCAGAAAATGTCCTGAGGTTTCTCCCTTTTCCCATAATTTCCGACGAGAGCGACTCCAAAAATGGACGGATCGCGTAGCCAAGGTCTTCATGAGGGCTTCCTGATTCATGTAGCCCACCATGAGCACGGTGCCGTCGAACCAATCCTGAATCACGGCAGGGATCAGGCCCTGTCCGTCAAAGGCGATACTGCGGCTGTCGCTCGACATCACGGGCTCCATCTAAGCGGCTTCCCCCCGAACCGGAACTCCACGGTCACGCAAATAGGCCTTGGCCTGCTGGATCGTATGGGTCCGGTAGTGAAAAATGGAGGCGGCCAGCACCGCCTCAGCCTTCCCTTTGACCAAACCGTCGTAGAGATGCTCCAAGGTGCCTACCCCGCCCGAGGCAATGACCGGAATGGACAGACTCTCCGACACGGCCGCCGTCAACGCTAGATCATATCCGTTCTGACGGCCATCCTGATCCATGCTGGTCAGCAAAATTTCGCCTGCTCCAAAACCCGCCATCCGCTGCGCCCATTCAACCGCATCAAGCCCGGTCGCGTTTCGTCCGCCATGAGTATACACCTGCCAATGCCCGCCGACCTCCGCTCGCTTGGCATCGATGGCCACTACAATGCATTGGGTACCGAACCGCTGGGCTGCCTCACGAACGAATTCCGGTTGCTGCACCGCGGTGGTATTGATGCTGACCTTATCCGCCCCGGCATTCAGCAATGTGCGAATGTCATCCAGCGTGCGCACGCCTCCCCCGACCGTCAGGGGCATGAATACCCGCGCGGCAGTTCGCTCCACCACATCGATGATGGTCTTCCGATTTTCGTGCGAAGCCGTGATGTCTAGGAAACAGAGTTCATCCGCGCCTTCACGATCATAGATGGTGGCCACCTCGACCGGGTCGCCTGCATCGCGCAAATTGACGAAGCTGACCCCCTTGACGACGCGACCATCTTTCACGTCCAAACAGGGAATGATGCGTTTGGTCAACATATGAAATCGTGACGGGTGAAACCTGAAACGGAACACGAACCGGTTCTGTTCTTGTCCCTCATATGAAATGCTCAACGATTCCCGATGACGGCAACCGCCGCCGCATAGTCCAATTTGCCGTCATACAGCGCTTTGCCCACAATGGCGCCTTCCACCCGAGAGCCGAGCCCACGGACCGCCAGCAAATCCTCGACCCTGCTGATACCGCCGGACGCGATGACGGGAAAAGACGAACATTCGACAACTTCTCCCAACGCCGCAAGGTTTGGGCCATTCAGCATCCCATCGCGCGCAATGTCGGTGTAGATCACTGCACCGAGTTCATGGTCGGCAAGTTCCTTGAGGAGATCTATGGCTTTGGTCTCGGACACCGTCGTCCAGCCCTTCACCGCGACCTTGCCGTCTCGGGCATCAAGGCCCAGCAAAATACGCTTGGGAAACTCGCGACAGGCCTGCGCCAAAAAGTTGTGATCCGTCAGGGCAGCCGTCCCCAGGACAACTCTCGCCACTCCCGCCCGGAGATATGTTCGAACCGTCTCAATCGTGCGGATCCCGCCCCCAACCTGCACTTTCACGCTCACTGCCTTCATCGCGGCTTCGATCTGCGGGAGGTTCTTCGGCTCTCCATCAACAGCGCCGTTGAGGTCGACGATGTGAATGAGAGCTGCCCCCTGCTCCTGCCAGCGTTTCGCGACGGATGGCACGTCTTCGGAATAGACGGTTTCCGCTGCCATATCCCCCTGTCGCAGCCGCACACAGCGGCCATCTTTCAGATCGATCGCCGGAATTACACGCATGCCCGCACCTGTTTCCTCACCCGCTATTTCCCTTCACCCGCTGCGCCGCCGAATGGAAACGCGTCCGCTAATTCGGTCGCCCCATAGGCCGCCAACTCTTCAGCCGTCACGAACGTTCCATACCGCTGAAAAAAACCGAGCACATCCTCCGTCATCGGCCGCTGCCTTTCATAGTAGTTACCTTCCCACAAAACCATCCCATCAGGGGCCACCAATTTCACTTCAAATCCGACGGCAGCGGGAGGATCCGCCCCCAGCCGGCTACCAACACGCTCTTGATAGACCAGCACCTTACCGCTGAGCGCCGCATCCGCCTTGAGGCGTTGAGCAATTTTATGAGCCGAAATGGTCTCGACGGGCACGGCTGCTCTCGAAAGGTCTCGCGCCGCCCCGATCGCGTCCTGAGGAGAAATGACTTGCAACCCAGGCTTGACCTTCAATTTCGCCCACATCAGATCGGTGATTTTCTCGCCCACACCAGGCGGCACCAGATGTGTTTGCCGAACCGCCTGATCGGACGTCGGAGAAACGTCCGCCGCCATGTCAGACCGCCGGACTCCCGCCGGCGCAGGAAAGGACGGCCCGCTCGTTTCTATCACCTGAGGCGTGGCCATCGTTTCAAAGGGAATGATCGCGATCTTGTGTACCTGGTACTTTCCGGCTTGGGCAGAGGACTTCGTCGTGACCTTGGTTCCGCTGCACGCTGTCGTCAGCGCCACGGCCACCAGAACCAGGAGGACTCGTGGAACCAGGGCACTCACGTCCAGGCACCGAAGTTCTTGATCACCTGAAGACCGACCGCCTGACTCTTCTCGGGATGAAACTGGCAGGCGACGACGTTGTCCTTCCACACAGCGGATGCGAATGGCGCTCCATACTCGGTCACGGTCGCAACTACCGAGGGATCGGCAGGTTCAACATAATAGGAGTGCACGAAATAACAATAACTGCCTGTCGTGATCCCGGCGAACGGGGGTGCAGATCGCATGATCTGAATATCGTTCCACCCCATATGCGGCACCTTCAATGAGGAATCCAACACAAACTTCTTCACACGGCCGGGAATAATTCCCAGCCCCTTGTGCGTCCCGAATTCTTCACTCTCCGTGAAGAGCAGTTGCAACCCCAGACAGATGCCCAAAAAGGGTTTGCCGGATTGTATGGCGCGGTGGATCGGCACAATCAACTCATAGCGTCCCAGATTTGCCATGCAGTCCCCGAATGCCCCCACACCCGGTAACACCACATGGCTGGCATCTGCGATGACGCGGGCATCGCGCGTGACCACAGCCTGATGCCCCACGGCCTCAAAGGCCTTGGAGACACTGCGCAAGTTACCCATGCCGTAATCAATGATGGCAATCATGTCGCATTCACTGACGAACGGTGACGGGAGCTAGAGATCCCCGTCCCCCACGAGATTCCGTCTAGAGGCTTCCCTTCGTCGAGAGAACCGCTCCTGACAGCCGCTCTTCCGGCATGGTGGCTTGATCCAGCGCCCGAGCCAACGCCTTGAAGATGGCTTCCATGATGTGGTGTGGATTGCGCCCATATTGAAGGTTCACGTGGAGGTTGAGCCCGCCATGGGTGACGAAGGCTTGGAAAAAATCCTCGAAGAGACCCAAGTCGAAGGTCTTAATCTTCCGGTCCGGCAAACTCACGTTATAGACCAGATAGGGCCGGCCGCTGAGATCCACCGTGACCTGCGCAAGGGTTTCGTCCAGAGGCACCGAAGCCCACCCGAATCGCTTGATCCCCGCCTTTTCTCCCAATGCCTGCTGCAGGGCCTTGCCCATGACGATCCCGACATCTTCCACCGTATGATGCTCGTCGATGTCGACATCACCCTTGGCCTGCACCGTGAGATCGAAAAACCCATGTTTGGCTAACAGATCCAACATATGGTCAAAAAACCGGATGGACGTATGAATCTTCCCCTGGCCTGTACCGTCTAGGCTCCATTCGACACGGATATCGGTTTCTTTGGTGGCGCGATGCAGCGAGGCTTGTCTGGGAGCTCCCGTGTTTTTCATGAAAACCTGCTTTGAGCTGATTTGGCGTGCGCATCGAAGCCTTCGATATGCGCCAGTCTGACGATATGATCCTTGGCTTTCGTCAATTCTTCCCTGGTGTAATGCACGATGTTGCTAACCTTCACGTAGTCGTTGACCGACAACGGAGAAAAGAAACGCGCGGTCGCGCCGGTCGGCAGCACATGGTTCGGGCCGGCCACATAATCAGCCACGGCAGGCGGCGTGTAGCGCCCCAGAAACAGCGCGCCGGCATGGCGAATCTGCTCCAGATAATCGAACGGACGATCGACCGACAAGGTCAAATGTTCGGGCGCAATTTCGTTCGCCACCTGAATGGCTTCATCCATGGTGGGAACGACGAAGGCGACAAAATGCCGCGCAATCGATTTGGCCGCAATTTTTTCTCGCTGCAAGCCCTTCAGCTGGGTCTGAATCAAACGCACGACCGCTGTAGCAAGCGATGCCGAAGTGGTCACCAGATAGACCTGCGCATCTTCGTCATGTTCCGCCTCGCACAACAAATCGGCTGCCACGTGCGCCGGCTTCGCCTCGTCATCCGCGACTACCAGCAACTCGCTAGGCCCGGCCACCATATCGATACCGACGGTGCCATACAGGAGCCGTTTTGCCGTCGCAACATACATATTTCCAGGCCCGACGATTTTATCCACTTTGGCGATGGTCTTGGTCCCGAATGCCATCGCGGCGATCGCCTGTACTCCACCGACCCGATAAATTTCGTCGACACCGGCAATATCTGCGGCGACCAGCAGATAGGGATTAATCTCACCCTTCGGCGTGGGCGTGCACATGACGATGCGTCGAACCCCGGCCACCTTCGCAGGAATTGCGCACATCAGCACCGAGGAAGGATAGACGGCTTTGCCTCCGGGCACATACACTCCGACAGCATCAAGCGACGTGACCATCTGGCCAAGCGTGGCGTTCTCCTCTTGATACATCCAGGTTTTGGTGCGCTGACGTTCGTGAAACTGCCGCACTCGATGCGCCGCGTACCGAAGTGAATCGCCCTCATCTTTTCGAATGTGGTAATAGGCGTCCTTGATTTCTTCCGGTGTCACACGGATCTGATCAGGCGTTACGGATAGCCGATCGAACTTCTTGGTGTACCGCAGCACCGCACGATCTCCGCCTTTCTCCACCGCCTGCAGGATCGCACGCACACTTTTCTCGACGCTCGCCGCTTGCGAACTCGAGCGAGTCGCGATTTTTCGTAACGCTTTGGCGAAGGCTCGATCGGTACTCGCGAGAATGGTCATGACATCCGTCCTGCCGCTGCGCCGCCTGTATGGGACGCCGCTTCATGGGAAAACCCACGACTGCCTGCGTGGGATTAGGTTGACTGCGCTACTCCGCAGCCACAGCTCTTCGCAGCCGATCGATCAACACCTGTAACGGTTCATGGTGCAATTTAAGGCTGGCCCGATTGACGATCAATCGGGCGGTGGAGTGGGCAATCACCTCCACCTCTGCCAGATCATGGGCCTTCAAGGTGCTGCCCGTCTCAACCAGATCGACAATTCGATCCGCGAGTCCAACGATCGGGGCAAGTTCTATTGACCCGTATAGCTTGACAATTTCGACCGGCATTCCGCGCTGATTGAAGTAGCGCTCGGTGACGTTGGGATACTTCGTCGCCACCCGGATCTTCGATGACCACCGGTCCGGTGACGGCTGTCCCTGTAACGCAGCGACCGAGATTCTACACGCTCCCACCTTCAAATCCAACGGCTCATAGACATCGCTACCCTGCTCCAACAAGACGTCTTTCCCCACCACGCCGACATCCGCCGCTCCATGTTCGACATACGTCGGCACATCGGTCGGCCTCACGATCAAAAAGGTCGCATCGTTGGCGGCACAGTCAAAGACCAACTTTCGGCTTTCCACGGACAAACCGTGGCTATAGTAGCCAGCCTCTTTCAGAAGATGGAGGACCGGCCCCAACAATTTCCCTTTTGACAGCGCAATCGTGAGTCCTTTCGGCTTTTCGTCTTGCGGTCTCCTCGCCTTCACGTTCACGTTCCCTTTCTCCGCTCGATGCTGGCCCCCAAGGTCCGGAGTTTCTCTTCCAGCCGTTCATAGCCTCGATCGAGGTGATATACCCGGGACACTTCCGTGATGCCTTCTGCGGCAAGGCCGGCCACGATGAGGCCCGCGCTGGCTCGAAGGTCCGAGGCCATCACCGGCGCGCCCGTCAATCGTTCCTTGCCTGTAATTACCACTCGATTGCCCTCGACGCGTATATCCGCCCCCATGCGACGCAATTCTTCCACATGCATGAACCGGCTCTCGAAAATGGTTTCCGTGACTACGCTGGTCCCTTCGGCCACCGCCATCAGGGCCACAAACTGCGCCTGCATATCGGTGGGGAATCCGGGATGCGGGCTGGTCCGGACATTCGTCCCTTTCAATCGCCCGGGCACCTTGAGATGAACGCGTTCCTTTTCCTCCACCAGGTCCACGCCGCTTTCCCGCAGTTTCATCAATAAAGGTTCCATGTGCTCAGGACGGCAACGATCTATCACCACTTCCCCGCCGGTAATAGCCCCGGCCACAAGATAGGTTCCGGCTTCGATGCGGTCGGGAATGACTTCATGGTCGGCGCCATTCAGCTCCGTCACGCCCTCGATCGCAATCATGTCCGTTCCTGCACCGGCAATACGCGCACCGCGCTTGACGAGGAACGCCGCCAGATCGCTGATCTCAGGCTCTTTCGCCGCATTTTCGAGCACCGTGGTGCCCTCTGCCAGCACGGCCGCCATCATGAGATTCTCGGTGCCCGTCACGGTGGGGGTATCGAAATAGATTCGGCATCCTTTCAAGCGACGCGCCGCCGCCTTGATGTACCCATGCTCGATTTCAACCGTAGCTCCCATTTTCTCAAGGCCTGCCAAATGAAAATTCACCGGCCGAGAGCCGATCGCACAGCCGCCGGGAAGCGAAACCTTGGCCTCGCCCAAGCGAGCCACCAGCGGACCCAATACTAACACCGACGCACGCATGGTTCGGACGAGATCGTAGGGAGCCTCGGTGGAAGCCACGGTGCGGGGCTGCACCACTGTGCGATCACCTTCTTGGGTGACCGCAATGCCCAACATGCTGAGCAACTTCCCCATCGTCAGCACATCGACCACCCGCGGCATATTCGACAACACACATTCCCCGCCGCCGAGAATGGTGGAGGCAAGGATCGGCAACGCGGCGTTCTTCGCCCCGCTGGTGCGGACTTCGCCTTGGAGGCGGCGGCCACCTTGAATAAGAATTTGATCCATCGGTTTCAGCGAATCGGTCGATCCTCTGCCGCTTGCCTGCGAACATCATCGCGGAAGGGCCATGAGGTCGCCTCTTTTTTCTCGAAACAGACCACGCGGTCAATTCCGCCTTGATCCCGCAACACCGCATAGGCGTGAAGCCGCCCACGTTCCTCAGCCTGCCGACAGACAGTAGCCGCTTGGCCGAGCCCCACTTCCATGAGAAGGACGCCCCCTGGCTTTAAATACACCGGAGCCTGCTCGAGTAGCCGGCGATGCACCTCCATCCCATCACTGCCTCCCGCCAATGCCAACCGCGGCTCGAAATCTCTTACCTCCGGTTGAAGAGCAGCGATATCCCTGTCCGCGATATAGGGAGGATTGGAAAGAATGACGTCTATCTGATTCGCCAAACGTCCCTCGGCGATCGGAGCCAGCAAGTCTCCATGGAAACAGGCGATACGCGCATCTAGCCCGTATTGCGTCATGTTGCCTCGCGCGACCGCTAAGGCCTCAGCTGAAGCGTCGATCGCCAATACCCGCGCCTTCGGCAGAGCCAATGCCACGGACACAGCCAAACAACCTGATCCTGTCCCCACATCCACAACCGTCGCGTCGGAACTCTGCGCGCACCGACGGACTGCCTCATCAACCAGCAACGCACTCTCAGGACGGGGGATGAGAACCGACGGCGTGACACAAAAATCCCGTCCGTAAAACTCCTGCGTGCCAAGCAGATACTGCAACGGTTCACGATTGGCGCGCCGTGTAATCAGCGCCCGTAGGCGCTCGCATTCTACCGAGGTTATCGGCTGCTCTGCGTTGACTCGCTGCATGAGCGGCGATAGGCTCAGCACATGTTCCACCAACCAGGCGGTCTCCAACACAGGCTGGTCGATGCCGGCGGCCTCCAGGCGGCATTCCGATTCCCCCAGAAGAGCCCCGAGACTCGTTACGGGACAGGCGATGCTGGCGAACTGCTGCTGACTCATTTTGTTTCCAGGCTGGCCAGATGTTCGTAATGCGCCCGGAGCGCCTGCACAATCTCTTCCAGATCACCCGTCAGCACCTGATCAAGCTTGTGAACGGTCAGCCCAATGCGGTGATCGGTCACACGGTTCTGGGGGAAATTGTACGTGCGGATTTTCTCACTCCGGTCACCGGTCCCGACCTGCGACTTACGATCTTGCGCAATGGCCGCCTCCTGCTTTTCCCGCTCAGCATCAACGATACGAGCCCGCAACGTTCGCATGGCTTTGGTCCGGTTTTTGAGCTGTGATCGCTCGTCCTGACAGCTGACGACAACTCCGGTCGGAATGTGCGTGATGCGGACGGCCGAATACGTCGTATTAACACTTTGTCCGCCAGCGCCGGAGGAACAAAATGTATCGATACGCAAATCTTTCGGGTCAATGTGCACATCCACCTCGTCTACTTCCGGCATGACCGCCACCGTAACCGTAGACGTGTGAATTCTTCCGCTGGCTTCCGTGGTGGGAACGCGCTGCACCCGGTGCACGCCACTTTCATAACGCAGACGGCCGTAGGCGCCTTTTCCCTCCAGCAGAGCAATCACTTCGCGGTAGCCGCCGATTCCGGTCTCGGAGGCGTCGACCACCTCCAGGCGAAGGCGGTTGCGTTCCGCGTATTTGAGATACATCCGGAAGAGATCTCCGGCAAACAAGGCCGCCTCGTCCCCCCCCGTTCCAGCCCGGATTTCAAGAAACACATTTTTCTCATCACGGGGATCCTTCGGAGTCAGAAAGTCCTTGGCTCGAGCTTCGATCTCCAACAACTGTTGGGTCAAATGTTCGCGTTCTTCCGCAAAGAGCTGCTTCATATCCGAGCCGGTAGAGGAATCCAGCAGCATTGATGTCACTTCGTCGAGTTGTTTCTGGGCTTGGGAATAGGCAGCGAACTGTTGAGCAGGCTCCTCTAACTCCGTTCGCTCTTTATTGAGCTTGTGAATCATACCCGGCTGATTCAGGACAATCGGATCCATAAGCTGATTCGTCAGCTCCTGGTAGCGCGCCGCCATCCCTTCCCACTTCTTAATCAGCCCATCTTCCATGTCTCGCCCATTCCCGCCTTAGCCGTGAAGCCCCAAAAACAAAAGACCCTGCCCCAAAAGGAAGCAGGGTCTCCATGATGTCCTGACTGAGGCCTACTTGTCTTTTTTGGCGTACTTCTTTTTGAACCGTTCGACACGCCCTTCCGTATCGACGATCTTCTGAGTTCCCGTAAAGAACGGATGGCATCCTGCGCAAATGTCGACCTTGATGTCCCCGATCGTGGATCTCGTCTTGAACGTGTTCCCGCACGCACAATGCACGGTAGCTTCACGGTAGACTGGATGAATTCCCTTTTGCATACCTGCTCCTCTACTGACCTAGATTCATTGACTGGTCCTGCTCGTCAGGGTGCACGACTTTACACTGGAGTGATGTGCACTGGCAAGCGGCGCCTACCGATTCATGGATTGCAAAAATTCCTGATTGGTTTTGGTCCCGCCGATCTTGTCCATCAAGAACTCCATGGCTTCCATGGTGCCCAACGGGCTTAAGACCTTACGCAGAATCCACATTTTGTTCAGGCGGTCGCGGTCGACCAACAGCTCTTCCTTGCGAGTGCCGGATTGACTGATATCAATCGCGGGGAAGAGCCGCTTGTCGGCCAAACGCCGATCCAGGTGCACTTCCATATTGCCGGTGCCTTTGAATTCTTCAAAGATCACATCGTCCATGCGACTGCCGGTATCGATCAACGCGGTGGCCATGATGGTCAAGCTGCCGCCGTTTTCAATGTTCCGTGCCGCACCGAAAAACCGCTTTGGCCGCTGGAGGGCGTTGGAATCCAGACCGCCGGACAGGACCTTTCCGCTGGGAGGGGCAATGGTGTTGTATGCCCTGGCCAACCGGGTGATGCTATCGAGCAGAATGACCACATCTTTTTTATGCTCAACCAGCCGCTTGGCTTTCTCCAACACCATCTCCGCAACCTGCGCATGGCGCTGAGCCGGCTCGTCAAATGTGGAACTGATCACTTCTGCTTTCACCTGACGCTGCCAATCAGTGACTTCTTCCGGGCGCTCATCGATCAAGAGAACGATGAGGGTGACTTCCTTGTGATTCTTCAGAATGGCTCGGGCGATCGCCTGCAGCAGCATGGTTTTTCCGGTTCGCGGCGCAGCGACAATCAAACCGCGCTGGCCCTTACCGATCGGCGTCGTAAGATCCATAACACGCGTGCAATATTCTTCCCGGTCAAATTCCAGATTTAAACGTTCTTCGGGATAGAGCGGGGTGAGATTGTCGAATAGGATCTTGTCGCGCGCGACTTCCGGATCCTCATAGTTGACTTTTTCCACTTTGAGCAAGGCGAAGTAGCGCTCACTCTCTTTCGGTGGCCGGATCTGGCCCGACACAATATCCCCGGTTCTGAGATTAAATCGGCGAATCTGTGACGGAGAAATATAAATGTCGTCAGGCCCCGGCAGATAGTTGGAGTCTGGCGCTCGAAGGAATCCAAAGCCGTCCGGCAAGGTCTCCAACACACCTTCACCGAACACGACGCCGTTCTTTTCAGTCTGCGCCTGCAGGATGGCAAAAATGAGCTCTTGTTTCCGAAGGTTTGCCGCACCCTCGATTTTTAAATCCCGCGCCACCTCATTCAGGTCGGCAATCGACTTCTGTTTGAGTTCCGCGAGATGCATAACTTCCCCTTTAACCTGTGTCATACCTCTTCCCTATCAGGCTCTCAACCCGATAGCTCCCCAAAATGAGAAAAACGATTGAGTACTCATGAACGAATTCGCGGAGATGATTTATCTAGATATCAACCTGTTGGTTGTTTATGGCAGGATCGCTTTCAGGATCGCGTTAAATGAAGGCGTTGTTGATTGAAAATTTGCAGAGATGAAAGTCACCCACTGTTGCACACTCGACACTCAACTACCCTGGGATTTTTTCGATTGGAATGGGTTCGGGAGCTGATGCACAGAAGGAATGCGTTTTTCAGAATCGCGAAGTTATTGTGATTTTAGCGTCCGGCCTTCTCATTGTCAACAAATTAAACCCCTCAACCTCTTGAAACACATCTCTCCCCTAGCCTTGTTCATAGACTCATATAGAAGCAGAAGCCAGCCGTGCGGCCGTTGGTTGCAGCCCAACAACCAGTATGTTAAAGATCGCGCGAGGACTATTTGTGGCAAAATCAGATCACGATACACCAGATCGCATTTTCACGCTGGCCGAAGCCAACGAACTTCTTCCTCAACTCAATCAACGGTTTGCCACCATACGCCGGGCTAAAACCGTGATTGCGAACACAAAAGATGAAGTAAGCAAAGCCAGCGCGAACGCCGCGTCTGGAGGTGGTAGCCCGGTCGGTGCGCTATACATTCGGGCACTCCATGAAATCAGTGGCAGCTTACAGGCAATCCACGAGTTGGGAGTCGTCATCAAAGACGTTGATCTAGGACTCTGCGACTTTCCCTGTAAACTCGAAGGCAGAATCGTGTACCTCTGCTGGAAATTCGGTGAAGAGGAAATTCGATGGTGGCATGAAGTTTCTTGCGGGTATAAGGATCGCCATCCTCTGGATGGAACTGCCATATAACAGGAATTCTAATGAAATTTGTTATTCTCGGCTTTGATGGGCCTGAGGGGCAAGCCAAGCGCAAAATTCACCGAGCGGCGCATCTGGCCAATCTGGAACCTCTGAACCGCCAGGGAAGAGTCTTTCTTGCTGGCCCCTTCACGGACCTCGCGGGTAGCCTGATCATAATTGAAGCGGACTCTCTCGACGAGGCCACGCAGATCGCGCAACAAGACCCTTATACAGTTCATGGAGTTTTCGAACGCATCGAGGTCCACCCCTTCAAGCAAGTAATCCCCGCCGTATCATCTCCGGCATAGTACATCTCCTGGCAATCATCCACATTCCCTCTACCAAGTCGTCGAAACCATCACTCCTCAAACCCAGCAGCAGGTAACACGCTCACGGCTCGTCAGATTGACAACTAAAAAGATTGCCACCTATAATGCGCACTTAGCGCTACCTGTGAAGGCATCAGCCCTGTAGTTCAAAAGACCTAAGTGCCTTCTCACGCGCTGGCCCTTAATTTCCCCCAGGTGGGCCTTCTGCTGTGTTGCAGAAAAACATCGAGAAAGCATAGAGTGACTTGACCCCACGCTTTAACCGAGGGTGTCCCTTCTCCAAGTTTGTTAACCCCAAAAAGAGAGCAGGTTCGAATGACTCAGTATCGCGTGTTACCAGGCCCAGAACACTTCCTGCCACCGGCCGCAGCCTCAATGGGGATTTATCTCCCAAATCCAGGCGAGGCACATATCAACGGCGTCATCGTTCCGGAAGAAAAAGCCTACGAGGAAGCTGCACGTCAATTTCTCATGGCCCAGGTGCCCACCATTTTCCCAGGCCCCCTGGTTCTCTGGGCCTGGAATGAAAAAGCGGCCAAGAAGGCCGCGGCCGTCCGAAAACTCTACGAAACATTGAAAGAGTGCGTGCAGCCCGGACAAAAGCCGATGCTGATTCCAATGCCGGATTATCGCCCCAAATACCCGAAGATCAATCCGGAAGTCGAAATTAATCCTAACCATCCAAATCTCACGATCTGGCACAACAAGATCGACTGCTGCATGTTCATCGGCGTGCACTGCCACCAGGCAAATTTATCCCTCAAGATTATACGCGGCGGAACGTCATGCTATACCGTCGCGATGTGCGCACAAGCAGGACATGAAGACGCCATGCTCTCCTTCAGGGACGCCTCAGTGGAAAAAATCCTGAAGCTGGGTGAGTGGATTCGCAAACTGAAAGGCACCGTTAAACCACGGCTGACATCAGCTAAGACGAGCGCTTCCAACTAGCTGGTTTGGAGCACTTCTAACGATTGAAAGGAGGCCGAGTCCATGGCGGAAACAAAATCCCACATCGGGACACAGAATAAAAAGGGCCAGACTTACACAGATGCATGGAAAATGATGCATGAAGCCCCTCGCAATCCGTCTTTTTATACCGGTAGCGAGGTCATCAAAGAAGCCTTGAGACGGGCAAGCTGCGATGTGATGATTGCCTACCCCATCACCCCTCAGAGCGAAGCTGCGGCCCTTATCGGCGAGTTATTTGCTGAAGGGTATATCGGTGATTACTTCAGAGGAGAGAGCGAGTTCGCCGTCATGTCGCAATGCGCCGGAGCGGCATTCGGAGGGGCGCGAGTTTTCACGACCACAGCCGGACCGGGCACAATGCGCGCCATGGAAAACTTTCCCATGTGGGCTGGTGCGCGCCTTCCTATTCAAATGATCGTCACCTGCCGCGGCATCAACTCGCCGCTGTCGATTCAGCCGGATACTATTGAAATTTCGTACCTCCTAAACACCGGCATGCTGGTTTGGCATGCAGAGACGGCCCAAGACTTCTTTGATTGGATCCTCAAAGGCTTCATGGTCTCTGAAGAACCGGAAGTACATTTGCCGCTAGCCTTGTGTTGCGATGGTTTCTTCGTGACCCACACCAAAGACGTCGTCAATCTGACACCGGCTGACATGTGCCTTCCCCCCTATGATCCATACCGTTCCCCTGTGCCTTGCATGGACATGGAGTGCCCGCCCGTCCGCATGATGCGCGATCCTTTCATTATGAAGAGCAACTACATCAGTTATGCCACTCATGCTTCTTGGCAACAAGAAATTTGGGCAGCAATTGAGCGGTCGCGCAAACACACGATCAAGTGGATCAACGGTCTAATCGACACTGAAAACACCGATGCAGAGGTGGTCATTGTTGCCTCGGGTACCGCCGTGTCCCAAGGGCGAGAAGCGATCCGCCTGCTGGAAGACGAAGGTGTGCGTTGCGGTCTAATCAAGGTGAAATCGCTCCGCCCTTGGCCCGGAGAAGAGATTCGCGAAGCGACGAAGAATGCAAAACATATCTTTGTGCCTGAGTTTAATGTAACGGGATGGCTGGCAAAGGAAATTAAGGCCACTATTCCCAATAGTGATCGTGTCCATGCCGGTCCGCACGTCTGCGGCGGTATGACCATGCCACCTGAAATCATCGTCTCAGAGATTAAGACAGCCCTTGGCCTGCGGTCTGAGTCGCTGGCGGGCAGAGGCAGCTGACATTGTCCCCTGTAATTACGCAGTGACCTGAGCCATCAAATTCGAGATCGTTAAGCCTTGAGGAGGCATACATGAGCAAAGAGCGAATCAAAATTTCGCCGGATCTATATGACATCATGCCATCGGACTATCAGGATTTGGTCCAGAGCGCGACCTATGGCAAAGAAGACCGCGGTTGGAAGGATATTGGTACTTCAAAAGAATTGATTGAACAACATTCCTTGTGCGCCGGCTGCCCTGAATCCATGGCATTCCGCTATATTTTGGCGTCCCTGCCTAATCCTGAAGATACAGTGATGGTTGGCTCTACGGGCTGCACCAGCCTGGTGTTTCCCATGGTGGCTGTACACAACATTCATTCTCTCTTTGGTAACCAGAATGCGATTGCATCCGGCCTGAAGCGGGCGCTCAGCGTGCGCTTTCCGGATCGTGTGAAGGATGTGGTTGTGCTTGCTGGCGATGGCGCCACAGTTGACATCGGCCTCGACATGACCTTGCAGGCCTGGTTCCGCCAGGAAAAATTCACCACCATCTGCTTTGACAACGAGCTCTATGCCAATACTGGCGGCCAGGAAAGCGGCTTGATGCAAAAAGGATTCGTCGCCAAAATGGCTCCGGTTGGAAAACTGTTTGACAAGGTCCGTCTGCCTGAAATAGCACGGGAGTCTGGTTGTCATTACGTGGTAAACTGCACCGTGAGCAAGCCGTCACTGGTGGAAAAAGTCATACGGAACTCTGTTTTGATCGCACGTGAAATCGGCCCAACGTATATCCAGCTCTATACACCGTGCATTCTCGAAATCGGCAAGAACAGCATGGAAGGCCTTCAGGAAATGCGTGACTCTGAAAAGCCAACCGAGCGATTTGCCTACAAAGAGTATGTCAGCGAGCCGGCAAAGCAGTTCCTGGCAGAGTTGGCCGCAAAGGACAAGGAACGCAAAGCTGCTGCAAAGCAGCTCGCGGGAAAAGCCTAAGGAACCGGAGGTCGTTCATGATTAAGAAAAGACTGAACATTCGTATGTCCGGATTAGGTGGTCAGGGAGCCGTGACGGCCGCCCATGTGATGGCCATGGCCGCCAATAAGGATGGAAAATTCTCTATTTCAAATCCCTTCTTTGGCGCCGAAAAACGTATGGCACCGGCGGAAAGCTATTGCCGGATCGGGATTGAGCGGATTTACGATCGAGGAGAACTGGTATTTCCGGATGTCATCGAAGTATTTCATCCTCAGGTCATTACGATGGGCAAAAGTTATACAATGCCCTTCTATTCCGGCGTAAAAGAAGGTGGAGTCGTAATTATCAACTCCGCACAACCCCTTCTCTCAGAAGAAGACATTACTCGGCTCAAAGATTTGAACGTATCCCTGTTTTATATCGCGGGGACCGAGCTTGCGATTGAAGTTGCAGGGACCGAACTTTCCACAAACATGTCGATGATCGGGTCGGTGGCGGGCATCACCAAATGCGTCTCGATGGAAGCTCTCGACGGTGCTTTGCAGGAACGGTTTGGAAAGAAATTTGTCGCATCCGGCGGAACGGCCTCATTGGACGAAGCCATCAAGAAAAAGTTCGCCAAAAAAGAAATGCTGCTGGCCAAAAATTTGGCGACGGTCAAGCGAGCATACGAGATCGCAAGCGAATGGGCCGAAAAAAATAAGGTCGAGTTGCGGGTCGGTAATCCTGCCGTTGCGGCTTAACGAGAGAGAAGGAACCACGTCGCATGTATAACGTAGCGCAAGTTATCGACGAGAAGTGCGTGGCCAAGAAGGGCTGTCGACTGTGCATCATGTATTGCCCTGAGGCCAACTGCTTGGATCTCAACGTCACCAAGATGGTCGCAGAAGTCACGATTGATCGCTGTAAAGGTTGCGAGCTTTGCGTCGTCGTCTGCAATGCGGCCAAACACGAAGCGATCGAAATGCAAGCCGTCAGCGCCACGGGGCAGCTGATGAGCCACAAGGGCGAGTCCGCAGGCCTCGGGCAAGCCTACCAAGGGTAAGCAAGCACTTCGTCTCACAAACCCCATAGCGTCCTGCGCTATGGGGTTTTTTCTTGAGATGCGCACCTGGGGAGATCCAATGGAAGAAGACAACGTACTCGATGAACTCCTCCGAAACATAGCCGCCCTGTTGAACGAATATCCCAAGGCTATTGAGCGGCGAGCTGCTGTCATACACGCGAGCGGGAAGGACCCTGAATTAGCAGAAAAGCTTGTCAAAGCTGCAGACACGATGCGGGACAGCGGGAATCTCTATCTCACATGGGCAAAACATTTCGCCGCACAGGCGGAAGGCAATACAGATGCGTCATCGGACGAAGACGAAACTGATGATTTTGGCATCTAAAAAAGTCTCCCCCTTCGCTCTTCAGTTTTGCTAGAATACCGACGCTTGTTAACCATATCCTCGTTCCCCGGTAGCTCAGTTGGTAGAGCAGCCGGCTGTTAACCGGCTGGTCGCAGGTTCGAGTCCTGCCCGGGGAGCCAATCTAGAAACATAAAGGGGGCTGACGGTGTGCTACCGGAATCCCCCCCTCTCTATCCATAACGTTTGCCGTACCGCTTGCGTTTGAGATCTTCATCGACTAATTGATCGTGCAGCCACGCCACTCTTCAACACGATTTCACAAATGTGATCGAGCCGCTCGATGTGTTCATAGGCTGCCCACGGATCTATTGCCACGGCGCACACGCCGTGATTCGTTTGCCCCACAATGTCGTATTCCAACGTTCCGTCCTTTCTCAGCCCTAAACATTCCGCCGTCACATCGGCTAAATCTCGGGATAACGCGGGTAGCGCCGGAACGGTTCGGCCGACACGCGTATAGCGCGATATCTCAGGGAACTCGGCACTCATGGCCTGCAAATCGATTCCCGCATACATCGCTGCTACGATATGGGTCGAGTGAACATGGACAACTGTGCGAGTTTTTTTGGTATCCCGCTGGAGATTCCAATGCATCCAGAGCTCTCCAGAAGGCTGCTGCCCATCTCGTACATTTGGCACCAAGTGGCCGGTTGCAGGATCGGTCACGACCTCCAGTCGTACCACGTGTTCCGGGTGAACAATGGTCTTCCGCCACCCTGACGGTGTGATATATAGGTATTTCCCATCCCGTTTCCGCATGCTGATGTTTCCGTCTCTCGTAGTGATCCAGCCCCGCTCATACACCCGCCTCATCACATCGCCGATCGCCGTCAGCATAGCTGCCTCCCTTCAGAAACAGAGATCCAGCATCTGTTATCGGTTGCTTGCTTGCAGCCCTTGAGCAGGACAGGACGGTCTTTAGCAGGAGAGGCAGAATTGAGTTGGGCAGTAGATTGTTATTTGGTTATGATGACTCTCGTATGATTAGCCAGGATGGATTTCATCCCGCGTTTCTGCTCCAAAACCCGCATCTGATGACGCTGATTCCCCGTTATTGGCCTCGCCCGGGATGGAAACAGGATCTGCCCCACAGTGAACGTCGCTTTACGACTCAGCCCGGCACCCAACTGCTCGGAATTTGTCACTGGCAGACGGTCCCCGGGACGTCACCTACTGTCGTGTTAGTACATGGCCTCGAAGGGTCCGCTGATTCACACTATATGCTCGGGATGGCGACGAAGGCTTTCCGCGCAGGATTTAATGTCATCCGGATGAATCAGCGCACCTGCGGGGGCACAGATCACCTGACCCCGACTCTGTATAACAGCGGACTCAGCAATGATTACCGGGCCATCTTGCAAGACTTACGTGAGCGAAATGGCCTCGGCCGTATCTGGCTCGTCGGATACTCGATGGGGGGAAATCTCGTGCTCAAGGCAGCAGGGGAACTGCAACGATCGGAAGAGGCCCTTGCAGGCGTGGTGGCTGTCAGTCCCAACATCGACCCCACGCAGTGCGTAGCCGCCCTGGAGCAGCCGAGGAATTGGCTTTATCATGCGCACTTCCTCTCGAATCTCAAAGCCCGGGTACAACGGAAAGCCGTTCTTTTTCCAGGCCAATGGAATCTCTCGCCCTTGCGCTCGATGAGGACGATTACTCAGTTCGACGACACGTACACCGCGCGCGACGGAGGCTATCGGGATGCCCCGGATTATTACGATCGAGCAGGCGCGCGTCACGTGTTGTCAGAAATCGCGGTGCCGACGCTGATTATCACCGCCCAGGATGACCCCTTCATTCCGGCATCGATGTTCGAGACGCCGGGAATCAGACACAATCACCATATTACATTGGCGATGCTACGTCACGGCGGGCACTGTGGATTTTTCCAGAAACGTCGGTCGGGAGAAGACCGGTTTTGGGCGGAAAACAGAATTGTCGAATGGCTGTCCTCGCGATTATGACCTGAGCCACACGGCCGCCGTCTCACAAGCCAAGGCCCAGGGCGAACACGCCCGTGACCTGTGCCTCAACATGAAATAGGCGAATCCACAGTCAGGAAGCAAACGCGGCTCCCCTCATGTCCGGGTTTTAAGAGACGCGTCCGGCTTGCTGAACTGTTCCTCCAAACCCAGATGCGGCCTGGCCAGAAATGCTCCCGCAAGTTTTCGACCGTCATCATGGATCGGCTGAGCCGCCTGCCACTCCGCCATCGGCGGGTTCACGGGAAGGCTGACCATGAACTTGGTGCCATGCCCCACCTCGCTGAACACTTCCACATAGCCGCCGTGCTCCTGAACAATTTGATGAGCAATGGTCAAACCCAGCCCGGTTCCCTCACGTTCACCGCTTTCATGCTTGGTGGTATAAAACGGATCAAAAATATGATCCAAATCGTGCGGTTCGATCCCCGGCCCGCTGTCCTCCACCTCGATCTGAACCCACGGCTCGTTCACAGGCTTGACGAGTTTTCGTGTACGGACAGAGAGACGGCCGCCCTGTTCGCCTCCGATGGCTTCCATGGCGTTGATGAATAAATTGAGCAACACCTGCTTGATCTGCTGCCGATCCAGCTTAACGTAGGGCAACTCTGGCGCGAGTTCCTTCTGAATAGTAATGGCTTTGCTACTCGCCTTCACCTCGACAAAATACAGACAGGAGGAAACCACATCGTTCAAGCTCTCTTGCGTCAGCTTCGGTGTCATATACCGCGCATAGTCCAGAATCTCGTGCACCAGCCGTTCAATCCGCTCGACGTCCTCACACACCACCTGACTAAACTGCTCCATGAATTCCACATCATCCCGCCGGTCGGGAGCCAGCTGAACGAATGTTTTAATGGAGGTCAGTGGATTCCGGATCTCGTGAGCGAACCCTCCGGCCATGGTTTCCAAGGACCGGAGCCGGTCGGTACGGCGCATCAACAACTGCGATCGCCGCAGGTCCTCATACAGCAGCGCGTTATCAATCGCGATCGCCGCATGTTGCGCCAACGTTTTGAGCAGAGCTAATTCTTCCGTCGAATACATGCCATGATTCGCCCGCCGTCCCAAATTACAGAATCCGACCAGCCGTTCCTTGCTGATTAGGGGAATACAGACTTCTGATTCCAAGCCTTTCAACGTGTCCAGCAATCGCAGGTAGTCGGTATCGGCCTTATCATACTCAATTTCCTCTCGGACGAGGGCGGTTTCGGTTCGCAACAAGGCTCGCGGGAATTCGCTCTCCATCTTGATGGGAGGGACAATCACATCTCTCGTCACAAACCCATAGGAAGCCGTCAAACTGTAGACCCCCTGCTCCTTGTCGAGCACATACACTGACGCGGTCTTAATGTTCATGACACGGGCCAGCGTTTGCACGATTTCCTTCGTGAGCGATTTGAGTTCAAGGATCGCCACGAGAGACTTGGAGAATTGCACCAGTGTGTCGTACGCATCGTATCGTTCTCGAAAGAGCGTCTGCCCGATCGCACGCTCCACACCTTTTTGCAGGTTAGCCAACCCACTCGACACAATCACAAATAGCCCGAAGAGCACGCCTGCAAGCAGATAGTGGAACGTGCCGGTGAAAATTCGTATAACGAGCAGAATGATCATATAGGCCGGAATCAGGCCCGCGAGCTTGATCGATAACATGACTTTCGGCCTGCTCGGCACGAACGAGATATCCATCAGTTCGTATCGTGCGATTGCGTAGGCGACAACCGTGACACACAGTCCTGCCAGCAGGTAGCCGACCGGATAGAATCCCACGCCATAGTTCTGCAGGAAATCGAGGGAGGCCAGGAACCCCAGCGAGAGCGCCACGAAGGTATATTTCAGTTGGGCGCTTAGAAGAGGAGCGGACGACTGATGGTGCCGATAGCCCTGATAGAGTCGATAGACCGTCAGACCGCCGCCCGACACCACGTAGGCGACCAGCCATGGGTGGAGCACGCCGGCCTTAGGATACCGACCCCAATAATAGAGGTACTGACCATCCACCAGATAGGTCGTGAACAAGAGACTCCAGAACAACCCGCCGATGGCATAATTCCAGAGAATCAGCCGATCCTGCACAGCCCCTGCGGCAAGCCTCTGCGCAAAGTGATAGGTCAACGCCGGCAGAAACACGACGCCCGTATAAATCACCCGCACCCAGAGCAGGGCTTCTTCTTCGTGGGAAGCCGAGAACAGCATGAAGCAGCCGAACAGCCAGAGGCAGGCCGCGCCGCATACGGCGCTAAAAATAGTATTTGAGGAGGAGCGAGGATTATTACTGAGTACCCACAAGGCACAGATCAGAAACAGGGTTCCGGCTAATAACGGAGGGGTGGAATGTCCTGTCGCGCGATTGCTGAGCACCGCGCCGATGGAAGTCGCCACCACGATGATGGCGAGCACGATGGCATATCCCAGCCCCTTGTTCAGGACGACGCTGATATTCATCAGGCGATACCGAACGATCGTATAGGCCATCAGAGCGGTATACATCGTGATGAGTACTGTGCCGTACGGCAATAGCGGCACGCCGTACCACAGCGGGAAATTCGTCGCGCCGCCCGCATAGCCGATGACGCTGGCCGCCAGCATGTAGGCATATTGATGGCGTCGGATCCCGTTGGCATCTCGAAGCGCCACACCCACGAGCGAGGTCGCGTAGATCACATACCAGAGGAAATAGGCGAGAAACGGATGGAAGAATGGGCCCGGAACGGGCCAGAAGGAGAAGGACATCGCCGGATGCACCTCTGCCACCAACCAGGGGGTCGTATCGGCTAACAGGAAGAATCCGGCTAATCCGTACCCAACCTTCAGCGCTCTGTCATGGCGAGCCGCTATGTCGAGAAACGTCACCGTGTGGTGAAAATACAGAATGGGGATGAGCGACGCGCCGGCCATAACCAGGCGCAACAGGCTCAGCGCGAGGTCCTTCGACTCCGCAAGCTGCCACCCGCAGTAAAACATGCTCCAGAAGGCAATGCTCAGACAGTACAGCCCGTAGATCCGGTTGCGCGCTGCGGCAGGATCCCGGAAATAGACGAACATTCCGAGCCCTGCCGCAGCCAACGCATTGACCAGCGCGCTGAATGCGAGCACTTTCATATCAGGTACTCTGGGAGGGACTGAGCCGTGTCATCATGCAGCGACCGTGATGTGCGCCAGGCCCTTCTCGGCAACGGCAACGAGGGCTTGGTTTCCGAACGTGGAATAAATCCGCGGGCGAGAGACCCCCGCGGCGCGCAGCAAACTTTCCAATTCAGTCTGATAGTGGAAATGAAAGGTGCCTTCGCCTTCGCGTTCCTTGATTCTACCAGAATTGTCCAAGAGGCGACGACCTTCCTCGATCTGATCCTTCGTCTGAGCGGTATCCACAAAATTGCGGTAAATGGCGGAAAGATCCGCATAGGGCTTCAAATTGGAAATGACCAGCCGCCCCTGCGGGGTCAGCACACGCAGGTATTCCCGCAAAGTGAAGAGCGGGTCGCGCACATACCCCAACACGAGGTTGCACACCACACGATCGAAGGAATGGTCGGGAAACGGCAGCGCGCATTCAAGATCAGCCTGGCAGACACGCATCGACATGGGCTCATAGGCCCGCAGCCCTTCATAAAATTCCCCCTTCAACGTCGCGCCCACCTGCTCAAAATTGGTCATCGCCTGAGCCAATGCAGTCGGCACAAAGTCGAGACCGACATAGTCAGGGGAGCGAAAATCACCGCGCTTGCCGTATCGCTGCCGGAACGCCTGATTCAGTTGCAGGAAGACTCCAAAATTGCCATTGCCGCATCCAGCATCCAAAATCCGCTCACCCTGGTGGCAATTACCCATTAATCGATACAGATGATCCATGAGGCGCCAGAAATCGGCCACATTGGGAATCGTCTGAAAATTCTGCAAATACTCCTGCCAAAACGCCACGTGATCCGATTTTCCCATCGACTGCCGCTTCTTGCTCCGTTCGCGCTCAAGTCGGTTTTGCATGCCGATTTCACGATGGGACGGTTCGACCATCCGTTCCTGACGCCGCGCAGGCCAAAGCTCCTGCTGGCAACAGGCGGCAATTTGCCGGTACACCGCGCGGGCTTTCCGTGGACTCTCCTGCAGCCGATGTAATGCGCCAGGCACGACGAAGGAATGGCGCACATACGGGCCGATCGCCTCAGTCACGCGCTCAATGGAGGCAGGGTCAACCCAGGCGTCCTGCTCAGCGTGAAACAGCACGACCGGAGTTCGAAGACGCGCGGCATCGCGCTGGGTCGTCAACAGATCGGCATACTCCCCCTCCACCGCATGCGCCAACCAACGATCCGCATCGATGGTGAGCCCCATGATATTCACCACGCCCTTGTGCACGCCCGCCAGATGCTCCCCGATCAAATCTTCTTGATGCACGGCCTGCAGAGTATGCCGGACGTCCATAATCCCGTTGATCAACATCAGCAGTCGCACATGCGACACCTTGCCGGCGACCTTCAATGCGACGCGGCCGGCCAGACTCGTGGCCACGAGGCCGATCGGGCGGCCCGGCCATTGGCCGGCGACATGGTCGAGTACGGTTTCGAGATCGGACGCCATGTCCTCCAGGCGGAATTGAGTCACCAGACCGTCGCTCTCTCCGACGTGGTTCACATTGTCGTAGCGGACAACGTGGAACCCATTGCCCGCCAGATAATAGGCTAAGGCCACATAATCGCGCTTGCTCTCTCCATATCCGGGCGCCAACACCACAATCGGGGCATCGGCCGCCAGGTCGCCTCGCGGGCGGTCATGGCAAATAACGATCCGGAGGCCGGACGGCCGGAAACATTCTGAGAACTCGGTACTGACGGCCGCACCTCCGGTCTTGGCCTCGACGCTCGGGGCCTGCACCTGTCCCAGCAGATGTTCGATGATATCTTCAGCTTCCTTCGCAACGGGAAGAAACCGCACGCCCGCCAGTACAGTCCGCCCTGCCACGGGAACGCAACCGGGGCGGGTATCAGGCGCAGCCGGTCTGGTCCACACGACTTCGCCCACGATCGAACAGACTGTTGGGAGGATGGGGACGGGGAGCGATCCCTGGAGCGGCGTCGAGGACAACCATCGCAATTCGAGTTCCGAGCCCAATAGATTGTCTTCAGCCGACAGTTGGACGCAGGCGCCATTGGCCGACAAGTCCGTCGTCATGGCGGCGGACAACGGTCGGCCACCCGTACGAGTCCGGAGACTCACTTCAGTGCTCAATCCGACCACGACCCGCTGCTGACGCCGTCGCTCCCGCCGCGGTCGCTCGGGCCCTCGTACCAGCTGCATGACCGCCGGCGGCGCACTGACCGTCTGCTGCGAACCGGCGTCGATGAGCGACTCTTCACCTTCCTGCACGACCAAGGCGGCCGTCAGACGCAGCTGTCTTGACGGGGTGCGCCCTTCACTGAGGAGCGACGCCACCACCAGTTCGTCTGCGGCACTCAAACGCACGAATTGAATGGCCAGTGTCACCGCGGTGTGACTCCGACCAGACGCGGGCACATCCTCGGACGAGCGAATGCCGCAGACGATCCCGATGCTGTCCAACGCGCCCTCATCCGGGTTGAAACTCAACATCATGCGCTGATTCAGCATGGCCGGAATGTCCGAAACAAAGTCCATCGAGAGGCCGCCCAAACTGATGCTCTGAGTGACGCCGTTCCATGTATGGCCCTGAAAGAACAGCTGAGTGGAGAGGCGAAGAGCAAGACGACGGGAAGCCCGCCGTTCCGCAAGGGAGAGCGACCAGGCGTCGTTCGTTTTCTTTCTCTCGACCACGGAAGCGTTCGGGCTATCCTCATGCCCCCGTCGAACCGGTAACAGCGGCGTCACGTTATGCGCAATGATGTGAGACGACATACATTTCCTCCCGCAAGTTTGAGTCCAGGTGCCGGTCTGGCCGCAGCATCGTGGTGAACAACCTGTGGCCATCTCGCCCCGTCATTCGTCGAGCTCCGGGCGAGGCTGGACTCTTGCAAGCGCACGAACGATTCCAAAACCGCGGGAGGATGTCGGAGGATCAAAACGGGGAAGGATAAGCGGCACGCACAGCCTCAGTGTAGGCACACAGCGACTAGCTAACCTGTCTTAGATTCGAAGCTTATTCTAGGGAATTAGACATAATTGTCAACTCATCAGTCGAAAAAGATGTCCCGCCCTACAAGAAATAACTTAGTTGATAGCGTCAGGGCTAACTGTCCCCCAGGAATAACGCCCGCCGCCCCATCGATCTGTCGGGACCAGTCAGAGCGCTGACGACCGTCATGATACTGACGCGCAGGCAGGGCACATACGTAGTTCTGAGAGCCCACCGGATTCGCATGATATTCGGCGCGACCGTCCGAGCCTCCGCCGGGGAATGATCCACGCTTCTTCTCACGTCCTGACAGGCCCGGCATCCATCCGATAGCCGCCGGATACACCATTGGGGTGAAAAGGCGGCCTCAGTGACCAACGACGCCTGATCGGTTGCTTTGAACAAACCAGGTATGCTACCCACAGAGCCTGAATCTGATGCGGTGGTACTCATCATGCGCCCGGCTTATCTCCGACTGTACAATGGTTTGCGGTGCACGCTCCTGGCGGGGTTCGTGCTTGGCTGCCAGAGCGCCCCGCCCATCACTGAGGGGTATCCTCATCAGCAGGCCCTCCAGGGAAAAACCCTCCAACAGGTACTCGCCTGCGCTGGAAATCCGCTACAGAGGCGAGAAGACAGCTCGGTCACCATGCTCCGCTATTACAGAGAGGCGCCGCTCCTGGAAGAATCCATGGTGTCGTCGAAGGGAAGCAGGCCGACCGTCCATCATGGCTGTTGGGCGACCGTGATTCTCCAAGCCCACCGGGTCCAACAAGTCCGGTATCATTTTGTGCCCAGTTCCGTGGATGCGTCCAACGATTGCGAAGAAATCTTCGCGAATTGCCAGGAATGAAGACCCGGCGCGCCAATGGTCGGCAGATCCTGGGCCTGATGTTGCTAGCCGGATGCCTGCAGGTCCTGGCTGGCTGGATCCCACCCGCCTATGGGCTTGAAAAATATGGCCGTCCGCTTCCATCCATGGACGAACCGGAGCACGAAGCACGAGAAGAAGAGGAAACACTCTTCGGCGGATACTTCCTCACAGGCGCATTTGTGAAGAACCCGACCTTTGCCGCCCGCCCTGACAATACCGGTCTCGTCGGCATGCGCCACATGCTGCATTTGGAAACGGACCTCTACAAACAATACCTCACGTTTTATACCGATCAGAATTTTTTCTCGGATCGAACCGACGGGTGGATCAAACTGTCAGAGTGGGACGGCACCTTTGCATTCACCGGCGTTCTCGACCGGTTCAATTGGCGTCTGCAATATGAACGGGATGCGCCACTCGATCGCCGGGGTTTAAAGCAGGCCTATGCCGACGCCCTCGTGACGGCACGTTTTCAAGCCATCCAGGATTCCACGTGGTGGCGGCGCACGTTCCCTCACCAAAATTTCACCGCCTACGCCGGCGCAGGCTGGCTGTTCCACAATAGCCAGTACTTCGCACGGCCCAACAATACCGGCCGCGCCTTGTTCCGGTATGTCGCCCACGCAGACCTGGACCTGTATAAGAACAAAGTCGTGCTGTATGGCGACATGAATTTCTTCACCGACCGGGAGGCGAGTCAGCCTCTCACTCCTTCTGAACTCGACTGGATCGTGGGGATTGCCGTGCGCTGGCAGGATATGGAGCTAGCCTTCTACCGCGAAGAAGATCGGCCGCTGGATCAGTCCGGGCTGGTCCAAAAATACTTTGCGGTGCAACTGCGCTTTGCGTTCGACGTCTCCAAAGGCGCGATGGAGCGAATGGGATGGAAACGGTAGGCGAAAACTATCGTCCACTGAGATGACTTCGCACGTCCTGCGCATACGTCTTGAAGGGGTCGGCCATAAAAAACGGCTCGGTATCACGCAACTTAAAATTGGACCAGTTGATGATGTATTCACAGGAGGCATGGTCACCAAAACTATGCGCGACATCTGCCTCCGATGACGTCGCGGTGGACGCCAGCAGATGCCGGACCAATTCACCTCGGCCAAAGGCCCGCGTATTGCGTGGGGGATGGTCCTGCGCTAATTGAACGCCCTTGTCCGTCGTCAGGCGAGGCCCGCGCCCCTCCTCTTCAATGCCGTAGCACAGGCCGCGCTCAGGATGCAGGTTGTGATATTCCAGATCGAGACTTTTCAGCATGGGATCGTCCCATGCCAGCTGCTCCGCTTCGCGATAGGTTTCCAGCAACCAGAGTTTTGAGGCCCAGTCGATCCGCCCCACCAGTTTTTCATAACCGTTCCGCAAGTCGGTCAGCACCGATTCCCATTGTTCCAGAACCCAATCCGTCTCTTCGTCCTGCCCTTTGCAATGGCGCTGTGCGGCGGCAAGAAACTGCTCTTGAATATCGAGCGCAGAAATTGATTGCCCGGATTCCAGCCGGACAATCCACTGGCGATCCGGGTCCCGTGAAATGTCCTGCAACGCCTCAACCGGCTCGCTGATACTCAATCCACGAGGAGCCTGGCCTGCCTCGATCAGTTGCAGGACCAACCCTGTCGTTCCCATCTTCAGTGCGGTGGCATATTCGGCCATGTTCGAATCCCCGCACAGGAGATGGATGCGGCGGTATTGATTGGGGTCGGCCAACGGCTCATCGCGCGTATTGACGATCGCCCGGTTGTGCTGCACCCACTCGAAGAAGTCATTCACGATGTAATCGGCCCGCTGCGAGATCTGAAATGGAACGATGGACCGATCCAGCGCATCCCGTAGCCCGGGCCGATGCAAGATGAGCCCGCCGATCTGCACCCATTCATTGGGATCACCGGCACACCCGATCCGCCCCGCGCCGGTAAACACCTGCCGGGTGACCAGGAAGGTCACCAGCGGGCCAAGACCGCGCCTGGAAAATGGGAACTGGCGTGTGACGAGATAATTTTCATGCGAACCGAACGTCGCGTCGGTTTCGTGATCGATATTGTTCTTAATGAGCGAGACCGTGTCCTCCAGTCCCAGCGCTGTCACGGTCTGTTGAATAAGCCGGTCCCCGGCGCGGTCCGAGGCGACGAGATCGGCCAGTGTGGTGCATTCCGGCGACGCGTACTCCAGATGGCCCATGTCGATGTAGATGCGCCCGGCATTTGTCAAAAACCCCCCGTTGCCAGGTGGCTCATCGTGTCCACGATGGTGAAGGTCGAGGACCCCTCGCCGAGCGACATGAAAAATGTGATCCCGGATACGCTGGGCGACCCAGGAAGGCGAATGGTCAGGCCGGTCCTGGTTGACCAGGAGGCCGTATTCCGTTTCGAGCCCGAAGATACGATTCAGCATGTCACCCGGCTGTCGAGAACGGTCTCGGACGTGGTACTCACGGCGGCGCCCATTGCCGTTCGGCAGTGTGACGACACCATGTCAGTGAGAAGGTGCCGCCTGAACGGCCGGCGGCAGCATCCCGCCTAATTCGTCTGCGCGAAGGGCCCGGTATTTTGACGACCCGGGGCCATTTCGCTCCAGCAGAACGCATTCGAGAGATTTTTCGGCGACGGTCTTTCGCACATGAGCCAGCAGGGTCGCTTTGTCCGGCAAGGCTTCTGCCTCCGGTGTTTCTCCCGGCTCAGCGGCAGAGGAGGACTCGCTCTCGGATCCTCCGGACGAGGTTTGCGCCAGACCTCCCACTACCCAAGCGCAGAGGGCAATTTCAATGGCCTGCGCCAATGAGGCCTGGGCATATCCAGGCTGCGAGTCGATATACCGTCCCATCTGACGTTGAACGGCGGACGTCGCGCCAAGCGTGGCCCACCCCCGCCTCTCTTCAAAATTTCCATCGTAGTTGATGGTGAGGAAGAGATCTCGCTCCGGCTTCATCCCCAATTCGGCCAGCAGAATTTTGGCGATGAAGGGCGCTTTATAAATCTCTTCAAAGGCCTGCTTGATGGTCGGCGCCAACCCGTACTTCATCAGCCTTGCGCCCGTGACATCCGACGGCGATCGGTTGAACCCTTCGACATGGGCCATTTCCAACAGTGAGAACCGCAATTTCTCCAGATCGGCCGGATGTCCCATTCCACCGAGCGCAATGCGATCATAGATTTCATAGAGCTTGGGCGTGCCGCGGCTCACAGTGAGCATCACGATGCCGTCGGCATAGGCCAACGCCACGACCGGCGCGCCCATCGTAAACTGTTCATCAAGATACTGACGCCGATTGCCGACCGCCTCGATCCATCGATAGGGTTCTTCATACATAACGCGTCACCTTCATCCTAATCATAGGGCCCGCACGCTCGTCGGCCGGCAGCGCATCATTCTAGCCTAGAGCCCCCGAACGACCTCGCGCTCGTATAATTGTTTCAAATGGCCATCCGCAATGGTCTGCACGCCGGCTGCGGTAATGAGCTTCACGACAGGATAGAGATTCAGCTCACGATTCACGCCACCGGTCGCGGAATCGAATTCAGCCGCACTGGAGAGCAATCGCAGGGCTTGCACGGTGGCCTGCTCTTCAGGTAACGCCGCGAGCGGTTGAGGCCCCCAGGTATTCACATAATGGAGGATGCCCCGGATCGTCGGCGAGCCGGAACCGGACACGGCATACTCCACCGCTTCGAACTCGGCCCCGAGAATGTCGTAGAAATAGATCTTCGCCGCTTCCTGCTCATGGTCATACCCGGCAAAGACCGGCACGACGGCTCCCGTTCCGGCCAACGCCGCCGGCACGTTTTCTTTGAGCAACTTCGACACCGCGCGAAGCTTCCCTTCAAAACTCAGCTCCTGCAGCTGCGTGCGTCGGTAGTATTTGAACGAATGCGCCAGCACCCGTACCATCTCATACGCGGTAGCCGGCACACCGGCAATGGCCATCACACTATGACGATCGATCTCCAACACCTTGTCAGTGCGGTCGTACATCACCATATTCCCGGCGGTCGCCCGGCGATCACCCGCGACCAACACCCCGTCACGATACTTCAGCGCGAGAATGGTGGTAGCGTTCGGAATATCCATCCCCGCCCCAGCCGCCGCAGGATTGCCGAACTGGTACCCCTGCTCTTTCAACAGCTGAAAGAAATCTCCTTGCATCCCCATTGCCACCTCATTAGGCATGACACGTATACCGTCACGGTCGACGGACAATGTCTTCAATCTTCACACTCGCAACCGTTTGCGTGTCACTATGTCCCGTTCACGTTTATTGTCCCGTGCGCTGCCGATACCGCTCTGCCTGCTTGGGATCGACCTTTCGCATCCGCTTCATCAGATTGTCCTTGTCCGGCGAACCCGTGTCCGGCCGCCGTGGGCCGCCGCCTTCTTCCGAGGGACCTGTCGGTTTCGGCATCGGATCGCCCGGGCCTTCACGACGTTCCGGCATCACTGTATATCGCATCATTGTGCATCCTTTCGTTGTGCCCACGCAGCCAAGGCATCAGCCGGCGACGCGGCGCTTTCGAGCAACGCGGCACAAGCCTGCACGGCCTCCGGCTCGAAGAGATCGCCCATCTCCAAGGTACGGCCGCGCAACCCGCTGGAGAACTGGACTCGCTCCCACTGCATTCCCGTGATCTGTTCGGAAAACCGCCTGACACACAACCCGCGCAATCCTCCGCGAGTGTCAGACGGACCGGCTGAGAGCGCCTGCGCGATGTCGTGCTCGGCCGTCATGCGCCACGTCTTCCCTTCGGCTTCGAGCCCGAGAAACAATCCACGGTCAGGATTGAGGTTATGGTATTCCAAATCCAGGCTGGCGAGCCAGGGATCCTCCCACGCGAGCTGCTCCTCGCGCATGAAGGTTTCCAGCAACCACTGTTTCGTTACCCAATCCAGCTTGCCGACAAGTGGTGTGCGATCTCCGCCGAGGCACTGCAGGGTGTCGTGCCATTCACGGAGAACCCAATCGGCATCGGGATCGCTCCCCCCGCAAACCCGGCTCGCTGCGTTCCAGTACTCTTGCTGAATAGCCAGGCCGGACATCGTCCGTCCATCTTTCAACCGCACCGTCGTGTTCAGATCGGGGTCGCGCGATAGCTGCTTGATCGCGGCCACCGGCTGCTCCAGCTCCATCTGCGGAGCGGCACCGTGCTGAAGCACATCCAACACCAATCTGGTGGTCCCGACTTTGAGCGCCGTGGCGTACTCGCAGAAATTGGCATCGCCCACAATCAAATGCAGCCGCCGATACTTCTTCCGGTCGGCATGAGGCTCATCGCGCGTATTGAGAATGGGCCGGTTGTGCATCGTGTCCACGCCCAGCTCCGCCTCCATAAAATCTGCCCGCTGCGAGAGTTGGAAGGGACCGGGAACAAAGCCGGACTCCTGCGCTTCCATGCCCACCTTCCCGGCTCCGGCAAACACCTGACGGGTCACCAGGAACGGCAAGAGGCCCCGTGTCAACTGTGGAAAGGGTATCGCGCGCGCGACGAGATAGTTGTCGTGACAGCCATAGCTGTGACCGTGAAAGTCGGTATTATTCTTATACAGTTGCACATACGCGCCGCCCAGCCGCTGATTCCGGCGATCCGCCGCGCGTTGCGCGACGCGCTCCCCCGCGCGGTCATGCGCCAAGAGATCTTTGAGCGTCCGACATTCCGGGGTCGAATATTCGGGATGCGTATGGTCATTGTAAAACCGTGCGCCGTTCGGCAGAACCAGATCGCTTTTCATCTCATGGAAGGAATACGGACGATGGGCATCGACCGTGGCAAAGTCGTCTTCTTCCTTATCCTGTTGCAGACCGGATACACGGAAGCCGCGGGCATCTTCATGGGGATCTTCGCCCCGATAATCCCATCGCCGTTCGAACTCGCCGGTCAGATGGGCGCGCACCAACTCCATCGATTCCTCAACCGGATCGACCGCATCAAGATCCTCCCTGGTGATGCCATACTCCGTTTCAATGCCGAAGAGATGCATAATCCGTCAGGCGTCAGGCGGAACACATGCCCGCCTTTTGCCATTCGCCCTCACATTCTATGCGATCAAATAATCTGGTTGACCAATCGTTCTTCCGTCGGTCTTCCGCGGCGGAACGACGAGACACCGACCACCTGCTCAGGATGATGATCCAGCAGCTTCAACCATTCCTCCGCCGCATCGTCGGGGGGCAGCATTTCCCCTTCTCGATATTCCTCCTGCACGGCATCAAGGAGATCCTGTGCCCGAATGCCGTCGCCCGCTGCCGCGCCGGTCTGCGCCACCGCCCGCTCAATCGCCTTTTCCTTCGCCCGCTGGACGATCGCAGACAGAATGGCCCCGCTGACAAGATCCCCGCGATACAGCACCTTGTTCTGCCCGTTGCGCAGACGTATGGACAGGACACGGTTCTGGTCGGTTCGCGAGAAAAGACTCTCGACCACCTGCTCGATCACCGCGCGGCGCGCCGTGTCGTGAGAGTGATCGTGTTGCTCCAGCAATGCGGGCTCGAGCGGAAGCGCGGGGGTGAGATACACGGACAGAATCTCCACAGCAGCCTCTCGAGTCGGACGCGCCACTTTGATCTTGCGATCGATCCGGCCCGGCCGCAGCACCGCGGGATCGATCAAATCCGGCCGGTTGGAGGCCAGAATGATCACCACATCCTGCAACGACTCGATCCCATCCATCTCCGCGCAGAACATCGGCACCAGCGTATTATTGATGTTGAATGACCGCATCGACCGTCTGGTGCCCAACACCGACTCCGCTTCGTCGATAAAAATAAACGGCAGCGCCCCTTCTTTGCGTCTGGCCCGGGCCTTGGCGAAGAGGTCCCGAACGATGCGTTCGGACTCGCCCAACCACATGTTGAGAATTTCCGGTCCCTTGATATGGAGGAACGCGCCGCTCGTCACCGGCGGATTTTTCGTGTGGCCGTCTGACGCAGCCTGCCCCTGCGACTCCCGCACCAGCTGCGACAAACTGGCCGCCGCCGCCTGCCCGATCAAGGTCTTGCCGCAGCCCGGCGGGCCATACAGCAGGAACCCTTTCGGCTGCGTAAATTGATATTTTGCGAAGGTGTCGGCATGGAGCAAGGGATATTCGATCGCCTTGCGGATGGCCTCGATCGCCTGTTGCTGCCCCCCGATCTGCTCCCAGGTGACACTCGGCACTTCATCCAGCAGGTGTGTCCGCGCCTGACGGTTTTCAAACTTTTCAATCGCAATCCGGTGGGTAGGTTCAATGCGGACTTCATCACCGGCCTTGAGGTCCACGCCCAGCAAATCGCTGGACCGCTGCAGAATCAACGCCTGCCGGCCCATATCCTGTTCAAACCGGATACGCCCGTCCGGCAAAATCTCCGCAACCTTCAGCACGGGCCCATTGCGGTCGTAACCCAGGGCCTTGATCACGGTATAGGCTTCGTTGACCAGGATCTGCGTCCCGATCTTGAGGTCCCCGGCCGGGAGCCGTGGGTCGATGTTGGCGTAATATTCCGCCCCGCCCACCACGATGCGCGCCACGCCCTCCGCCGGAACCTCCACGAGCAGGCCCACACGGTTGGCCGGCGCCGTGAGCTTCGCGACGACCTCATTGAGCTTTTTCAGTTCCGTGTCGCGGCGGTCCTGGGCGACCGACTGCGCCGTCACGACATGGCGTAACTTATACAGAAGCTTCTGACGGGGGTCGCCGTCGGGGAACGCGGCCAGACATTCATCTATCAGTTCGATCGGATCTGCCGGTGTCGAAGTGTCGCGCGAGGGCGATTGGCGCGCCTCATGGCCAGGCTGATCCGTATTCCGATGGTCACTCATAGTCATTCCTCCGGCTGATGCCACTCCGGTCATCCTAACACAGGGAACCACGCCGCTGTCGCCTTCGGATTCACCGCTCATCTCGCACCGGGCGACGCGTGCTGATCGAACGCGCGCGCGTCCAGGAATTCATGCGCTTCATCCTGGAAGGGTGCTCCCGCAGAAACCTCAAACGAACCGTGCAGCAGGCCGCAGCGAGTGACGAGCCGTAGAATGCCCTCTGGCATACATTGACGTTCCTCACGATACGAGCCGGTAGCCGGCGGACTGGTCCCAGTCTCCTACCGCTCAGTTGACGGCCTGGAGGGTCGCCGTCGCCTGCAATCGGCGATGGCCTCGCGCAAATCCGATCGTGACTTGATCACCGACCTGATGTTCTTCCATGAAATCCATCAGGTCGTCGATGGTCTCAACCGGCTTGCCATCCACGGCAACAATAATATCGCCCAGTTCAATGCGACCGCCGACGGTCTCGCGCGCCCCGTGGAGGCCAATCCGTTCCGCCGCACTGCCGCGCCCGACCTTTCCGATAATGACGCCTTTCACACCCCACCGCCGCGCCATGGCATCGGGAACCAGCGAAATGCCCAATCCCGGCCTGATCAGCTTTCCATGCTTGATCAACTCCGGCACAATGCGGTTGACCGTATCGACCGGCACCGCGAACCCGATCCCGGCAAACGCGCCGCTGGGGCTGACGATCTGCGTGTTCACCCCGATCAAGCGCCCGCCGCTGTCCAGCAACGGCCCACCCGAGTTGCCCGGATTGATCGCGGCGTCGGTCTGAATCACGCCTTCGATGGTCCGATTGCTCATCGATTTGATGGTCCGGCCCAACGCGCTCACCACGCCGGTCGTCAGGGTGTGATCGAGGCCGAAGGGATTCCCGATCGCCAGCACCTTTTGCCCTACTCGCAGGGACTGAGAGTTGCCGATAGTAACCGGTTGGAGTGTCGCTTCGGAGGCCTGAATCTGAAGCACCGCGATATCATGATCGGGATCGGCTCCGATGACCTTCGCCTTATATTCGGTACGGTCAGCCAGCGTCACCGTGATCGAATCCGCTCCGTAAATCACGTGATAGTTGGTGACAATGTGGCCGTGCCGGCTCCAGACAAATCCGGTCCCGGAGCCCTGCGACACTTCGAACACGTTGAACGACCAGGGATCACGCTGCATGGCCGTGTTGGCAATGAATACCACCGATCGGGTAGCCCGGTCGAAGACCGCAATCGTCGCCTGTTCTTCCTGGCTGAGTTCGGTCGGAGCCGCAACTTGCGCCGCTCGAAGAGGGGAAGCGCCCTCGGCAGCGATACCACCGGCCGGCTGTGACAGTCCCGACAGCAGGCTCGACAACAACCCGACACCCAGGATCCGTACGACAGCGGTCTGTGGGCTCACACTCACCGATCGCATCTATTCACCGATGACCTGCAACACCAGCTCTCTGGTTCTTGCGCGGGTGTCAAAATCCAACACGGCAATCTGTTGCCAGGTTCCCAATGTCATGCCCCCCTCCTGAAAAGGAATCGTGAGCGACTGTCCCTGAAGCTGTCCGCGCAAATGGCTGTGACCGTTATCTTCGCCCGCATTGCGCTCATTGTGCTGCCAGTGTGGATCGGCGGGAATGAGCCGCTCCCACAGGACTTTCGTATCGGCGCGAATGCCGGGCTCGTCCTCGACAATCAACACGGACGCGGTCGTATGCTTGATGAACACCGTCACGATGCCCGCCCGCAGCTGCGTCTGTTGAAGAGCGGCCTGCACCTGCCCAGTGATGTTCTCCATCCGGCTGTCGCCTCGCATCGGCACATGAATCGACACCGTCTTGACGGCCATCTGTTACTCCTCACTCGCCTGACGTAAAAATGCCCGTTCCCGCCTTGATAAGGCATGCCCTCTCGCCTGCTCAAGCACCGCGTCAAACGCGCCTTCTGCCGAGAGTCTGCGCAAGGCTTGCACCACCGGACGAGTAATGATCCCTTCTGCCTGCAGCCCATTGAGATAGGCAAACGCTTCCGCCAGATCTTCACGGCGCCGCACGTAGTAGTCACGCCCCCGGCGCTGGTTGCTGAACGCCTCGAACTGTTCGCAGGCAACAAGAATTTCCGCCAACTGCCGGACCCAGGGCTGCGCGCCGGCCAGTTTCTCAGGATAATAGTAATAGAGCATGATCCGCCCCATCCAGGGCGCCCAGACAACTCCCAGCTTGCGCAAACCCGGTTTCACGATGCGTAATCGGGCGGCCAGTCGACGGGCATACCCCAGACGCATCTCCACTTGCTCGCAAGCCCATGGATCCAGAGTGATGCCGGCAGTCTCCATCGCCGCGCGATAACGGGCCACAAAGGCTTCGGTCTCCCGGCCATAGCGGGTTTCCGGATGGGCGGCCCTCCATTCGCGAGGTCTGGTGGGAATGCCGTGGGCGCGAGCCCAGGACCAGATGCGGCCGAAGAGTGGTCGATCGAGTCCGGCCCGCCCCAAATCATGGAGGAGACAGGCGATCTGATATTGTTTCACCCGCGCAGGATCGTGGCCTAACCGCTGGGCCACAGCCGCGCACATCCGGGCCGTCCGCATGGCATGGGGGCAGTCATACCCTTTGATCATTCGCCCCGGACGACGCGGATCGGGATAATCGTAGAACCGTAGCAAGGTGGATGCGAATGCCCGGGGCACCAGCAAGGGAAGGGAGGTAGTGCGTGTACGTGCCATGAAGGGGTGATGCGACGGAGGCGACGGTTGACCGCCGGCAGAATATCGTCCACGAAAAGAACGTGTCAAGCAGAGCAGCGCGCGGGGAGCGGATTTCCTCGCACTGGCCGCAGAGCTTTGTTATCCTGAATCGGAAGTCGATCGACCACGGGAGGAAACCATGAACATGACCCGGTCCATGCAGATCCTGGCAGGCGTTGCGTGTCTCCTGCTGGCGGAAGCAGCCGCCCCCCTGTTTGCGTTCGACCAACTGGTGGATGTGACCAGCAAGGTCACCCCCTTCGTCACTCTGCGCAGCCGGGACAATTTTTCGAGTGAATATCGCTACGACGTCACGGTCCGCAACAGTTCGCCCGATCTGTTTGTGGCCGACAGTCTCATCCTGGTGTTGGATCACATCACCAATACCGCCGGGCAGGATCGTGAGAACCTGACGGGCGAATCACTCTTGACCAGGATGGAAATCATCGGCCAGGACGGCGCCACGGAGGACGGCAAACCCTTTTTCCGCATTCCGCAAGGATCGGGACCCGACCTCACCCCGAACAGCGAGAGTCTCCCCGTATCCGTCCGCATCCGGAACCGGGACTACGTGGCCGTCTTCACCCCTTCATTCCGGGTCATGGGGCAACGGCGTGAGCCACCGAAACAGAAAGCCCAGGCAGCCGCCGCGCCGCACAAAGCGACCACCGACAAACTCATCCAGCTGCTGCTCAAGAAGGGCTTGATTACAGCCGAAGAGGCGCGGACCCTCCTCCAACCATGAGCGACCATCCCTGCAAGGCCTGCGTCGGGACCTGGCCCCGCCGGGACCATTTCCTCGCCGATTGCGGACTCACCAAGGCCTACCTGCACGACGACCAGTTTTTCCCAGGATGGACGGTACTCGTGCTGAAGCGCCACGCGACGGAACTGTTCCATCTCTCCCGTGAGGAGCGTAGCAGCCTCATAGAAGAAGTCGCCCAGGTGTCCGCCCTCCTCGCCGAGGAATGGCGGGCGGTGAAGATCAACTACGAATTGCTCGGCAACCAGCTTCCACATATCCATTGGCACCTGATTCCGCGCCTTTCCCAAGACCCGGCTCCACTCGAACCGGTGTGGCGCATCCCGCATGAACCGGTCCGGCTCCAACCGGATGCCCTGGTTTCCATGGTGGACCGCCTCAGGGCAATCTGGCCGACGCACCAACAGCAGCCGCCATTCAAGCCATAACCCGTCCGTTGGCCATGATGTTGACTCCTCCAGCAGGGCCGAGCGGGAACAGTTCCCGCACCTTCCTTCAGACGCTGCTCCGTACCCTGCCACTCCACGTGCTGATCGTCACCACCATCGTGGGAGGGGCGGCGTTCTTTTACAGCGCCTCCATCTCGAACCGTGGAGCCTGGGCGACGCTGGGAAGCTGGTCGCTGACCGCGGTGTATGTCATCGTCGGGCTCATCGGCGGGACTGTGGCCGGCGTATTGGACGCAGCCCGGCGGATGGTGGAGCGGCTGGAACAATCCCTCCGTGACTGGCTTCACACGTTGCCCGCTCTGAACCAGACCGCCGACACCACAGGCCAGAACCTGTCCACCATTCGACAGGAATACGAAACCCTTGTCGACCACTATGTGGCCCAAGCGAGGCTCCGCCTCCGGTTTCCGGGGTGGCTTGAACGATTGACTCGCACGGCATTGCGAGGCCTGGTGGTGGATCGCTTTTTGGCCTCCTGTACGGCACGCGGGGTCCACCTCGTCGCTCCCCAGGAGTTTAGAAACTGGCTCCTCGCCGAAGGCGTGAGCCTGGGATTCATGCCGGTCGTGGATCAATTGTGCTGGTGGCGCTACCTCCTGTTGGGTCTGTTGATGCTCCTTACCGCCATTGCGCTGACGCTTGCCTTCCTGACAACCTGATCCATGGCGCGGAGTACTCCACTGTTTGTCCCCTGCTGAGTTCGTCCTCGACCAGGACAGCATCGGTCACGGACACAGGTTCCCCGTCAGAACCCATGGAAATTTCTCGCCATCTATGTGTATATAGTAAGAGACCTTTTACGTGGAGCCCTGCCAGCGCTTATGTTCTTGCAACGCCTCGCCGCCGGACGGTGGATTTTCATCGTCATTGTGACAATGCCTCTCACGGTCCTCCTGGCCGGCGCGCAAGAAGAGCCCTCCCCCGGTGCGACGACAGAAACGGTCCAACCAGAAGCACCCGTCATCAAGACCCCGGCAGTTCCACCGACTGACCAGGCCGCTCAAGAAGCCGTCCGGGTAGAACCGCTTCCCAGCGAACCGCCCGCACCACCGCCACCACCGGCCCAGGCCCCCCTCACACCACTCGAGATTCTGGCAAAGGCCCGGCAAGCGTTGCATGTCGAACCGGATGCCCAGGAACCCCGGCTCACCCTCGGCAGAATACTGTTTCAGCTGGGTGATACAGATGGCGCCATCGACGAATACCGGACCGCCCTGCGCTTCCATCCCACTGTCGCCCAGGCGCATCTCGATCTCGGCACCGCTCTGATGGCCAAGCAGGACTGGCGCAGCGCCATGACGGAACTGCAAGAGGCTGTCCGCCTCGACCCGATGCTCGTGCAGGCGCACTACAGCATCGGCACGATCCAATACACACGCGGCAACATCAAATCAGCCATCAAGGCCTACCAGGAAGCTCTGCAGTTGAAACCGGATTTTGCCGAGGCCCATTACCGCCTGGGGCTCGTACTCAAGATGGCGGGTCGGGATAAAGAATCGGCTCAGGAACTCGAGTCGGCCGCCGTAGCCGGCCTTGCCAAAGCCCAATATTTCCTCGGCAACGCCTATCGCTCCGGACAGGGAGTCGAGAAAAGCCAAATCATGGCGATCACCTGGTGGGCGCAAGCCTTCGAACAGGGTTTACCGGAAGCAGCCCAAGCGCTGACGCAACTCAGACGACTCGCAGCCGTCAAAGGCAATCTGCAAACCAAACAAACCAAGGCGGCCGCTGAGGCCTTCAAGAACTACTGCGATCAAATCTGGTTGGATTTTCCCGACCTCGACCGGGATCAGCCAGCGGAGACCGTCGGCACCACGTTGCTCAAACAGGGGCGCACTGCGGAGGCTCTCCCGGTGCTCCTGCGTGAAGCCTATGCCCTCAACGAAATTTCCCATGCCACGCTGGTGCAACTGTATGAACAGGGACTCGACGGGCAACTCCCGCCGCATGGCCAATGGATCCTGAGTTATCTGGAATCCACCGCCGCCGATGGAGCCGTTCCTTCCCGCATGGCCCTGGCCCGTATTTATGGCAAAGGTCTCGGCCTGGCCCCTGATCAGGCCAAGGCCAAAAGCTACCTGAAGGGTTTGCCGAAGGACGACGTCAAACGTATCCTGGACGAACTCGCGGCTGAGCCTCCCAATCCGTCATAAACGAACGGCTGCAACTTCCGGTTCGTCAACGACCACCCATGCGAATCGCCACCCGCCTGTTCGTCAGGAATATCTGGCTGCAAGCCGTGGCGATGGCCCTGATTGCGATCGCCCTCGCCGCAATCATCTGGACACCGGCGCCGGCCACGCACCAGGCGCTGGAATGGGCGCCGTACGATACCTGGATGCGCCTCCGCGCCCAACCGGCTCCAGACCCGAACCTCCTCCTCATCGTGAGAGACCAGGCCAGCGAACAACAATTCGGCGCCGGGCCTTGGGATCACGCCCTCCCGGCAAAACTCATCACCGCGCTGAATGACGCCGGAGCCGCCTCGATTGGCCTGGATATTCCGCTCGATCTTCCCAGCCCTCCCAATCTGGGCGGCGCCGTCAGTGACGCGCTGCTGATCGAAGCGGTGAAGTCAGCCGGAACCGTCTCGTATCCAACGGTCATGACTCCCATGTCGGATCAGGAGACGACGGGATCTTCGACGCCGTCACCCCATACCACCCCGGGGAGAAGCGCACTGCACCCGACGCTCGATCCCGATCGCGTCGTCCGTCGTGTGCCGCTCTATCATGGCGCCGGACCGGGTCAGCTTCCGGCCCTGGGGTTCGCAGTAGCCGCCACCTTCTGGCAGATCCCACCGGATCAAGTCGAAGGACGATCCGGATTCATACGACTGCGCAACGCGCGAGTACCGGGCGGATCGACCCGCGACATCACCATCCCCCTGGACCGTCACGGCCGGCTGCTCATCAACTTTGCCGCGCATCCGCTTAAATTTTCTGCCGCCTCCGTGCTGGATCTCACTCGCATGATCGACCGGAACGACCATGAAGGACTGAGCGCCCTGATCAACGGCAAAGCGGTATTGCTCCTCACGCAACCGATCCCTCAACCGGAACGAACGACGCCGACCGGCGAGGAAGCGTCCGACATGCTGCTGCAGACACATCTGCTGCACACGCTGCTGACGCAAGACTGGATCCGGGACCTTTCCCCGCTCCAACGGGCCGTCGTGACGTTTGCCCTCTGCCTCTCCGCGGCCTGGATGGTCCTCCTGTGGGCGGATTGGAAAGGCCCGGCCCTGGGCACGGGGATTCTGTTACTCTATCTCTGCGTCAGTTGGACAGTGCTGGCCACCGCCCAGTGGGTCCTTCCGTTCATCATTCCCGTCACCGCCACCCTCATGATCCTCGTCACCGGCAGCCTCCTGGGGCAGTTGGTGACAACCAGACGCGTGGTGCTGTTGGAGCAGGACATGCTGCAGGTGCAACAAAATCTGGTAGCAGTTCGCGAAGCCTTGATCTATCGGGAAACGGCCGTGGAAAGCCTGGAGGAAGATTTGGAGTCCGCTCGAGCCAGCATGTCTCATTCGGCCTCTAAAGAAGCCGAATCGAGCAGGCTCGCCGCCGATCTGCAACTCAGGATCACAGAGGCCCAGGAGCAGGAAGCTGCAACCCGGCAACGGATGGAAGAACTCGAACAGCAGCTCCAGCGCATGCGGGCGGCAACGATCAGCGCGGAGCCCCTGGGCAACGTGGAACAGGAGACGCTGCGCCGGGAATGCGAGCAGGCAGGGATGATCACCACACACCCGGCGATCCTCACGATGTTTCGCGACCTCAAAAAGGGCGCGCGCGCGATGGTCACCGTCCTGATCACAGGCGAGGCGGGAACCGGCAAAGAGCTCTGCGCCCGCGCCGTGCATCGTTTGAGTCCACGAGCGGCAAAGCCATTCATTGCCGTGAACATGGCGGCCATCTCGCCGGAACTCTTTGAAAGCGAACTCTTCGGCCATGTCCGCGGCAGCTTCACCGGCGCGCTTGCGGACCGCAAAGGGTATTTCGAACTGGCGCACTCCGGCACGATTTTCCTCGATGAAATCGGCGACCTGCGGCTCGACCATCAAAGCAAACTCTTGCGCGTGTTGCAGGATCGATCCTTCTACCGCGTCGGCGCCGCGACTCCCACCACGGTGGATGTCCGTATCGTGGCTGCGACCAACAAGGATTTGCAGCGAGGCGTGTCGGAAGGCTGGTTTCGTGAAGACCTGTATTTCCGGCTCAAGGGCCTCGTGCTGCACCTGCCGCCGTTGCGGGAGCGTCGAGACGATATTCCGCTCATCGCAGAAGCCTGCCTGCGCGACTCGGCGAAACACAACCATCAGGCATCCCTGCGTCTATCGGAAGAGGCGGTCTCAGCGCTCACGCAACAATCCTGGCCAGGCAACGTGCGGGAATTGCGGCAGTGCCTCGAGCAAGCCATGGCGCTGTCGGACGGCCCGGTCCTCTCTGCGGCGGATCTTCGCCTGTCCGCCCAACCGCCACGAAGAATCGGGGCATCCGGCGCCGTGCCGCTCATGCCCGATCCTGCGGGCGACCTCGCCGTCTTACACCAATTGCGTCAACAGCGTTTCGACATGCAAGCCACGGCCAGAGCCCTGGGATGGGATCGCAGCACCGTCACGCAACGACTGAAAGGACTCTGCTTTCAAGCGCTCGTCGATTCGGACGGGGACCAGGCCAAAGCCGCCGCTGCGTTGGCGGGAGACCCGTCCCTCCTGCGCACAGTCGAGCTGAAATTAATGGACTACCATGGACACCTCATGGAGACCATCACTCCATTCACCAATGCGGACGACGCCCTGCTCGACTGCAAGCGGCGTTTCAAAAATCTGCCCGAGCGCCACTTCAAACCCGTCGAATCCCTGGTGAGGCGGCATTTTTCTCCAGCATGATCCGCACATCTCGTTCTTCATGAAGGATGCCGAACGTCTCATCGGCTCAGGCGCAATGTACCGAGGACACACAGTGACAGCAGACCGGGTGCAGGGGTGGTCATGACTGAGCCTGCGCAAGTGAATTGGACGGAGAACGGACAACCTTGCTCCGCGCATTGGCGTTCGGAATGGGGCGCGCCTCCCCCCACCCGCGTCGTGATCGCCGACGACAGCCTGACCGCCGATGCTGCCCACCGGCTGGCCTGTGAGGGGACCGCGCTACTCTGGCAGGGGGACTTCCACAACGCGCGACAACTGCTGAATGCCATGGCCAGACGAGCAGACCGCCATCCCCCCAAGCCGGGCACGTCTCCGACAGAGTCCTTTCACTTTCACCGGCAGACGCAATCCCGCCGGGCCCGCATCCTCGGTATGCTGTTGGTCGCCCTGGAGGACAATTACGACATTCGTCTGCGCCGCGCCCCCGACCTCCGGCAAGCGTGCGCGGAAGCCTTCGGGCCCGCTACGGGTCGCGCCCTGGTCTCGCTGCGGGAGTTGCTCGGCGTCATTGGCGCGCATGAATGGCGCAAGAAGGGGATACACGTTCCTGCCCTGGGCGACCGCATCCATCCGCACTATGGAGTGTTTTCACCGATTCGCAGCGAGTACGTCGCGCTGGTGGCCGATGCCCCGCTTCCCGCCTGTACGCTGGCCTTCGATATCGGGACCGGGACCGGCGTGCTGGCGGCAGTGTTAGCTCGCCGCGGTGTCCCGCGTATCATTGCGACCGATCAGGATCCTCGCGCCTTAGCCTGTGCTCGCGAAAATCTCCAACGGCTTGACCTGAGTAATCAGGTGGACGTTGTGCACGCGAATCTGTTTCCAGCAGACAAGGCCCAACTCGTGGTCTGTAATCCGCCATGGGTGCCGGCGCGGCCCACCTCGCCGCTTGAACAGGCAATTTACGACCCTGAGAGCCGCATGCTGCATGGATTTCTCAATGGACTGGCCGCGCATCTGGAGCCTGGCGGAGAAGGCTGGCTGCTGCTCTCGGATCTCGCCGAACATCTGGCACTCAGATCCAGGGACGAACTCCTCGCCGCATTCGAGCAGGCAGGGCTCGTCGTTGCCGGCAGGACCGACATCCGACCGCAGCATCCACGCGCATCCGAACAGGCCGATCCCCTCCGCGCCGCCCGCGCGGCGGAGATCACATCGCTGTGGCGATTGAAAAGCCGATGACCGGCGAGGGGTATCGTGAGCGCCGCATTGATGGACTCAGGGCATGACATGAGCGGGAAGCGGCCTTACCATCTGACAATGGCGAGATGCGCAAGGCAGGCCGGAGAACCAGCGTTCGGCTCCCAATTCCTTCAACCGGGATATTTTCCGCGTGGTCTCTCCGCTTGACGCGCAAACACTCAAGATAAACCGGTCACCCAGATCTCCGCTTCCCGCCCTCTCCCGGCGATCGACATCGGTCGCGCCTCGCCGGCAGCCGGACAATACAAGACCTGCTCCATACTGCGACCAAGACACAACCCGGCTCAGCCCGTTTTGGCAAGTACGCGCCATCGGCAAGTGGGACGTCGGGAGAGCTGCGAGTCCTGCCTCACAATGGTCCAGCATGCGGGGCTAGCCCCGCATCCCCGCTGATCCTCACATGAGCCGCTGTGTCCACGCATCAGTCAATTTTCGCTAACGCGTTGTTCTACCTCATTTTTCTCGCCAAGATCCGCGCGGCCTCCCCTGGCCCTTGCCTTGCTCTACGAACCGCCCGACAGCGGGCGTTCGGCAGGAAGGAGGTGACCATCAGCAGGCCGACCCCGCGAGCACATGGTCAGTCGAATCATCATCAATCATCAATGAGCTGGAGCGATCCGGCGCCACAACACAAGGAGCAAGCAGCCATGCAAAAAGCCCCCACAGCCACCCTCAGCGCAGGACCAGTCGCCCCCACCATCGTCGGCCCGGACCGTGACATGAAGGATGTCTATATCCTGAGCGGTCTCATCGGGTTCCTCGCCCTCGTCGTCGCCGCCTTCTGGTACTACTCCCAGGCGGATGAAGCGGCCCACAGCAACCAATCATCACAGGCTCTCGATAGCAGCCAGGTATCCCAGGTTCTCAAAGACTCCACCGACAAGGTGACGGCCTCAGCCGCCATGCCGATCATTCATGTGGAGACAGCCGCATTGGCGAGTAGAAGCACGGACATCCTCCACGACGATATCCTGTTTGAAATCGGACGCAAGGGATTGAGCGACGATGGCAAGGCCGCCCTTCAACGCCATGCGGAGTTCCTGAAGAACGAACCGGATTGGGGCGTGCTTCTTCAAGGCTACACGGATCAACAGGGCTCGATGAGCTTTAACAGAATCCTCGGGATGAAACGGGCCGAGACGGTCAAGCAGCAACTCATCTCCCTGGGCGTGCCGGAATCGGCCATCCAAACCGTGAGTCTAGGTGAGGAAGGCGCCCTGTGCATCGATAACAGCGATGTCTGCCGGCAGATGAATCGGCGGGTGCATGTGGAGATGCGCAAGATCGGCCGGGAACACATGTTCGTTCCTGCCGTCACCACCGGACCTGTCGCCGATGCGTTCTCCGAGACCTCCGACCTTCCGGTTGAATCAGCTCCGATCGAGTCAATCAGCGAAACCCTTTCCTCTTCTGATCCTTCTTCTGATTCTTCCTCCGACAGAACGGACACACCGGCTGAATCGGCAACCGGCAACTAACGTGACGCCGAGGTCACCCTGGGAAAGACCCTTCGTCTTTCCCAGGGGACCCTCAACCACGCATCAACTCATCTGACAACGTGAGGATCACATGATGACTGAATATCTCTCTGCCTCCCGCTCCTGGCTTCACAGAATGACTTCCGGCTTCCTCTTTTGCGTGGTGCTCTCCGCCCTTGCTTTTGGAACTCATCCCCCGGAAGCCCGCTCAGCCGAATCGGCAGCCACGTTACGCACAGGGGTCGTTCCCACCATGGGCATCAACGAGGTCACGGAAGGCACCCTGCTGTTCCGCACCAATCAGGCAGGGCGATTTTCCCCGGCCCCTATTCTGAAGACCGATGTCCAGATCGCCGTCACCGGCACCATTGCCCGCGCCACGGTTCGTCAGGAATTTACGAACCCCAGCACCAGAAAAGGTGACTGGCTTGAGGGCATCTACGTCTTTCCGTTGCCGGAAACAGCGGCCGTCGATCACCTGCGCATGAAAGTCGGCGAGCGGACCATTGAAGGGCAGATCAAGGAACGGGCCGAAGCCAGGAAGGTCTATGACCAGGCCAAACAGCAGGGAAAGCGAACGAGCCTCTTGGATCAAGAACGGCCGAATATGTTCACGGCCTCCGTGGCCAATATCGGACCCGGCGAGCATATCACCATCGAAATCGAGTATCAGGAGACTGTCCGATATGACGCCGACCGGTTCCAACTTCGCTTTCCCATGGCGGTGGGACAGCGCTACATCCCCGGCACGCCGGTTATCATCGAAGGGCAAGCCCCCAAAGGGTCCGGCACCATGTTGGACACAGACCGCGTTCCTGATGCCTCGCGGATGACGCCGCCGGTGCAATCACCCGCCCATGGATCAATGAACCCCGTCAGCCTCTCATTGACGCTTCATCCCGGCTTTCCGATCGACAAGGTCGAGTCACCGTTTCATCCCATCATCACCATTCCGGACGCGGAGGGCGGTTTTCACATCAGTCTCCGGGCCGACGCAGTACCGGGCGATCGTGATTTTCAACTGATCTGGCATCCCGCCCCACGCAGCGGGCCCATCGCAACCGTCTTCACGGAGCAGAAGAACGGAGAGACCTATGCCATGCTGATGCTGGTCCCGCCGACACAGCAGGACGAGAAGGCGCAACGCATTCCACGCGACCTCACCTTCATCATCGACACGTCAGGGTCCATGGCCGGCGCATCAATCGATCAGGCGAAACGCGCATTGGCCGGGGCACTCACGCGACTGACCACGCAGGATCGTTTCAACGTTATTCAATTCAACACTATCGTCCGCTCGCTCTTTTCCGTTCCTCAACCGGTCACGACCACGACCATCAAACAGGCGGTCCGGTATACCGAACAACTCTCCGCCGACGGAGGCACCGAAGTGCTCCCCGCCTTGCGACAAGCCCTCAAGAGCCCGCAAGACAGCTCAAGACTGCAGCAGATCATCCTCCTGACCGATGGCCAGGTCGGGAATGAGGAAGAATTGTTTGAGTTGCTGCACCAACGTGTGGGCACCAGGCGTTTGTTCACGGTCGGCATCGGCTCGACGCCCAATAGCCACCTGATGCGAAAAGCCGCCGAATTCGGGCGCGGCACGTTCACCTATATCGGCAAGGTCGATGAAGTGGAACAGAAGCTGGAGCGCCTGTTCAAAAAACTGGAACGCCCGGTGCTGGGGGACATCGCCCTCGATCCGGCCGGATGGTCCGGGCTGGAACACTATCCGGCCAAGATTACCGATCTCTATGAAGGTGAGCCGATTGTGCTGGCACTCAAGGCTGATGCACTCCCGTCACACGCGATGTTGCGTGGGCAGGCGGGGGGCCATCCCTGGTCGCTCCCGGTCCCATTGAACCAGACCTCCGCGTATGGCGGGCTCTCCGTTTATTGGGCGCGGCAAAAAATCTCGTCGCTGATGGATGAAGCCTACAAGGGGGGCAGTGACGAGGCAACGAAAACCTCCGTCCTCGAAGTGGCATTGGCCCACCACCTTGTCAGCCAATACACGAGTCTGGTGGCCGTCGATATCACACCGGTTCGACCGACCGATGCTCCTGGCGAAGAGCAGGGTCACGCAACGAACCTGGCCAGTGCGCAGGACCTCGGAGCCTTGCCGAAGACGGCCACCGGCTGGCAACTGCACCTCTTGCTAGGATTCTCCGCGGTGGTACTGGCAGCATGGCTGAGAGCACTGCGGATCGGGGTCGCATGAGTCGAACCAGGCAGCAGTCCTCGCTCCTGCTCTGGCTGATGGCGAGCCTCCTCACCATCGGATTGTGGCAGGTCTGGGAAGGATCGTGGATGTATGCCAAGGCCGGGCTCGCGCAGCTTCTGCTGCAGCGGGCCTGGACTCGCTCCCTTGCGGGAGAGGCCATGCCGAAACCCTGGCCCTGGGCCGACACCTGGCCGGTCGCGCGCCTGCAGATGCCACGCCTATCGGTCGATATGATCGTGTTAGCCGGCGCCCATGGACGCACGTTGGCATTCGGGCCGGGTCACGTCGGTTCAAGTGCCCTGCCAGGACAACCAGGCACCGTGATGATCGCCGGACATCGAGACACACATTTCCATTTTTTGCAGCACATGCAACCGAACGATCGACTCGAGGTCACAGGAACAGATGGAACCATTCAGCACTATCGGGTTGCAGAGCAGGGCGTCTTGGATTCGCGGCGGGACCGTATTCCGACGAGAGATGATCAGGAGGAATTGATCCTGGTTACGTGCTTCCCCTTTGATGCGATCACGAACGGCGGGCCGTTGCGCTACGTGGTGCGGGCCGAGGCGGTGCATCAGGCCGAACATTCATGAGGCGCTTCAGCATTCACTGAACGCAACGATCGGTTTCAGTCCATATGCGCTAGGCTCATTCCTTCCGGTCATCGTTGCCGATCGATTCGGCCCCGGCTCCCGTCGCTGCAGTCGAAGGTGATGGCCTTCGGTAGCGGTGCAGCAATTGATACAACACCGGGAGCACCAGGAGAATCAACGCGGCGGAGGTCAGCATTCCTCCCACCACAACCCTCGCCAGAGGTTGCTGCGACTGCGCCCCGATCCCGGTGGCAATCGCCGCAGGCAGCAGTCCGATGGCGGCAGCCAGCGAGGTCATCAGCACCGGGCGCATCCGAACCTCCGCGCTTTTCATAATAGCGTCACGAATCTCATATCCTTCCCGCAAGAGCTCCTGCATCCGGCTAATGAGAATCAAGGCGCCCTGCACGGCGACACCGAACAGCGAAATGAATCCGACCGCCGCCGAAATACTGAAGTGCGTACCGGTGACCAGCAAAGCCAGCACGCCGCCGACCAGTGAGAAGGGCACCGCCGCGAGTACGAGGAAGGCATCGCGCAGATTGTTCAGTACGAGGTACACGAGGAACAGAATGAGCAGCAGTGTGATCGGCACAATCTTGGCGAGGCGCGCTTTTTCTTCCTGCAGCTGATCGAACTCTCCATGCCATTCAATCCGGTAGCCAGCGGGAAGCGGAACCTGTTGTGCAATCCGTTCTTGCGCCTCCCGAACCGTGCCCTCCAGGTCCCGGCCCCGCACGCTGAACTTGATGGGAATATACCGTTCGTTATTCTCCCGATACACGATGAACGCGCCCGTCTGTTCCGTGATAGAGGCCAATTGCTTGAGCGGAATCCGCGCACCATCGGGGGTGCTGACGACGATATTGCCGATCGATTCGATATCGCGCCGGAACTCTGGGAGAAACCGCACGACCAGGTCGAACCACCGTTCGCCCTCATAGATTTGGGTGACGGCCTGGCCGCCGATAGCCGCCTGCACCACATCATTGACGTCGCCCACCTTGAGGCCATACCGCGCGCACTCCTCGCGATTAACCTCGATGACCAGGTTGGGTTGCCCCAACAGGTGGAGCACGCCCAGGTCTTTCACGCCCCGCACCTCTTTCATCTGCACCTCGATCTGTGCGGCCAACTGCTCTAGGGTCTGGAGATCGCTGCCGTACAGCTTGACGGCGTTCTCGCCCTTCACCCCGGACATCGCCTCCTGCACATTGTCTTGAATGGCCTGGGAAAAATTGAAGGTCACGCCGGGAATCGCCGCCAAGCGGTGCTCGATTTGATCGACCAGCGCTTTTTTGGTCGGCACCTCCGCGCGCCACTCCTTGAAGGGCTTCAAGGTCACCAGAAATTCGGCATTAAAGAAACTGGTGGGATCGGTGCCGTCGTCCGGGCGCCCCAATTGCGAGGCCGCACTGATGACCTCCGGGAATTGCCTGAAGATGGCGCGAATATCAGTCACGAGACGGGCGGCCTGTTCGAACGAAATATCCACTGGAAAGGTCGTGCGCATCCAGATATTGCCTTCTTCCAGCGCCGGCATAAACTCGCCGCCGATAAACGGCACGGCCCCCATGGCCAGGACCAACGTCACAATCGCGATGCCGATCACCAACCATTCGCGCTGAAGCCCCCAATTCAACAAGGCCATATAGCGCCGGCTCAAGAATTCCACCACCGCCGTGTCATGCTCCTTGATCGGCCCGTTCAGCAGAAGTGAGCACAGCGCCGGCGCCAGGGTAAAGGCCATCAGCAGCGCGCCGCTCAGCGCAAAGCCGTAGGTCAGAGACATTGGAGCAAATACTTTTCCCGGCACCCCTGTCATGGTGAACAGAGGCAAAAAGGCGATGACGATGATCGTCGTGGCGAAAAAAATCGGACGCCCGACTTCGCGCGCCGCACGCATGACATGCATCGGGACTGTTACGCCGGCCGAGGATTTGTGCGCGAGATGATAGAAAATGCTTTCGACCATGATCAGCGTGGAATCGACGATGATGCCGAAGTCGACCGCCCCCAATGAAATCAAATTGGCCGACTGGCCGCTGAGGACCATCATCCCGAACGTGAACAGCAGGGCCACGGGGACGGTCAGCGCGACGATCATCGCGGTCCTGAAGTGTCCCAGGAACACATACAGAATGATCGAGACCAGCAGAACACCCGCGATCAAAATATCAATCACGGTTTCGATGGTGGTATGGATGAGCACCGTGCGGTCGTAAAAGGTCTTGATCGCCACACCCTGCGGCAACTTGCGGGCATTGAGCTCCTGCACTTTCTCATGAACCTTGTCCAGCACCGGCAACGCCTTGGCGCCTCGCTGGAGCAACACGACGCCTTCCACGACATCGTCCCGGTCGTCGATGCCGACCTTGCCCAGACGCACGCGCGAGCCGATACTGGTCTTGCCGAGATTTCTGACAAACACCGGCGTGCCCTCTTTCTGCGTCACGACGGTGTTGGAAATATCGTCGAGCTTTTTGATCAAGCCCATGCCGCGAATATTGAAGCTTTGCTCCCCCATCGAGAGATAGTTTCCGCCCACATCGGTATTGCTCTTGGCGAGGCCGTCCATGACCTGATCGAGCGTCACGTTGTAACTCATGAGTTGTCCGGGGTCTAACTCGACGTGATACTCCTTGGTCGTTCCACCATAGGTGCTCACATCGATCACACCGGGCACCCGCTTAAACTCGCGGCGAATCTGCCAATCTTGCGTGGTCTTCAGATCGGTGAGGGACACATGGTCGCCGGTCAGTTCGTAGCGAAAGATTTCGGCGATCGCCGACCAGGGAGAAATGGTGGGTTGCACGTTTTGTGGCAGGACGGTGAGTTGCAGGCGATTGAGAATTTCCTGGCGATCTCGAAAATAGTCGGTTCCGAAGTCGAAATAGACTTTGACGTCGCTCAATCCAAAAATCGACAGCGACCGGATTTCCGACAGACCCGGCATCCCCTGGAGCGCAATCTCGATAGGCAACGTGATCGCGCGCTCCATCTGCTCGCCGGACCAGCCCGGATACTGCGTGATGACCTCGATCATCGGCGGCGACGGATCGGGGTAGGCCACAACGTCCAGAATATGAAACGCGTAGAGGCCGCCAAACAACAGCGCGAGTCCAGCGAAACACACCATCAGTCTCTGCGCCAGCGCCGCTCCGACAAGTCGCTCGATCATACGTCTCTTTCCTCTCTGCTCGCTCCGGTGTCTGCGGAACACCCCACACCAGCATCACGCAACCAGCGCCCCGACCTCACCCGAGGATCGAGTTGCTGGATAGTACATGGACGCGGCAAAGAGCGAGTTACAAGCGGTAGACGGACAATTTGGAGAGTACCAAGCGTGTCGGTTGCGGATTCTCATCAGGGATGGAACGGCCTGCAGAAAACAATGGAAGGGTTTGCGCCGAAAGGCGCGCGGGGAGTTCTTCTTCGATAAGCGAGAGCGTTGTGGCGTCATCCCGCAGTTCGTCCAGATCCAGCTCGGTCGCCACCTGCGCGTCGACTAATGCGCCGGTCGGTTCGGCCTGAGCACCTATCAAGTCTGCCCACGAAAGACTGGCTACCACAATCCAGGTCAGCAGGAGGACAAACACCTTGGGGATCAGACGAGAAGATGGAGAACGCAACGAGATCATACGCATTCATCAGGTGGCCACTGCATAGCCACGTTGGGACCGACCATAACTGGAGAGTACCATAGCCTACGCGCGCCAACAAGCAACGGGAGATATGTTCGCGGACCGGCTATTCTCCGGACAGGCACGGCATCAACCCGTCGCTGACAACCGTTGAGCGGCGGGATAATGACCGGGGATTCTACCGCGATTGTGAAGCAACTCCGAAGTCTTTTCCCCCCCTCACATCACGACATCAACAGACAGAGGAGCGTTTGATCCACCATGGCATGAGATGGGCGGGGCTTCATCCTGTGGTGTCGTGTCTACCGCCGCCGAACGCAGTCTCGACGGTTACACTTTGGGGTACGCTGCACGCTCCGTGATTTGCGGGACGTGCAACGTATTCAGGTCGGGTCCGCACGCGGATTCGAGAGCGGTCTACGATGATGAGAGACGTGGTGAGTTCAGCTTCGGTGACCTTACTGAGCAATCGACCCAAAACCTGTTCGGTTTCTTCGATCGCTGTCGGCCTCACCCGAAGGCGCACAATGCCATGGTGTCGCTGTGTTGGAAAGGAACGGCCATCGGCGAAGTCTTCATCAAAGGTCACAACAACAGCGCTCTGTTGCTGCGCCCAGGCAAAGACCTCTTCATCAGGCTTCCCAGACAATCCGACATCGCCGGTGTGGAAGACGGCCCACGTCGGCTTCAACGGCTTCAGCCATGAAACGACGGCTTGGGGAACATTTTGGTCGAGAAGGATGGTCAGGCGGTCAGGCACGCGGGATGACTTTCTCTTCGTCAATCACCTGGCTGGCATACTCAAGCGCGGCAGTGACCTCGTTGGCGGTCAGTTCGGGGTACGAGTCAATGATCCGGGCCACGGTGTAGCCACCGGCCACCATGCCGAGGATGTTCTTCACCATAATGCGGGTGCCTCGAATTGTCGGCTTCCCGCTGCACATGTTTGGATAGACAACGATACGATCATCCATGATGAATTCCTCACTGACTAACTGATTAGTCAGCCCAAGGCGAGGAGGCTCCACATGTCCTGCAAGATAAGCCGCTTAGCCGACGAGAACACCATCAGGCACATAATACTGATGCACGTCAGCCTCACTGTACGATCTCGTGCCAGTCGACAACTCCTATCAAATCAAACCACCTGGAGTGCCTCCAACACCCTGCACAATTTGGAGCACCAGACGCTTACACTGACAGAATTGAGGGGTGAGAGCAGCGCGGTCGTAAACCGCCAACAGGTTGATTCGTCGGGGATATTTCTGGAGCCGGCGAGTGGAATCGAACCACCGACCTGCGGTTTACGAATCAGGCCAGGACAATTTCTAAAATGCTCGGTGTATCAAATGGTTCCCCCGTTTTAACTGCAAAAACATGTACTTGCGTGCATTCTATTGATTCGATGGATTCGAGGTGTATAGGTGGGTTTTGAAACTTTTTAGCACAAATTTAGCACAGCACATGGGATGTACCCTCAGTTATGACAGTCTTCCCACGTCACTCACCTGTGGATCTACCTGGCTGCCTTTACGGCAGGTGAACCGCCAGCATAGTTTATTTGGTGGTGCTCGAGGCACCTTCGCCGACCACGATCAGGCACCCCCTGTATACACCTAGCAAGTAGAATTCGTTTATCCCCACGCTTCGGATGTTCTGAATCGGCGGAGTGGCGTTGGCCATGGCCTGCTCAACGGTCGTGGAGCCGTAACCAAACCCAAACGCGGCGTACGCGCAGTCCTTGCCCTCCGCCATTGGTTTCACCGAGAGATCCTCTGGGGTCAGGCGAAATGAGGCATTTATGCAGCCGGAGAGGAGTAGGGCCGTCAGCCAGCAGGTGCAGCAGATCAGTCGATGCATCGTATAGTCCTCCAGTACGCGGTAATCGTCGACAGACCGTCTCCGTTGGCGTCGCCGCTATGGCGCGGCGGCTGGTGCGCCCTCGCCAACCACGATGAGGCAGCTCCTATTCACAAACAGCAAGAAGAAGAGGCTGTGGCTCACGCTTCGGATTCTTTGAATCGGCGGGGTGGCGTTGGCCATGGCCTGCTCGACGGTATTGTTGCCGTAGCCCAACTCAAACAGGGTGTACATGCAGGTCTTGCCCTCCGCGATCGGTTTCACCGAGAGATCCTCGGGGGTGATGCGATTGGTGATGCTGACGCAGCCAACGAGCAGAAGCACGGCGAGACAGACGGTCAGCGTACAGAACGTGCGCATGCGGGGTCCTCCTCTTGCGAACATATCATGTTCTAACTAGCGTGCTCCCACGCCGGCTGGAGCGCTCTCACCGACGACCTTCAGGCAGTGTGATTCGAAGACTAGGAAATGAAAGACCGTTAGACTGATGCTGCGAATGTTCTGAATCGGCGGGGTGGCGTTGGCCATGGCCTGCTCAGCGGTATTGGTGCCGTAGCCAAAATTAAACAGGGTGTATATGCAGGTCTTCCCCTCAGCCATCGGTTTCACCGAGAGATTCTCCGGCGTGATGCGAAAGGAGAGGTCTACGCAGCCGGTGAGGAGCAGTGCGGAAAGACCGGCCGCTAGCCTGGGCAATGTGCGCATGTGGTGTCCTCCAAGACTACGCAGTTAGATATGGATCTGGGTTCGTCGGCTCGACAAAATGAACAGGCACGCGCCTCAGGCGGCACCGATCGTCGACGACGGTGATAAAGCGAGCGCTACGTAATTGGGAAATAAACAAATCAGTGCTGATGCTCCGAAAAGGTGACTTGTCCGTTGTCATTGATAGTTTGAGTCGGTCCGCTCCAGGCGACGTACTTGGCCCGATAGGAAGTTGTGGCACGGTCTCGAAGTTCACAATTAGGGCAGCTGCTGGTCTGGTAAAAAATGTGAGCGCGAGAGTCATGAAGACGAAGATTGAAAACGTTGCACTACGAAGACGGGCAGGAGAATTCATGTGTCCTCTGTGGTAGAAGGTGCGTTCCAATGGCAGTGCGTTGTAGCACAATTCGCTGAATTTGAATCAACTATTTTCATGTTGAAGGCACGAATATCTACGCATCTCTGAATAACTATTTTCATGTCAGAATAATCGCTCGAAGGGTGCATGAAAGTACATACACATACTAAGCAACCAACATGGGCAACTGAGCTTTTTCGCACACTCCGCACGGTGCGAAATTGCACCGCCCGAACAAGAATAACGTTCGATCGCTTATGCTGATGGGAGACACGAAGAACGTATGTACGCTTTACGTGCAGACTGGTCGCGCAATTCTATGCCTGATGTAGATCACTTCGAGGTGTATAGGGGGATTTTGAAAATTTTTAGCACAAATTTAGCACAGCGATTTGGGGTGAACCCCTTCCCTGAGGCAGGTTGGCATTAGGACATTTCGAATTAATGCCTTTTCGTCACTCCAGTCTCCTGCTGGATTTCACATCCTCTTGAGGCATAAAAACTCTACACGCATGCCCCTATATATCTCTAAAAAATGGTACTCGCAGAGATGCCTAGGGATGAATGGCCCTGGTATGCTCTAGTGAAACATCCAGACACCCGTGAAGAACAGATGCGTTTTGTCAATGCGTGCTACATTGCCAAATCGATCAACTCACTGATTTTACAATCTTAATGAGTTATGAACTTCGCATGTTTCGCAGATTTTAATTGCAGCGTCAGTATATGGTCAGCATGATCTCAACTCCGAATTCGCTTTCCATGAAGAAATCCTCTTGAAATTAACATCAATTTAAGCATAAATGGAGTACGTACTGACTAAGTGAAGAGTCGTACGTACACGGTCTGTTTCATACACCCTTTACTAGGAGGCTAGCATGTCCAAGACCAATCAAGAAAATCTTCTCGAAGTTGTTAAGAATGGACCAATTTTTATTGCTGGAACTGCGGACGATTCTACAATAGAAGAAAGAATTCAAGCCCTTCGTGGGAACCATGAACAAAAATCAGACTCAATGGGAAGCTGTAATATGGGATGGGGCTGGGGAAACTGAATTGCACAGATTGATACTAACTGGATTTAAAAAGGATCCGCAGGGATCCTTTTTTTTCATTTTGTTAGAAGCTCGCGATGGCCAGCAGAATATTAGCTAATTTCCCACAGAAGTCCACCCAATTAGAAGGAAAGGTGGCACAAAACGATGGAGTTTTAATAAGAAAGCATGAAAAATTGGGGCTGGTGTATACCCCTCGCGATAACTGGACATTTCTGAATGACCGCCAACTGTCAGAAATACTAGCTCCGAAATCATCGATTTCGAAGACCTCTGTAACGGTTCTTAATCTGGGCGCTATAGCCACCACTGATCTCTGCAATGTTCATAAGGCACTGAGTACAACAAGTTGTTTCGGCAACCCAGAAGATTGTGCTAACCCAATACGAAAACTTATTGACATTGCGGCTGTGAATACGGTGAGCACAATTGAAAACCTAATTGGGAGGTGTCTCAAAAAAATTCTTCACGTTAGACTTGCACTAAATCGGCCTTACCTGGAATCTTCATCATATAACTTGCAAGCGCAATCCTTCATGGGACTTCACTATGATAAGTTTAAAAATTATACAGTAGGAGGCTCGGATCTTTTTTACTTAATAGGTTTAAACCTAGGCGTATGCGAGCGGTATTTCTGCTTCTCAAGGCTTCTCCCAAATAAAATAGCCGAGAGTCAATCGGGGCAAGATACGAATCGCTTGACTATTGACGAATCCGCTTGTGGTCTCGGTACAGCTCTCCAATTCTATAGCGGTGACCCTATATACCGTATAGCTATTGCTCCACTTGAAGCTTACATCGTTCCAACGCAATGCATTATCCACGATGGCATGACAAACCGAAAAGGTCTCATTGATAAGTGCCTGTTCATTGCATGTCAGTTCCATGACAACTAAGAACCCATCCTCTTTCCTCTCGCCTGCAACTCAGATTGTTGTTCAATCTACATCCTTTTGCAACCTTGACTGCTCATATTGTTACCTACCAAACCGGGCTTCGGACAAGCGCATCACTTGGGAAACAATTAATCTCCTACTTCGTTATCTTGAATCGACTAATCTATTGTCACAGGAAGTAGAAATTCGCTGGCACGCCGGCGAGCCATTAATTGTTCCTTTTGATTTTTATGAATATTGCGTGCAGCGAATAGCTGAACTGTATGGTGGGTCAAGAACTTTTAAGCACTCCATCCAAACTAATGCAACGCTAATCGATCGCTCCCTCGCAGAGCGTATTTCTAATCTCGGAATTAGTATTGGGGTAAGTCTCGACGGACCTGAAGCGCTTCATGATCGTCATCGACGCTATCGATCGGCAGTCGGCTCATTCAAGGCGGTCATGAAAGGCATCGATGAGCTGCATCGCCATAAAGTTCCATTCGAGATTATATCTGTAATAACTAGGGCCACCATTTCCGACCATGGTGGATTTTATGCATTCCTAGAGTCAACATTGGCGACGAAGCTAGGTCTAAACTTCGAGGAAACCGAGGGACTAAATGCAGCTTCATGGGGTCCAAGTGATTTGGTACGGTTGAAACAATTTGCTCATGAACTATATGACCAATCAACAAGGGGCACCCTGAAGATTCGGGAATTCGAAATCCTTGAACGCCTAATTTATGCGAAGAATGGCGCTCAAAGAGATTTGCAAAATGTTTGTGGCTCTATTCTTGCCCTTTCATCCAATGGAGATGTAGCTACCTACTCGCCTGAATTCTTGGGGTTACAACATGCTAAATGGCCTACTTTTGCCATGGCGCGAGTTAATGAAGCAGCGGATTCTCTGGTTTTCAACTATTCTCTCCTTGAGAAGATGCAAGGTGAAATAGAAAAAGGCGTAGAGGATTGCATGAATTCCTGTAGGTATTACTCAGTTTGTGGCGGAGGACGACCCATCAATAAATTGTTCGAAAATAATCTATTTGCTTCTACAGAAACAACGGAATGCCAACTCCGAATTAAACTGCTCACCCAGGTTGTAGTAGAGGCTATGGAACAAATGACTTTAAAAACAGCGGTTGCTCCGAAGTAAATATGATTGCTATACGGGACGCTATTCTTCCCCGACTGACCTTGCCCTCACACCAGTTCTGAGGCACATTTTCTCCCTAAAGAGTTCCCTAATCTCTTGCACAAATTTTCATTAACCGTCTATGGATATTGCGAACTCACCTATGACGAATTGCGTCGCCATACAGCAAGCAACTCAGTAGACACAATTACCAAAGCCAGAGGAACCTTCGTCGTCGTAGCAGAGTCCAGAATCCAAACCTTAATAATGACATCTCATAATGGTGTCCTTCCCTATTATTATTTTTTCGATGGCACGAGGTTGTTCCACGGAAATACAGTCTCGGCTGTCTGCGTAAAAGCCAGCCTCGCCTGGAAATGGAACTACACTGCTCTTGGCGATTACTTAAGCATGAATCATACAATGAATGATGCGACGCTCCACCCGCTGATCAAGCGAACGAATCCCGGGGAGGTCGTATCTGCAGAGTGGGGCAAATTGTATATACGTACGTCCTACGATCAATACGACAAAAGATCTGCCACCTGCCCGAATGACCTTATAGAGGAACTGTCCGAAGAAGTGTTGACTTGGTGGAAATCACCTTTGAGCATTTTGAGTATCAGCGGGGGCTTAGACTCTCGACTTCTTTTGGCAATTCTCATGGCTTCTAATATTCGTCCTCCTCTTCTTGTATGTGGCCAAGAATCCGCATTCGACTTGCAAGTCGCAATAAAGATTTCGACGCGCTTCGATCTGGAGTTAACTCATACAGTTGTAAACATAGATGATTTTATAGATGCCTGCCTAACGATCCCGAATCAAACAAATGGCCTTTTACCAATTAGTCACTGGCCCGGAGTACTCTTCGCGAAGGGAGTAGACAACAAACTGGTATTTGTTGGGTTCAACGGAGAATCTGCAAGAAGTTACTATGACGACTCTGGCCTCCTTTCATTCTTACGATTCGGCCTCAATTCAACAGGTAGTTATGGCAGTAAATTCTGGATGAGGAAATTCTATAAGGCATTCACTCAGGAAGAAATTAGTGAAGTGGACCCGAGACTTGCTGAGGAATTTTCCCCCAGAGCTTATACCTCTCGGATTGCAAGGTTGATGGGAAGTGAGCCCCAGCTGGGGCGAGCTTTGGAGAGAGCTTTTGTCAATGAATATTGCCGACACAAGACGGGTGCGGATGTTGCTGCATTGTCCCTCTCAGTTCCTTGGGTTGCGCCTTTTTCCTCCCCTCGTTGGACCCTCTTGGCAAAAAACCTTCCATACCATTGGAAGCTGGGATCAAGATTTCATCGATATGCAATCGGAAAACTGGCGCCTGAATTGCTGTCCTTACCGGAAGAGTGCAACCATCTCGGCATGACTACCTTTCCAAACCCGTCGCTCAAATACTGGTTGAATCTGGAGGATAAAGGAAAGGCTCCGCCTTTCTTTGATCAAAAGCTATACGAGGACCCTGCATTGCTAGACTTCATAAATCAATCATTAACTTATCTCGACGACCTTGTGCCCGTTAAACTACTTCGAAAAATAGGTGCTTCGCCTCAGCGGCGGCGAGTATTCTTCCAGCTGGGGGCGCTGGCATTGTGGCGTAAACAACACGATGCCCAGCACGTAAGAATTTGAGAAGCTATGCCCCGTAAAGCTCGCCAATAAGTCAATGCCAGACGTTTAGTTAAGTAATTCAGAATTTATGTGGCTACATGCTAACTAAAGGCATCTCAGTTCACTTTTCCTCCAAGAATCATCATCTCCGCGAAGCTTTTGAAGTAGCAAGTGGAACCATGCTTATCACATCCGACGAGGCAGAGAGTTGCTTTGTTGCAAAAAATGATTGGCAAATGGTTAACCCTCTTGAGATGGACATATTAAGATCTGATTCTCGCGATGTTTCCGATATCTATTTGCTGTCTCTTCCTAAATCGAATGTACAAGAGTTTCAGTCTGAAATAGTCACGGCCGTGGCAAGAAAGAATTATCAACACAGTCTTAGAGCGTCAACTGAGCGTTTTGCGCGATCAGCCGTATCGTGGCTTAATTCTCTTAGGTTACCTTTTCAATATTACTTTCTCGGTGCAGATCTCGCGTTTGCCGGTCCAGGGCTCAATTCTACTGCGTTCGATCACTTGAAGGGCATCTACAAGGGGCTTCACATTGATGATCACGAAAAGTTAGCTTTAACTAAAAGACGTGAGGCGTTTATTCTATTTAATATCAATCTTGGAGATGCGATTCGGTATTTCCAATTTATCAATCACCAACTGTCCAGCATCGTGAATATCTTGCAAGATGTATATTCAGATGAAGATATAGGTCTCTGGCCGACGCATAAAATAAAAGACGCATTTTTCACACATCATCCTGAATATTCAGTTACTCGCGCTTTGTTACCTCCGGGGCACGCTTATTTGTGTCAAACCCAAAATGTGATACACGACGGGGCCACAAATAGCGAAGGGCACGCAGATATCTCGTTGTTGATTGCTCTAAAAGTAACATCATAAAGTTCCGCAATACATTCCTGAAATCATCTCAGCCAAACATGTTTTTCTCTACACAACCTTCTCTACCGTAACTCTATACACTCAGCCTTCATAGAAATAGACGTAGGGCAACTACTCTCTGGAGCATTACCGTCTGAAAAGTTACGGTTAAATAGCCTTATCACACAAAAAACAATCTATCTTAAAAGTGACATGAATGCGAATTGCTTAATACTATAATTCGTAATATAATACACGCGAGGAGGACTGCATGAAGGAAGATGCTAAGGCACATACTCTTCAGTTTAAGGTAACAGAGCAAGAGAGAAGGCTCATAGAGAAATCTGCGGAAGAAGAAGGCACGACCGTATCTAAATACGTCCGCGGTGCGGTGCTTATGAGCATGGTGATGGATGGCAAGGCCGAAGCCATCAAGATTGTGGCCAAAGAGGTTGGCGAGAGAGCCTTTGCGGTCGTACGGCAGAAGCTCACCCGACCGGCACAGGAAGGACGCTGAGAAAGTGCTATTTGTCCCACCATCAGCAGGTAAAGCCGGTCCGCGCCGCATGCCGATAGGCTGCGGGGCGGACCGGAATGGCCCCCGTCTTGGTAACACGGGGGCGCTACCTACAGCGCTCCGTACAGGAGTTCGATAGATTCTATGGATTCGAGCTTCACCCTCACGATTGATTGGCTCGCCTTTACGGTCCTGGCCAGTAATCCACAAGAGACCATGAAGGTGCTCGGCGGCGATTGGAGCAAGGCCAAGGGCGGCTTCCGAGGCTATCCCTTGTCCTGGATGAGAACCGACGGTCTGCGCGGGGTCGGCAAACTGGGTACGAATGCCCCTCGGCGTCGGAATGAAATCCATGTGGATCTGTCGGGCGGCCTCGCGTCCGCCCTGACACTGGATCAAATCCGAGCCCTGCTCAAGTGGGTCCATGCACAGCAAGGGCACGTCACGCGAATTGACTGCGCCCTCGATGACCGAGCCGGCACGGTGTCTGTCTCGACCATCCGAGAAGCCGTCTCGGCAGGCCAATGCGTCACAAGGGCGGCTCAGGTCCGACATATCGTCTCCAACCTGACGCATGGGACAGGAGCCACCACGGGTGAGACCATGTACTTCGGGAGTCCTCAGAGTCAGACCTTGTTGCGCATTTATGACAAGCGGCTTGAACTGCAGAGTAAAGGACAAGAGAACTGGCGGGAGTATGGGACTCGCTGGGAATTGGAACTCAAGAAGGATCGTGCCGAACAGTGCGCCCGAGCATTGGCAACGTTAGACGAAGCCGATTGGAAGGAGTTGGTGATCGGCTTGCTTCGCTCTTATGTCGACTTCCGGCAGATCCCGAAGGACGCCGAGGATGAAGAACGCTACCGGGCTCCCGTGTTGGAGTGGTACGCCCTCCTGACGGAGGGATTTCAGAAGGGGCGATTAGCCCAGGAGAAGCAGGTGCAGACCCTGCAGAACGTGAAACGATGGGTGAGTGACACCCTGACGCCGATGTTGGCGGTCATTTGTGCCACCCCTGGAGGGGAAGAATGGCTACTGAACGAAATTGTCAGGGGCATTGCTCGGTGGAAAGACCGACACCGCAATTTGCTCAAGGAATCACCCAATCGGTTTCACCGGTCTGCCGGCGGTCACGCGGGCAGCCCATGTTAGGGGGACTGGGGGTGTCGGCAGACTCCCCCGGTGTATCTGCAGATGCTCACAGTCAAAGAACTCTCAGCTTGGCTCAACATTAAAGAATCCACACTCTATCTTTGGGTTTCCAAGAATAAAATCCCATGCCGTCGCATCCACGGCCTCGTTCGTTTTGAACCTGAGGCCATCCAGGCGTGGCTGAAAAGCTTTGAAACCAGTCCCGGCAAGCCGCTTCCACTGCCGACTCTCGACGAGACCAGTGACCTTGACCAGCTCATTGAAGCGGCGAAATCCGAGGTCTATACTCGCCACGGGGAAACCATCACACCGAGCCCACGCACGAAGGAGGAGCAGCATGGGGCTCGTTAAACGGAACAATACCTGGTGGATGTCATTTACGTTTCAAGGGCAGCAAGTACGGCGATCGACGGAAACCTCGGATAAAAAGTTGGCCGAAGCCATTCTGAGCAAGATCCGAGTGCAGATTGTCGAGGGGAAATATTTCGAAAAGCCGAAAGAAGACCCCTACACCTTTTCCCAGCTAATGGACCGGTATCTCAAAGAGCATGCGAGTCGCCGCGCCCACTATCGGCGCTATGTCAACATGGTGACGAATGTGAAGACATTCTTCGGGAATCCGAAACTGTCCCAGATTACGCCGAAGACCATCGTCGCCTTTAAGGCGAAGCGCTATGCGGATGGCGTCATGCCGGCCACCATTAATCGAGAACTGGCCATGCTGAAAAAGGCCTACAACCTGGCCTGTCGCGAATGGGAATGGGCAAAGGACAATCCGGTCTGTCGTGTGTCGATGGAGAAGGAGCAGAACTCACGGGATCGCTGGCTTACCGAACAGGAGGAGGCACGGCTGCTGATGGCTGCGGCTTCCTGGCTCAGAGAAGTGGTCACCTTCGCCGTTCATACTGGCATGCGGCGGGGAGAGATTCTTGCCCTCACATGGGCAGGGGTAGACTTCACCCGACGAACCGTGACGGTGTTCAAATCCAAGAACGGGGATCGGCGGACGATTCCTGTCAACCAAACCGTCCTGGAACTGCTCTCTCACAAATACGAGCAGGGCCGTGGGCTACGGGGAATTGAAACCCGGGTTGTGTTCTGCAGCGAAGCCGGTACCGAGTTGGACGGCAGCAACCTTCGACGAGGTTTTACGGCGGCCCTGAAGGCGGCACAGATTGAGGACCTTCATTTCCACGATCTGCGCCATACGTTTGCTACACGGCTGGTCCAAGCCGGAGTGGACTTATACAAGGTCCAGCGGCTACTCGGGCACAAATCTCCGAGCATGACCCAACGGTATGCACATCACTATCCGGAAAGTTTGCGGGATGGGGTGGAGATATTGGACCGGGGAAAGACCTTTAGCACAAATTTAGCACAAGGACCATTTGCGCCAACGGTGGCAATGTAAGTGCTTGATAAATGGAGCCGGCGAGTGGAATCGAACCACCGACCTGCGGTTTACGAAACCGCTGCTCTGCCAACTGAGCTACGCCGGCCAGGCGTGGTGAGGCGCAATATTACTCAGACGGTGAAACACCTGTCAATGAGTGAGGGGCGTTGCCGCGGTTCGCGGTCTGGAAACATCGAGGATGGGTTTTGAATTCTCAGGTCCACCATGGACATCGGTCACGAGACGTTATGGCGACGTCGTGAGACGAAGCTGTCTGAGTGGAGAGGCTCCACCGGCGTCCGGGACGCATAGGGGCTGCTGCGTATCCCCCAACGTCGACCGACCCATGGCTGTCACCTGTCCCTTCACGTAGGCGCAGAGTTCGCCGGTAAGCACCGAGCCATTTTTATCGAGATCGGCAGCCCCGCGCAGGCCCTTGAGCAGAGCATAGGTGAAGAGGCCGTGCTGGCCTGGTTGATAGGCCTGCGCCTCCTGCAGGGTGGAATTCCCCACCATCAACATCACGCGCTCCTGGTCCCCGTTGGAATCCTGCGAGATCCACCGCGGCGCGGCCACGCGGGCGGGATCCGAACCTGGCGATGGTTCAAGGGATAGGTCTAACATCACGACGGCTTGTTTGACCGGCGCGCTCGCCAGCGCTCGCTGCAACCTGGCCAGGGAATACGCGCGGGTCGATCCGGAGACCGTCGCATCATAGGGCAACAGAGAGACGGCGCCCGTTTCATGATCCACCATGGCTCGGCCACCGACATAGATGTAGGCTGTTGTTTGGGCTCCCGCCTGCTTGGGTAACCACTGTTCGAACACCTCGATCCAATCATCCTTCAGCCCCATGGCATCCAACACAAGCTTGACTTTTTGCGGAGGAATCCCCATCACGGACGTAAAGTACCCGCTCATGACTTCGGCATCATGAGCGGCCAGTTTCATCGTCGGCATGGCCGGGTCCCGAAACGCACCGACTCCAATCGCGATGGCCACCGCATGCGGCTGTGCCGGTTTCGCCTTTCTGCCTGGAAGTTGGTCGACATCCACCGCCACGACTTCGGCGGCATCGGTCGCATCCGGCTTGAGGGCGACCACAAATTTCTTCGGTGATGGAAGCGCGACGTTCGCGGCGGCCTGCAAGGCACAGATCAACTCTGCCTGTTCGGCCTCCGATACCTTGCCTACTGTGCCCTCTACCGTCACACGTCGAATTTCACCGGGCTGAAGCAGGCCGACAAGGACAGGCGTCTGCATTGATGCGACGATCGCAGGATGCCCGCTGAGACCCACCGCAACGGCGTCGGCCCTGGTCGTCCCCTCGTTTTTGATTTCAAACTCCACGCTGAAGCGTTCGTTCTGCTCCAGGACGTGGTTTTGCTTCTGATCCCGAAGAATGGTGCGGAATGACAGTTGCGTGGTCTCGGTGGGCACAGTCAGCGGCGGCGACGAACCTTCAGAGGCGGCGCCCGCCGGCGCCGGCGCTCCCGGCGTATTCGGCACGGCCGCGGATGGCGGAGGGACCTGCGTGAATGACCCTGCCTGACCCGTCGCTCCACGCTGTGTCTTGCGGAACTGGGCTTGCTCACGGATTTTTGTGGCGGTGCCAAGCTGTAGCGCGACGCCTTCCACCACCGTGGCGATGACTTCCTTGGCCACCTTATCGAGGCCGCTGATGTCACACTTTTCCGCCCGCGCTTCCACCTCTCCCGTAGTCGCGCTTTGTAATTTCTTGCTGTGCAGGACGATCCCTTGCGGATCGGTGTATACCACATCGAGTCCTAGCGTCACCGTGGCGGGATACGATTTATTGGCTTTGCGGACGACGAACAATTCTACCTGCCGAAGTCCCAACCCCACATCCACCACGCCATCGATCGCCTCGTTCGACGGCCCTGCCTGAATCACAACCCGCTCGAATACTTGCTCCAGCCTCTTTTTGAGTTCGGCCGCCAAGGCCTCATGAATGGGCATCACCACGGACTGAGCGCAGGCATCGCGATAGTCCAGGGCGGCGGCGCCGATGCTCGGGTCCAGACGCAGGAACACGGTTAATGGAAGATTATAGTTCGTGGAAACGTGACGTGGGCTGAAGTACTGGCATCCGGCTGACACAAGCACCGCCGCCATGAGCGCCGCAAGAGCACACCGGGAAGACCGCCAACTGCGACACCTGATCCAACCGCCGATCAATCGCTGCACAATGATTTGTTATACCCAATCTGGCGAAGACATGACAACCGCCGGACGGTCGCGTTGACAGGCTCTTTGCGCTCCGTTATGGTCCAGCGCGTGATATCTGCCACCGATTCAACGGAACGCCGCTCACCGCCATGGACATGGAAGGCGGTCGCCGACCTGATCCGCCTCAACAACCAGGCAGGCACCTGGCTGCTGCTGTTGCCAAGCCTCTGGTCCTTGGTGCTGGCCAATCATGGGCGCCCGCCGATGCGGTTGATCGGCATCTTCATCCTGGGCGCTTTTCTGATGCGAAGCCTCGGCGTGGTGTTGAACGACCTGGCCGACCGAAATTTCGACAAACACGTCGCTCGTACGAGCAACCGGCCGCTCGCCTCCGGCCGATTAGTCCCCAGGCAGGCGCTCCTCGTGGCCCTCACTTTAGCCCTTCTCGCAGGAGGCCTCGTGTCCACGCTCAACTGGTTGACCATTCTCCTCAGCCCGATCGCGTTGTCATTGGCCGCCGTTTACCCGTTTTGCAAACGATGGATTCAGATGCCACAAGCGGTGTTGGGAATCGCGTTCGGATGGGGGGCGATCATGGCCTGGGCGGCCTCGCGCGGGACGATCGCTTCTCCGGCCTGGTGGCTATTTGCCGCCACGGTCTGCTGGGCAGTGGCCTACGATACGATTTACGCGCTGCAAGACCGCGAGGACGATCGCCGCATCGGCGTGAAGTCGTCCGCACTCCTATTCGGGACAGCCGTCCCTGCAGCAGTCGGGCTGTTCCTGCTGGGAATGCTGGTCTGCCTGGTAATTGTGGGGCAGTTGTCCGGTCTCGGGATGGGATACTATGTAGCGTTGACGTGGCTTGCGGGGGGCTTTCTCTGGCAAGCGCGGCGTCTACGGGTTCCCGTAACGCCGCCACAAGCGTTCACTCTGTTTCAGCAGCACATTCTTGCCGGACTCGTGATTCTCATCACGCTGTGGATCAGCGCGCCGAACGAGATACCCTAGCCTATTCCTCTCCGACTTTACCAAGCGGCTTGTCGGGTTTCGGGGCACGGAGCGTTTTCAAATAGAGGGCCACGGCCTTTGCGTCGGCATCGTTCAACCCCAAACTGGGCATGCGCGTGTCCGGCTTCATCGCTTGCGGGTTGCGCAGCCAGCGATAGACCCAGGTCGGATTCAATCGATAGCCTGCCCGATCGAGAGCGGGGCCAACCTTTCCCCCCTCTTCACCGATCTTGTGGCAGCCATTGCACCCATACTTGGTCACATAGATCTGTTTGCCGACTTCCACCAGCTTCGCGGCGGCATCCGGCTTCATGTTCAAATCAGGACGTGCGATGTTCACACCCTTCCCCGGTCTGGTCGTAAAATTCACCAAGGCGGCTGTGGCCTGATCAAGCTCTTTTTTGGCCTGCCCCATCGCCTGCATTTCTTTGGCATAGGCGTTGTCGTCGACTTCCACGCCCTTCTTGTCTGCCTCGTCGCTGGCTTTCTTCTCGGCTTCCTGCTCCGCACGCTCCGCCTCTTTATACTTTTGCTCAGCGGACTGCAGGGAATCTTGGAGCTCTTTCTTACGACCCTCGACGTTAAATTCCAATTTCTTCCCATGCAAGGAGCGCACATATCCGACGATGCCCCAGATTTCTTCCTCTGACAGCGTGTACTTGAAGGTCGGCATGGTGGGCACGGCAAACTCATCGTCACCGATCTTGTCGCCGTTCGGGCTGGTATCCTTCATGTCACGGGAGATCGTTAAGAAAATATCTTCGTCCTTGAAGGTGCCCATTTCAGACTTATTGGAGAGATCCTTCGGTTTGGGGTCGGTCATGGAGGACCAATTGAACCCCTCATTCTGTCTTCCATTTTCACCGTGGCAATGCATGCAATAGTGGGCATAGAGCTTCTTGCCCTTCGCGGATTGTTCGTTCTGAAACATCGAACACCCCCCGGCTCCGATGAGGCCCGAGAGTCCGACGACCACTGTGATCGCTCCAAATACGCGTATTCTTCGCCACGCCCTCATGCTCACGACCCTTTCTTTAAACGTCTCACGAGGACCAACTCAAAGCCCAACGCTAAGGCCACCGCGAGTAATGCATACATGTACGGCGAATAGTCCGGCGGCGCATCGGCCCGGAAATACCACCAGGATGAAATGGCCTTTTCAGACCCCTTTTCCTTCGGCTGCCCGGTCTCCATCTTCTTACCATCCCAGACGGCAAATGCGATGCTGGCGAACTGCCCGGGTTGGAATTGCGTATCCTCAGCCACATGCTCGGTGCTTAATGCACGAGAGAAGACCACTTTCCACACCCCGCCCTGGTAGACGCCTTTGGCTTTCACATCCTGGTGTCCGTGCGGTTTCAGCGTGCCGAACCCTTTGGCTCCCAAGTCTGCGCCCTTGCCGTCCTTGTTCTTCCAATACCAGATATTGACCGGGCCGCCCTCCACCTGTGCCATCGGCTGGCCGTGGGCAAAATGGGCCTTGGTATCGCCGACCATGAATTCCAGGGCCGCCGCATCATCAGGATCTTCGGATGGATCGTTATACTCCAGCATGATAGCCACGGTGGTTCCGTCATGAAGTCCGCGAACCTTGACACTCTTGGCCGTGACATCGGTAATACGGACCGGCCAATGCACCTGAGGAGACATTGGGAATTCCGACACCGCCGCTGTCGCCCAAGCCGCCGCTGTCGGATCATCTGCCGGAAGGGATCCTTTCACGAGCGCGGCGCGCACCGACACGCTCTGCTGGCTATAGGCCGGCTGCACTTCGGCGGCCATGCACAGCCCCACAAGGCCGACGGCCCCAACCCACCAACTCGTTCCTGGTCTCCTCACTCGTGCCATACGCTCCCCTTAATTGCTCAGCCGTCCCTGATCGGAGAAATTACTCGGACTCATCCCACGTTCTTGGTTTCTGTCCGGCCCCGTCATATTCGCCCATAATAACTTTCCAGATGTCCTCGTCGGACATTTCCAGTTCCCATCTCGGCATGGCCGTCTTCCATGGCATCCCTTCGACAGGAAGGCCTACGCCTCCCTTCTTGATCCGCCAGAAGAGATAGCTTTCCTGCAGCATGGCGATCGTCGTCGGATCCTTAAAGTTCGCCGGTGGCGGCGTGAATCCCGCCGCAGCGAAACCCTTTCCATCGAAGTTGCCGTGGCATGGCGAGCAACGCGAGGCGTAAAGTCCCTTGCCATAATTGATATTGTCCAGCGTCTTCGGAACGGGATTGGATAGACCCGTATACTCGCCGGGAGGAGCGGGGTGAATCGTGCGATTTTCACCCGGTGGCGCATCGCTGGAAGCGGTGCTCCCGTAGGTCTGCCATCCCACCAACAAGGGAAACAAGGCCAGCACGAGATACCGCGCACTGCTCAGAGCGCCTCCGCCTTCTCCAGTGAGGAAGCGCAAGATCGGACCGAAAAATGCGTCTTTCGAGGCGCCGCTCAGAGTCGCAAAAATGACAATGCCGGCGGTCGTCAGCATCAGGTATAGAAAGATCAAGCTCGAAGGCAGCGGCGCAGAATGCGGCAGATTCGGGACGATAAACTTCAAAAACACATAAATGCAGACCGTCAGAATAATCGGTCTAATGAGTACGCCTCCCATAACCATCCTCCTCTACTTCACCGGCAACTATCGAGCCTGCGCCATCGCAAGTGCGCCGGCATCGGCGGCCTTGACCGGAGCCGGGGTCGCCCGCGGCAAATCCAACTCAGCGGGGCTGACACTGATCGGTTCACCGCTCATCTGCTGTAAGAACGCAATCACCGACAGGATTTCATTCTTCGACAGCCCGATGGGATTCTTATTGATGTACGGCATGCGCGCCGGATACTCCTTCGGGATACCCTCATGCCGGTAATCCAGGTAGAGATAGGCTTGCGGTTCCGTTAGACTTTCAAAGATAAACTCGCGTGACAATTTGGCGCCGATGCCTTTCAGGTCCGGGCAGCGGGCGGACTCGCTGGGCCCGATGGAATGGCAGAGAGCGCACTGGCCTTTACTGAAGAATATTTTTTGTCCAATCGTCGCCATGTCCGTCGGCGTTTTGATGTCGGCGATATTGATGCTTTCTTCGGCCGGCGGCAACGAAGCCATCTGGGGCACGGCCAGCGCAACCAGCGAGAATAGGCCGAGCACGATCGCTACAAAGCCGATGACCCGAATAAATTGTCCCTTGATGAACAGAAGAATCACTGTTCCAAGGCCGACCACACACAGACCGATTAGCTGCAGCTTGACAACTTCACTCATAAGGCCTCAACAAAGGATAATGATCACGACCCGCCCCTGGTTATCAGAAGAAGATCATCTTCCCGATCAGACCGGACGGTTTCCCTCGGATACATCGCCCGCAGGACCATCCAATGCCTGCGAGCCCCCTGCCATGGCAGGAATATGACCGGCTTCTGGAGCACCCTTGGCGCTCGCAGCGGCCTTTGCCTTGTCACCCATCGTGGCGACCCAGAAAATAAAGGCCACCAACATACAGAACAAGAATGTGTTCAGCGCCATAAGAGCGGCTGCGTAGCCGAGGGCCGGTGAGAAGGCATATTGAGATGAATCGCGCATGACGCCGTAGATGTGCCAGTGAACGCGCGATGACGAACGCGCATACCCCATCAGGGTCATGAGCAGAATGACCATGACGGCGTTCAACACCAGCGCATACCCGGCGCGGGGAGGCATTCTTCCCCAGACCATTTCCGTGGTGGTCTTCGCGCTCTTGAGCAGAAGCGCAGTGAGCGGCGTGATTGTCAGCATGACAAAGATGACGATACCCACCTGGGATGTAGAGAAGTAGTTGATACGGATAATGGCGGGAACGAAATAGCCCCAGACCCCGAGTATGATGACCGCAATAGCCGCCAACCCGAGCACACCGCCCATCAGAGCCTTGGCTGCCTTGGCCCATCCGGCGGTGTCTTGCTTCCCGGCACGCCAATACATAATGAAGCTCATGAATGTGACGAGCACCATGAGATTGGACACCGTCATCTTGGCCGACATGACCCCGAAAACGCCCAACAGAGGATGGTGCGTTCCGCCCATCTTTTGGGCTTCTTCCAAGCTGGCAACCAACGAGTGCGGCGTCATCCAGACCCCCAGGCACAGCAGAAGAATGATCAGCATCGCCATGATGGGCTTGCGGTACTGAGTTTCTGACCCTGGAATACGGTGCGTGATACCGAGCCAGAAGTAGTAGTTGGAACCCAGGAACAACACGCCGATGAGCATGGCCTGCAAAATGAACAGCCAGGACAGGAATCCGCCCATGAGCGTGATACCCATCTGTTGGTTGTACTGATAGATCTCACGCATCAGCCAATAGCCAGCGAAGGGGAGCGGCAAGAGGCCGAACACGCCGATGAAGTTCCCGACGTAGCCCATCCAGTCATAGTGGTACCGCTCTTCCGTGCTCTTGGCCGAAAGATACCGGATACCGGCGTAGGCGCCGCAAATGTAACCACCGAGCACCACGTTCGCGATCAACCGGTGAATGTTGACCGGCCACCAGGTCGGGTTCCAGGTCGCCGCCCAGGCGCGGGCAAAGTCGCTGCCCTCCGCAAGCACAACCGGACTCGACTGGAAGGTCGCCCACGAGTTGGGAACGATCATAATAAAGAAGGCGAACACGTTCAGGAGAAAACCCAGAAAAATATGGAATTTCTTCCCGCTTCCTTCCGCCATCGCGTCCCAGCCATACCAGTAGAGATAGAGGGTCGCGGTTTCGACGAGGAAGAGGCAACAGTAGACAAGGAAAGACGGAAAAAAGATATCCGTCAGGTAGGCCATCAACTTCGGATAAAAGCCGATGAGCAGGAACAGAAGAATGCCACCGAAGAGCGCCGTCGTCGCGTAAGAGGAAGTTAGGAGCTTGGTGAACTCCTTTGCCAGCTTGTCATAGCGCTTGTCCCCGGATTTCCAACCAACGATTTCGCACAACCAGGCAAAAATCGGCACACCGAGCACAAAGCCGGCGAGCAAAAGGTGAAGTTGGGCGATGATCCATACGAGATTCCGACTCCCGATATAAGGAAGGTCCCGATAGGCGGTGGGAGCCGCCGGAGCCGACTCTTGCGCAACGGCTACATCCGGCAGCCCTATCCATCCCAGCAATGCCGCACAGCCAGCCAACAGGGCCACACGACCTGCGATGTCGCGCCCGTGATTCGTGACAGTCTGACCCTGGTCCCTCATTATTCTCACCTCGTCATTTGCCATGATGTCACTTACCGCCAGCCGCAGGTTTCGCCGCCGCTGGCGCAGGCTTCCCGTCGCTCTTGGCCGCGCCGTCCTTGACACCGGTCTTGTCCTTGCCGCCCTTCGGCTTGTCTTTCTCTTCCTCCGCCACCTTTTGTTCAATGGCGGCAATCTTGAGCTCTGCGTCTTTAAAGGCCTTTTCGTCCTTTGTCAGCGACTTTTGTGGATCATAGTGTGGAGCCGCGACCACCTCCGCAGGCTTACAGCATTCATGCGGATGCGGGGTCGACACGGGAAGGACCGCCCAAAAGAGCACACTCAACACAGCCCCGGCGCCGGTAAAGGCCGTCAACATGAGACTTTGATCGGCCGGAACGCGAATCATGTCCCAACGCGAAATCAGATCCTGATAGGTGTCGTTCGCCGGCCCGGCTGCTGCCACACGTCCTTCGACCAACTTACCCAGAATCATCAGGCCGACATAGGTCAGGGCTAATAACACCACAAAGGCGGCGCTCCCCCACGCGGTAAACTCCAGGCCGATGCGTTCAGCGACCGGGAGATGCTTGAGCATCTCCATATCTAAAATGGCCTTGGTCACGGAACGGGCCAGGTCGGTTGCACCGCCTTGCACCACCCAGAGAAAGGGTAAATACAGCGCCCCGGCTACCGCGAAACGAACCCAGAGGGCGAGCCCCAAAGAGGCTGGGGGTTCAAGCCGGAGTCGCTCCAAAAATACGGTTCGCGCAACCAGCCCTAACGACCAAATGTCGATCGGGATGCAGAGCAGAAAGAGTAACGGCAGGCCGATACCCTCACCGAAATGGAAACCGAGCGTTAAGGAGATGATGAAAAAGGCAAAGACACTGACCGGAGTCATCAGCAGCATCAGGAACGTGATGCCGAGCTTGGTCTCCAGATGGATGGTGCCCATCGCCATGAACAACACGACGAAGGCCATTTTCAGTGGCAAGGCGGTCCAGCAGGCCGGCCAGAGAATACTAAGCCCCAACTTGAATGACGACATTGTCTCTCGACCACTCATGTGCCCACGCCCCTCCGGCTAGTCAAGAAATTCGCGGTTGATAATGGCGGCCACGGTGAAAATCAGGATGCTGGCCATTACCACGATCCAACTGATCAGCGCGATCGGCCGCTTAAAGATATTGCGTTCCGGATCCCGATCAATGAAAGGCAGCGCAGCGAGCAAGGCCATGAAGGCCCCAGGCAATGCAATTGCCCCGAGAAACTGTCCGAACTCTCCGGCAAAGACCTTGAGACGGAGAAGTTGGAACAGGAAGAGGAAATACCATTCCGGTTCCGGGTGATAGTCGCCCGGGTCCGGGGTCGCTTCCTCAAGAAGGACGATTGGCTCCCAGAAGGCGAGACTGCAGATGCAGAGAAACACGGCCACCATGCCGACAATATCTTTCCAGATCTGACGAGGGAAGAAATAGTCGGTCTTCGCCTTGATCTCTTCGACGCTCCCGCGGAACGGGCCGGCAGGGCCGGCCTTTCTGAACAAGAACAAATGCAAGCCAGCCAGGCCCATGAGCGCGGCGGGCAAGACCATCACATGGATGACAAAGAAGCGGCTCAATGTCATCTGGCCAGGCGTCGCACCGCCCTTAAGGAATCGCGCCATGAAGTCGCCGAGCAACGGCGTCTTGTCCATGATCTCGACCCCGACCGTGGTGGCCCAATAGGCGCGCTGGTCCCAGGGAAGGAGATAGCCGGTGAATCCAAACCCCATGACAATCCCGAAGAGCGCCAAGCCAACCAACCAGATCAATTCGCGAGGTTTTTTGTAGGCGCCCCATAGAAAGACTTGAGACATGTGCGCAAAGACACACACCACCATCGCCGTGGAGCCCCAAAAATGGTAGCTCAGCAAAAACCAACCATAATCCACTGTGTGGATGATGTACTGGGTGCTCGCATAGGCGTGGTCTGCGGTCGGCACATAATAGAACATCAGCAGAATGCCAGTGACCGCCTGCATGATGAAAATAAAAAGCAGGACAGAGCCAAATACATACGCCCACCGAGACCCGCCAGGGACGGGCTCATTGAGCATTTTGGCCTGTAGCGTCTTCAGCCCGACGCGTTCGTCGACAAAGGCGAAGACTTTTTCAATGGCTGACGGCTGAGTCGTTGTCGATTGCGTAGTCGTATCCATTTAGACAATCCGAACCTGGGCTTTCGTGCCCGCTTTGAATTCCATATCGATAATGGTGATGTCGCCCGTTGCGGTAACTTTGATGGGGAGCGGATCCAACGGCCGAGGGGCCGGTCCATCCAAAACCTTCCCTGCAGCATCATAGATACTTAAGTGACAGGGGCAGAGAAAGACCTGCCCCAGGATCTTGTGCGTCCTCCATTTAAAACCACAGCCCAAGTGTGGGCATTTACCCGAGTAGGCGATATAGGGCACGTCCTTCTTGTTGGTCCAGACCACCTTGCCGGCCGCATCGTGGAACTCCATATCTTTGCCTTGATAGACAGACTCCAACACCTTGGGCGTCGCCTTCAAGACCCAGACGTTCTTGTCGATCTCCTGCTCCGGCATATAGGCTTCTTTAAACTTGCGTTTGTATTTGTATTGAACGCCGACGTCATCTTGCTTGATTTTTCCCGAGTTGCCGATCTTGATCCACTCGTTATCGAACGGGGAATACATCGGCTTCATCAAATATCGCAACACGGGAAACGCCAAAGGGAAACCGATGAGAAAACCGATGGCATGGGTGAAGTTCATGAAAAACGTCCGACGCTTCACACTCCGTTCCAGCTCAGGAAGAGGGACCAGCACTTCTCCCGGCGTCACGTGAATGCGATCTTCGAGATGAGCGATTTCAACTTCGTGCGTGGTCACGTACTCATCACGCTTAAACGCCGGGAACGTCGCGTACTCGGCACGGGTGGCGCGGAGCGTCACCACTTCATCCGTGACGCCCTGCACCTGCGACATCGGTATCTGGCGTTCGACCGAACCGGTTTTCTCATCGCCGACCACGATGTCACTAATCTCGTGGGAGAGCGGATCCATGATGACCCGGCGCAGTTCCCCGACTTCACCGTCCGTACATCGAACTTTGGATTTCAGTTTCGGCTGCATCATACTCACTTCATCTTGATCGGCTTCGGAGTATTCACCGAAGCATTCTTATAACCGGCCAGCCAGGCCGCCAACGCATCGATATCCTTGAGCTCCATGAGGTCTTTGTATTTATCAGGCATCTTCCCCTTGTCGTACTCTTGATCGAATCCTTCCGCCTTGTAACTTTTTGGATCGATGATCTTTCTAGCAATTTCTGCTGCAGGCAAGAGGTTCCCAATGTTATCCAATTCAGGGCCGCGCTTCTTACCGCCTTCACCGTTAAGCTTGTGGCAGTTGTAACATTCCTGCAATTGCCATTGCTCTTCACCCAATTTGGCGATGTCACCGGAAGAGGCAGCGGTCGAGGTCGGCGCACTTTCCCCTCCGGCCTTCTGGTCCGCAGGAGCCTGCCCCGCACCCAAGGCCTGCAATCGAGCAGTCAACTCTTTGGCTTTTTCATCCAAAGCTTTGGCGCGCTGCATGAGCACATCCACCTTACCGGCTTCATAGTGTTCGCGCTTCGGCTTCAGAATTTTTTCGATCTTCCCCTTCTCATCTTCCGGATCGTACTGCGGCCACGCGGAAGCGCCAGCGATAAACACCACAGACAATATGGCATAAAACACGAGGAGTGCCCCGACGGCCTTCACGCCACCAAAGGGCTTCAACGTCGGAAGATCGAGAATCATGAAGACAAGGGCGCCTAGGATGGCATAACCAAAAAACAGCGCCTGAAAGACGAAGGGGAAGTCCAGCGCCTTGGTGGCGCCGAACAAGATCCCGCCGATCACAATGCCCACAACCATTTTTTTAATCACGTTTCCCATGAATACCCTCGTTTACCGCCCGTCCAGTATGGTGACCGTCTACTTCGCTCCTGCAGGAACAGGGCTTCCCTCGTGTGCATGCCCTTTCGAATCAGAGGGCCGCAACGTCACGATAATGGCAAAGCTGACCACCGCATAGAACACGATGGTAATACCGGTGATCCACCAGGCCGAATACGACAGCGTTGGCGTAAAAGATTCCGCCGTGAAATCCGGCAACAGGTTGTACGTATGGAAGTACTTCCGCAACAGGGACCGAACCGCCCCCATGAGGCCCATGGTCCAAATCGCGCTAAAGGCGAGGAAGACCAGAACGAATTGCGAGGCAAAGTCGATTTTGCCCCACACAATGGTTCCCTGCGAAACGGCACGGTTATAAATGACGTAATTCACGACTGTGACGAAGACCAGGGTGAACGCCGCGGAATTTTTTGCCGGCATCAGCGCGAGGAAATTCCAATCGGACGGCAATTCGAGTTCTGCCACCAACTTGGCCCCCGTGGGCACAAATCCGTGCGGCGTCATCCAGATGGCGTTGCCCACGACCACCATCAAAAAGCCGATCTTAATGACCGTACTGGACGAAACCGTCAGCGGGATGAACCGTCCCAGGACGGCCGGCGCCAACAGAAGCGGGAGGAGGAAGGCCAGCGAAGTCGGATCCGGTACGGGATAATCGGTCAAGACCTTGGTCATGACGATCGGCAGCAAAACCATAACGATCGGCGCGATCACCGTCATCCGAACCCGCTCGACCCCCTCAATACGCTTCATACTCAGCCAGATATAGTAATTACTCGCCAGGAAGATGAGGCCGATCATGGCGCCTTGCATTTCGAAGAACATCGACAACTGATCGGCCATCATGTAGGGACAGATGGAGGCGTCGTAATCGCAGAGCTCGTAGGCCAGCAAATATCCCATGAAGGGCAGGAACAACAACGCACCCACGCCGATCATATTGCCGACAAAGCCCATCCAATCGTAATAGGCGCGATCTTCTTCCTTCTTCGATCCCATGAACATATAGGCAGCAATGAGGCCGGCGACGAAGCCACCGAAGGTCACATTCCCAACAAGCCGGTGCAAATTGAGCGGCATCCAGCTGTAGTTGAAGACTTTGTCCCACAGGGTGGCGGTCGCCAGGAATTCAGCCGGCGAAATACCTTCCGCCCGAACCGGGGTATTCATGAAAGAGGTCGGCGCGTCGATCACAAACAGCGTAATCGAGCCGATGAGATTCAGCAGCACGCCCAACGCAATGTGACGCCCCTTCTTTTCACCCTTCCAGGCATCCCATGTATAAAAATACATGTAGAGAACAATGGTTTCGCCGATGAACAAGAGCGGATAGACGACGGCGAAAATCAGGAAGAAGTGATTGATGAGCCAGGTCGTGAATTGAGGATAGGTGGCAAGCAGCACAAAGATGAACAGGCCGCCTGTCAATGCGGTCATGCTGTAGAGGATGACCGTGACCTTCGTGACCTCTTTGGCCAACCGGTCATAACGAGGATCCTGCTTGCGATACCCCAGCCATTCGGAGATCACCACAAAAATGGGAGCCCCGAGGATGAATCCCGCAAAGAGAATGTGGAGCTGAGCGACGATCCATACTGCCGTGCGATTCCCGGTGTAGGGGAACTCCACGGGGGGCGCACTGGGAGCTTGCGCATAGGCCACGCCTCCCAATATCGCCACTAGCGCAAACATGACCAACAAACAGCGCTGCCAGATTTTCATGATGTCTCGCCGCTCCTCCTCATTCCAACCGATTGCCCCATGACTCGAATCACGCCAGACACGAACTACTTCACCTGGTCAGCAGGCACCCAATCCTTCTTATTGGCATCCCAGCCCTTGCCGGACAAGCCGAACGAGCGCTCAAACGCCAAGATCTTCCAGCGATCCTCTTCCGACAACTTGCTCTTCCACGGCTTCATCTTGGTGTTCGGCACGCCCTCGGAAATGCGCCAGAACCACACGGAGTCCGAATACATCTTCATACGATCGCCGTTGCGGAAGTCGCGCGCACCGGCCTTCACCGGCTTACCATCCTTGCCGTGACAGCTGGCACAGTTGACGTCGGGATTCTTACCGCCGATATACAACTCCTTACCCTCTTCCAGGATCTTCGGATCCGTCCACCAACCGGCAGGCATATGCTTATCGGCATATTCCGCAGGAGCAGGGGGTGGCGGAACAACCGGGCCCTCGCCGCCGCCTTCACCGCCACCACATCCCACGACACCAAAACCAAAGCCAAGAATGCCGACCATCAGAGCCAATCTCTTCATGCCTGCGTGTTTCATAAAAAAGTTCCCGCTCCTTTCTTCATGCCGGCGCCTTCTCAAGCCCCGACGCCCATTATCATCGACAGAAAAAAAAGACGCTTCTCTGTGGCGCAACCAGCACCCACAGCAAAAGCGTCAAGACTCACAATACAACGAGGTCACGTTTGGAATTCCCCGCCTACTTCTTACGATTCGATCCGGCGAGGAACAATGCCCCACGGACCGTGCCCTATTTCTGCCGCTTGCCCTGCCCCTTCTTTCGCCGTTGCTCTTCTCGCATCCGCTTGCGGGAAATTTTTAGCCCAATCCATCCCACAATAGCAACAGCCGCAATCCCCAGCCCATAGAATAACCACTGCGGAGGACCAAGATCGCGCTCGCACCCACTCCCGAAATCAACCCGAAGCTTACGTTCGGTCTCCAGATCGTTCGGATCGAACTGGATTTTAAAATTCTGCTGTTCCCCGCCGGCCTCAACCAAGAGCGGGTCGCCGACATTATCGTTATGAAGATGCAGCGTAACTTTATAGTACCCGTCACCATCTGTCGTAACAGTCTGACCGACGGTGACCCGCGTATCCTTGACCAGCACCTCTACATTGACGGCGGGCCGACCGTCTTTTCCGCACACAAACCCTTCGACAGTAAATCGATGGTCGGCGGCATGACTGGCAAACGAGACCGACGGCACGAACAACGTCGCGATCAAGCCCCAAACAAGTACGAAATGGCGGGTGGCACCTCTACTGATCCCTCTCCGCCCTCGCATACGTTTGACCCGTGCCGGACTGATTTTCAGCCTCACAAACATCCCGCCCAGAGCCTGATTATGAGAGGCTTCCTCGACACGGACTCGACCCAAATTTGAGGCCGATCCTTCTAGCATAGCCCCCCCTCTTTGTCAACAAATGGATGGAGTCAAACGGAAGGATCAACGATGGAATACGTGTCGAAGATTGAGGAAGCGGAGGAGGAAATTGCAGCCAGTGAGGAAGCGAAAACGCTCGCGGCACGCCAGAACAAATGACTGGCGGATCAGCGGCGCGAATGCTCAGAGATGCCCGCGCGATTTGGCGTCCGCAGCGGCGCGATCGATGTCTTTCTGCCGTTCCGACTCCTTCTTGGCGATCCAGGCCTCCCAGGACTTTCCGGTGGCCGTATCTTCTCCCGTGAAGGCAAGCGTCATCACCTCCGAATACGGGATGGTCATCGTTCCGCTGCTGGTGGAAGGGAACAGCTCAATTGTGGGCTGATCTCCTGTGGCAGTTCGATTAAAGAGGTAGCCGGTGACTTGGCCGCCGGACTTCAGTTCGACGGTGATATCTCCCCGGTAATCAAAGGCGAGTTCGATGGCCTCGCTCAGTTCAGTGGGGGATGCCGGTCGAAAAACCCGGCCTTCAAGGCTGCCGGTCTCCGGCGCGTGGCACTTCGCGTCAGTCATAGTCTTCCCGTCTTGCGAAAGGGTGACGGTGAGGCATTCGGCCGGCCCGCGGCCGAATGCCTCACCATGGCGACCATCATACCGATTGAGACCGGGCTATTGCGCGTTCGGCATGAGGGTAATTTTGACGGTCTTCGTGAAACCGGACAGTGACCCGAAGGTATCCTCCACAGCCGAAGCCTCGTACCCGCAATGCACCATGCAGTCCGCGCATTTTTCATTGCGCCCGGTGCCGTAGGAATCCCAATCCGTCTTCTCCATGAGCTCTTGAAAACTTGAGGCATAACCCTCTTGGAGCAAATAACAGGGGCGCTGCCATCCAAACACGTTATACGTGGGATTTCCCCAAGGCGTACACTGGTATTCGCGCTTGCCCATGAGGAACTCCAGAAACAGGGGGGACTGGTTGAACTGCCACCCGCGCTTTCGATTGCTGAGGATCTTCGAAAACAATTCGGTGGTCCGGCTCCGCTTCAGAAAATGCTGTTGGTCTGGGGCTTTTTGATAGCTATACCCGGGCGAAATCATCATGCCTTCGACGCCCAGCCCCATCATTTCATCAAAAAACTTCCGCACGCGCTCCGGGTTGGCATCGTCGAACAGCGTCGTGTTGGTCGTGACCCGATGGCCCCGCTTGAGCGCCGCCTTGATGGCCTTCACGGCCACGTCGTAGACCCCGTCGCGACAGACCGCCAGATCGTGCTCATCCCGCAGACCATCCATATGGACGCTGAACGTTAAAAATTTTGACGCCGGATACTCATCGAGCTTCCGTTCCATCAAAATGGCATTCGTGCAGAGATAGACATATTTCTTCCGCTCGACGAGACCGCGCACGATTTCCGGCATTTCAGGATGAATCAGCGGTTCACCACCGGGAATACTGATGATAGGCGCGGCACACTCATCCGCTGCCGCCCAACATTGTGCCGGAGTCAGCCGCTTATCCAGCACATGATCCGGATATTGAATCTTGCCGCATCCCGCGCACGCGAGATTGCAGCGAAATAATGGCTCGAGCATCAACACGAGCGGATACCGCTTGACCCCCCGGAGTTTCTGGGTCAACACGTACTTGGTCACTGTATACATCTGGGAGACTGGAACAGCCATCCCGTTCTCCTATTCTGGTAAATGTGAATGTGAGTACCGACTGAGACTTCCGGCCTTGTAGCAGAGGGTTCGCGCGGATTCTACCATCGCGATCGAAAAATCGTCAATTTTCAGGTTGGGGAGCAACCCTGGCGAACCCGCGCCCGATAGTCGAGAAAAAACGCGAGGAACATGCCCATCACCAATGCGAGCACGCCGGCCACCGCCACATTGAGCACGATGCGCGGACGAATCCGTTTGTCGGCCGGCACAGCCTGGTCAAGCACCTGCACCGTCGGCGTGTCACGAGCCTCCGCGATCTTCGCCTGCTCATGCTGGGATGTCAAAAGCGTGAAGAGCGTTTCCTGAACCTTGACTTGCCGGAAGAGCCGGCCGAACTGCAGCGCCAGATCAGGCACAGCCACCATTGCCGGATGGAGGCGTTCTCCCGAACGGATCCCCTGGACATCCTTCCCCGAACTCATCGTAGCCAGTTGTTTTTTGAGCTCTTCGACATTCGAGCGGATGCGAGCCAGATCCGGATTCTCCGCCGACAGATACCCTCCCATCACCTGGAGTTGAACCTCCTGTGCCGTAATCTGCCCTTGGATGATCGCCGCTGCTTCAATCATGACTTTTGCCTGCGCCTCGACGGCCACCGTCTTATTTTTGGCCTGAAAGTCCCGTAACGCGTCCTCGGCCTTGGCCATGCTCTCCATCGTCTCATGGAGCCGTCGCTCCAAAAACGCGCGATTCTGTCCGGCCTTATTGACGGTCACCGTCCGGTTCAAGCGATCGAGATTCGACACATAAAAATTCGCCATGTCCGACGCCACCTGCGGGTCCTCATCCTCCACCGAGACCTTGATCACTTTCTCCTTGGTCACCGTGATCCGCAGATGATCTTCCAACTCTTTGCGGGTTTCGACCATCGTCTTTTCCCGATATCGATCCATCAAGTTGAATTTCTTGATCACATCATCGGCCATCAGGCGCGACTTCAGGATGGAGACAAAGACGTCCGTCGGTGTCGTCGGCAGACCAGGCAAACCAAGACCAAGATTTTGCGCCATCCCGCCTGCGGCCGGTGACGCCAGCAAAGCAGCCAATGCCCCACCTTCCTTGGACTCCAACTGAGGCAGAACAGAAGAGGTGGATTCATACACATGAGGCAGGAGGAGGCTGACACCGAGCGAGATTGCCAGAGCGGCCACGCACAAGCCGAGCACTATCTTCCGCCGCGCGACAAGCACATCCCAGTAATCGAACAGAGTGGCTGATTGGTCAACCGCAGGCCTCTCTGCCTGGTGGCGGGAAGGTTCCAGCAGGGCGTGTGGGCTATCTGAAGGCCAGTCCATCTTGCTAGATTGTCTCAGGTGAGGCGACTGTCACGGTTCGATCCCAGCATCGCCAACGGTCAGGCGTGATATCTCTACAGAATCAAATCGCCGCCGGAAGTTCGTTGATTCTCCGCATGGGGATTAACAGACCACCTTGGTTTCTCCGCCCTACCGACCGACCACGGCAATGCCAGCCGCCGTCAGCGCGAGGCTGCCGATAATGCTCGCCACGGTTTGCCACAAGGCCAATTGGGGAGGGCGAGCCTCAATTTTCTGCGGCACGACGATGGTATCTCCAGGACGCATTTCCTTCGCCGAGAGGTAGGAGGAATCGGTTGTTCCATTCGCCCGCATCACATACATCTCACGCTTGTTGGCATCTTCCGTGATACCGCCGGCTTGCCGCAGGTAATCGTTGAGATCCAAGCCCGGCCGATACACCACGGTGCTGGGGTTCTTCACGGACCCGATAATTCCGACGGTTTGCGGGGGAGTTGGAATGGTAATCCGGTCACGAGATTCCAGAATAATGTCGTCTTCAGTCCCTTCCAGACTCTCGATCGAATCCAACCGGACAATGACCCGGCCCAGCTCGATCCGCGATGCGATCGCTTCGAGCTGCTGGAGTCGAAGGGACAGCACCTGTTGCTCCGCAATCGTTCCACTCGTCGCAAAAGCCGACGCGGCGGTCAACCCTGCTGTTCCTGCAGCAATGCCGGCAGATTGCGCGGTCAGACGCTGTCGCTCGGCCGCAATAAAGCGATCGAGCTCCGCCTGCTGTTTCAATTTCACCGATTCTCGCACCAACATGATGCCGCTTGGAAAGGCATTAGGGCTAAATCCGCCGGACCGTTTCAATACCGAACTAAGTCGTTCGCCGATTTCAATGGTGAAGTAGCCGGCCCGTCGCACCTCGCCTTCCACCAGCACAAGAGCCGGAGGTCTCAGCTGACTCGCAATCACCACCTGATCCAGTCGCCTCAGCGGATGGTTGTCGGACTCCTGGCCTTCGAATAGCGCCTTCGGACTAAACTGAATCACTTTGGTGAGATAGGTCACGGGATCTGTGCGAACGATCTCAGCCCGATCAGCATACGCATCAACGGAGAGTTGTTCCGGCGATAAGATGTCTTTCACGTGCATGCCGGGACGGTACTCATACGGTCCGGGACTTTTGACCGCGCCGACAAGACTCACCACGTTCACCACCTGGGTGGGTAACGTCGGAATACGGATATAGTCGCCATCCAGGAGAATGGGATCCCCGCCCTCGGTACCTAGCCGACTTTTTTCAGCCCCTTGGGACGCAAAGGCACGAACGAGATCGACATCGATCATATTCCGTTCTTGCAGGGCCGGATCCTGTCGAAACAAATGGCAGCGCTGGCGATCAGACAAGGGCGTCAGCCCCCCCGCCAAGGTCAGCAATTCAGTCAATCGCGCACCAGGCTTCATTTCATAAATCGCCGGTCGTTTAACCGACCCGCTGATTGCCACAACAGGCCCAAGCGGAGGGACGAGCACCACGTCGCCGGCCTGCAGCCGACTGTCCTGCCGCCGATCTCCCTGAAGCAAAAAGTCATAGAGATCCAATTGCCCGACCGTCTTTCCTTCTCGCATGATCCTGATCTGTCGTAGGGAGCCGGAACGAGCAGGCCCACAAGCCGCATAAATCGCGTTCGACACTGTAGCCAGGGCACTCAGCTCATAGGCGCCTGGCCGTGCCACTTCTCCTACGACATAGACCTTCATCGTCCGGATTCTGGCCATGGACACGTGCAACTCAAAACGTTTCAGAAGCATGCTCAATCGGGCATGGATTGTGCGCTCAGCCTGTGAAAAGGTTTGTCCTCCGACCGGAATGGCTCCGACTTGGGGAATCACCACCATCCCGTCTCGTTCGACCGGAGCAATGTAACTGCGATTGAAGTTTTGATCCGGCACATTCCAGATGTGCACAGCGAGAGAATCCTGCGGACCAATCACGTAATCCGGACCTACGGGAACATCTTGTAGCGAGGTGAACCCGCCCGCATGGGCGTCGAAAAAGTCATAGCCAAATTGTTTCAGGCGACTCTTGACTCCCTGCAGCACCGAAAATTGGGCGAAGGCTTCTTCGACGGAGAAGTCCTGATGACGCAGCAGTTCCGCAGTAAACGGTTTTTGCTGAAGCTCTGTTTTTTGTTGCTGGTTGGCTTGAGCCAGCGCTTGGGCCTGCGGCCCTATCCCCATGCCCCCCTGCACGGCTGATTGCAAACCCTGCAGTTGAGACACGCCTTTCTTTTCGCGCTCGACCTGAGTTTGATGCTCCAAGCTCCGCTTTTCTTTTTCTGCTTGATCCCGTTCGAGCCGCCGATCACGTTCTTCTTCCTCCTGCCGCATGCGTTGCTCGACTGAGGCAGGCAAGAGACTATTGGCGGCCATGGGCCAATAGTCGTTGAGATTCGGCACCGTGTTCTCCGGCGAGAGATCTGGCGCCGTTGGGATCGGGCAAGGGGCATACTGAGGCACTATCGGTTGAGTCGCTGTCGGATTCGTCACAATCGCCTGCCCGGGAGAGGTCGGCAACCCAAAGTTCCCGAATGGGAGAAACGGTGACATTTGATTCCCCAGCGAGGGTCCGCCTGTTGAAGGGGCGGATGAGGGTGGCAGCACAGGATTCGTCAGCGTCTGCGCCAAGAGAGAAGGAGGAAGAACCAGAGCACCCACTAACAACCAGGTTACCACGCGTATCCAACGGCTTGGCCGAGGGCACGGAAGAATACAATGCAGTGACTCGTCAGTTGAATGGTGCATCCGATGGAAACCGCCTTAGCCTGTGGATAACGACAGTAGGTTCTAATCTAAAATCATCGCCTCAGTCAAACGAGTCTCAGGCTGGATCTAACCCACCTTATTCATGAGCACTGATGCAACACTCAGGGAGTCACTGCTGCGACTGGCCTTCGGCCGGCGGGCTCGCGGTAGGGCGCACCGAAACTCTCGCCTCGCGCACGCCTCCTCAAGCACTGCGCATCTCCGGCCGGGGCAGTAACTCCCGTTCCCGAATGAAGTACGCCTCACAGGTGACGCACACACTGATTGGTGGACTTTTTCCGCATCCTGCTAAAACTGAACGGCCACGGCCGTCCACAGCAAATGATTCTTCGCCGTCACTCCGGCGGAAAAAGTTTCCATAAAGGGCGTAATGGCCGACACCTGGCCGGGGTTCGTCAGCCGCTGAAAGGTGTATCCACCCATGACCTGGACGTCTTTGGAATACCACCAGGTCAGATCGACGGCAGCTTCCCGCTTCTTTTCATGAACCGGCTGGCCCCGGTCCCGCTCCTGAATATTGAAGTTCGCGCCCAACTGCACGGTGTCGGTCAGATATCGGGTGCTGCGCACAAACACGTCGATCCCGTCGGTTCCCATATGGTGACCCAATGGAAATCCTCGGTAGCGCATGCCGCTGGTGTAAGTCCCGTTGTTGTACCACACACCTCCCAGTTCGGGATGCCGCCGTCGTCCGTAGTCCGTATCGGCGTATTCGATGCGCAGGTCCATGGTATCGCCCTGAAACACCTGTGGGATATAGATGCCGCCTAAAAACGCGGCCCGGCTCGGGATCGGCAGTTGCGACCACTTGTCCTCCGTCCCGATCTCCCCATACAGTTGAAGACCGGCAGGAAAGGGAATCAGGTACGGAACCGATGGCAACCTGAGCCGGAAATCGGCCATCCCTTGTTCGTTCACCTCCTTGTCGGATCCCTGGTTCGCCGGGTGGATGTAGGTATCGACGATCGTTTCCGGAAAAGACTGATCGCGCCCGCGCCCGCCGAACTGTGTCAGGCGCGTGAGTCCGAACTCCAACCAGGAGACCGGCAGGTAACTGATGCGTAATCCGAAGACCCTGGCGCGCGAAAAATCGCGATTGCGTTCCAGCTGAGCCAGAAAGGCATTGACCTTCCAATCGCCCAGGCCGCTCAGAAATCCCGGCAATTGAAACGGTCGCTCCGTGCCCAATTTGATCATATCCATCGGAAACGCGTGATCGGTCAGCAACAGGGAACCATGGTAGCCGGGCCCCCACCATTGCGTCCCTCGCCCCGCCTCCAACGCGATGTTGGCATAGCTCAACTTCAGGCTGAATTCCCGCAGGTAAAAATTGTCGCTGTTATTGGTAGGCCCCAATCCCAGAAGATGACGATTGCTGATGAATTTCGGTTGGACCATCACGGCGGCCCATTCGTTCAACTCCGCCCAGGCGCGCACATCGGTTTGATTTTGGACTCCGTTGACGAAATATTCCCCGCCGCGGTTTTCACGAAACCGGATTGTCTGTCCGCCGCCGATAGACGAGGCATCGACCTCAGAAGTGACCCGGGCCCCGAACCGTAGCGAACCGGTTTTGTCGTCAGGACGTGCGCGGATGGTGCCGAGGCGAATGAGCTCCGGACGAAACTCCGCCAGCAATCGTTCCAAAAGCGGCTCGGCAATGGCCTCGCGACCGTCGAGCTCGACCTCGTCGGCGCGAACCCGTTCGATCGCCCGCGCCACATACTGCGCTGCTTGCATGCGGGTGAACGGCTTCGCGCCCACCAAGGCCCGGTCGATTACTCCCAGAGCAATGAGGCGCTCAATGGCGTCATATCCCCAGTGGTGCAGCGGGAGGTTGCTGGACGCGAAGGCCGGCCCGCTCCAGACCATCCACAGGAGCAACCCGAGGGCAAGACCAAATGAGACGCGAGATGGGCTCACAAGACAGGCCGGGCAAAACAAGGAGTCATGGTGGTGCGAATCCGTCGCGAACAGCCGGTCTCCCACTCAGCAGCATGGCGGCCCATCAATCCTGCCTGCGTACAGCTAGCCCTACGTGGACGACCAACAGCAGTGGACATGGTTGGCCAAGGGTAACTGATGTGGTGAACGGACACGCCATGACCTATCCCAGTTGAGCCGACTCCTGCGGCTTCACGTTCCGCCGCTTCAGACCGGAAGGATACCTTGTCCCCGATAGATGAATCCAGCCCCGGAAAAACGAAGGACAACCGGGGAAAACCCGCGAGCTCATTCATACGACAATGGATTCAGGCGAGTCGCCCAAGAGCAAGCAGTATCTTGTGCCCGGTAACCGGGTACTCCAGCGACATCCGTACAGGTTGGTCGTAGGGGGCCATGCTGTCATCGACGGCTTCTGGGAAGCGGGCCAGTTTCCCGAGAAACAGCCGCTTGAGCAACCGCTTCCCCGACATGCTCGAAGGGATCAGGCGCAGCCGGACAGCGACGCGTTTGATCCACGACAGGAAGACCGCAGGAATCGAAGCCGGCGCAACGGGAAAGGCGCAGAAGATGTCCGGCTGAAACCCGGCCTCCCGCAGCAAGGCCGAGAGTTCACGGGCGGAATAGTAGCGGCAACTGCGAGCATTCGGATTGAATTCCGACCATTCCGGATTGACCGTGCAAAGCAACAGAAGTCCCTGAGCAGTCAACACCCTCCGGCACTCCGTGAAAAATTTCCCGGCGTCCTCAAAAAAATAGAGGGCCTCGTAACAGACAATCACGTCGCACGATGCAGCCCGCAGCGGCAAGGCTTCGGCCTGGAGTTGCACCAAAGGAATCGTGCCCTGCAGATGCTTCCAAGCTTGACGGAGCAAGGGGTCCGTCAGATCCCCACCGATGATCGCCTCGGCATGCCGTCCCAGGTAGCCGAGCCCGACGCCAGGGCCGCACGCGACGTCCAGCACCCGGCGGCCTCGGCAGAAGTCGGCCGCGAAGCGATAGCGGGTATACACCATGGACAACGCCTCAGGCGTTACCCAATCACCCGCCTTTTCCGTCACCGGACTGTAATCGGGGAGGGTCACGGCTGCGTTGAGAAAAATGTCCGAAGCGCGGCGACGATGATGTCGACCTGCGCCTCCGTCGTTTCCGCGCTCATTGGAAGCGACAGAACTTCCAGGCACATGGCCTCGGTTTCCGGCACATCCGGCGCCGTGAGCGCCAGCCCCCGGTGTTCCCACATCGGCTTCGGCCAATGGACCAGCGTCTCGATTCCTTGTTCTTTCAGAAACACGCGCAGTTGATCGCGGGCCCTGGTGCGAATCACATAGTTCTGAAAGATGTCCTTGCGCCGCGCCTCGTCGAACTGAGGAATTCGCAGTTGTGTGATTCCGGACAACCCCCGATGGTAGGCAGAGGCAATCCGCCGCCGGTGCGCGATCCATTCCGGAAGATGGCGCAGCTTCACATCCAGCACCGCCGCCTGGACATTGTCCAACAAGGCCGTCTGCCCATGGTAGTGATATTCGCCGGTCGCGCGGTCCTCCCCGTTATAGCGGAGGAGGGTCGCCATGCGGGCGAGCTCGGGATCGTTCGTTGTAATGGCCCCGCCGTCGCCGAACCCGCCGAGCACCTTGAAGGGATAAAAACTGAAGCAGCCGGCGCGTCCCTGACTCCCGGCGCATTTGCCGTCGAAGGTGGCCCCAAGCGCCTGGGCCGCATCTTCAATGACGGCCAATCCATGCTTGTCGGCCAATTCCAGAATACGGTCCATCTCACAGACTCGCCCATTGAGATGTACAGGGAGCAGCGCTTTTGTCTTCGCCGTGACGGCACGCTCAATCAGATCGACATCCATATTGAAGTCAGGGCCCACATCGATCAGTACCGGACGCGCCCCGCAATGGACGATGGCAGAAACCGTTGCGACGAACGTGTGGGCCACCGTAATGACTTCATGTCCCGGTCCGACTCCTGCACCGAGCAGCGCGAACAACAGTGCGTGATAGCCGCTGTTGACCCCGACGGCGTACTTCACACCGACGAACTCGGCCAGGTGCTGCTCAAAATCCTTGAGCTGGTGCCGATTGACGAGATCGCCGTTGGCCAGGCAGTCGATGATCGCCCGATCGATCTCAGACTTGAGTTTCGCGTAGTGACTGCGCGGGTCGATGAAGGGAACGTGATAGGCCATACTTAGGATCGGGTACTCGACACAAGCACTTTCTCCACTGCGGACACCACGTCCTCCGCGCCGACATAGTACGCTTGTTCAAGCACGGCAGAGGTCGGCGCCGGCACATCCGGTAAACAGACGCGGCTGATCGGCGCCTTCAAAGCGTGAAACATCTCCCCTGCCACCGAGGCGGCAATTTCTGCCGCAATGCCGCCGCTCAGCCAGGCCGCATCGGCAATGACCAATCGGCCGGTTTTCCCCACCGAAGAATACACGAGATTGCGATCCCAGGGTTTGATCGAACGCAGATCGATCAACTCCACATCGATGCCTCGCTGAGCCAGCGTTGCAGCCGCCTTGACCGCTTCAGCCGCCATGTAGGACGTGGCCACGAGCGTCACATCTCTCCCGGTCCGCCGAAGGGCTGCCGACCCGATCGGTACCTCATAGAGGCCTTCAGGCACATCTCCCTGCAGATCATAGAGCCAGCGGTCGTCGATATAGAGTACAGGATTTCCGTCTCGTACGGCGGCCACGAGCAGCCCCTTCGCGTCATAGGGGGTTGCGGGCATGACGACTTTCAGCCCCGGCACATGTGCAAACAGCGCCTGCAGGGCTTGGGAATGTTGTGCGCCTTGCTCGCCGCCTCGATTGATGACCGCGCGTATCACCACCGGCACAGACACCTGGCCGGCAAAGAGGTACGACCAATTAGCTGCCTGGTTCATGATGGGATCCACGGCCAGTAACATAAAATCCATGCGCGGATGGAACACAATGGGGCGCATCCCGGTGATGGCGGCGCCAATCGCGGCGCCGGTGGTGGCATTCTCCGACACCGGAGAATCGATCACGCGGTCTTTGCCGAACTCCTTATCTAGATCCTGCAGGCTGGTTCCCGCATACCAGGGATTCCAAACGCCCTGCCCGATCAAAAACACCCGCGGATCCGCTGCAAGGAGTTGCGCATGGGCCTCACGGATCGCCTGCGCATAACTGAGTGTGCGCATACGCCTAGCCCCCTCCCCGCACATAGACGTGCTGCAGCACGTCGCTCTCATCGGGAGCCGGCGATTGGCGGGCGAATGTTACGGCCTCGTCGATTTCCTCCTGTACGTCAGCCTCAAGCCGATCAAGCACTTCGGGCGACAGGCCGAGCGCATGCAGGAGGCCACGGCACCGGGCGATCGGATCGCGAGGCTGCCACTCATCGAGTTCGCGCCGCCGATCCTCGCCGACCTCGAGATCGGCCGCGGGACCGACATGTCCGCGCCATCGATAAGTGCGACATTCCAACAGAGTGGGGCCCTCGCCGATCCGCGCTTGATGCACGGCCTGATGCGCCGCCTGATATACAGCGGTCACATCGTTCCCATCCACCACCACACCAGGCAGTCCATGGAGGGCCGCACTCTCGACGATATTGTCCTTGACCCGTCGCTCTTTCAGCGTCAGATGCGTGGAGTAGAAATTATTCTCGCAGACAAACAAAACCGGGAGACGGTACAAGGCCGCCAGATTCAGCGATTCGTGGAAGTGCCCCTCGTCGGTTGCACCATCCCCGAAAAACGCCACGGCGACCTGATCGGACCTTCGCAACTTGGCCGAGAGGGCAGCACCCACGGCCATAGGAATCGTGGCAGCCACCAGTGGAACCGTCCCGAAAATACCCTGCGCCGGAGCCACGAGATGCATGGAGCCTCCACGCCCGCGAGCACAACCGGTCGCTTTCCCAAGAATCTCCGCCATCATGGCGCGCAGATCCCCGCCCTTCGCCAGGTAGTGGCCGTGCGAGCGATGGCCGCCCCAGACCGTATCGTCCTCGTTGAGCGCAGCGCAGACACCGGCCGGAATCGCCTCCTGCCCGATTGAGAGATGACAGGGGGTCCGCACCTCCCGGCTCGCCACGAGTTCCCCGATGCGCTCCTCGGCCAGACGGATTCGCTGCATCCCGCGAAAGAGCGACATTAATTGATCACGCAACAACGTCCCACCGCCCTTCGTCTGAAGATTCATGCTCCCAGCTCCACAACCTGTGGCTCGCGGAATTTCACACGGAACAGAACCGCACCAATGGTCTGAAACAGAATTCCGAGATCGGTCCAGAAGCCGGCCCGGCGCACATAGGCCAGCTGGAGCCGAATCTTTTTCGGTCTGATGAGTTCGCAATAGGCCCGATCCGGGTCAGCGCTCCCCTCAAGAACGGCGCCTTCATCGATGTTCCATAAACTGGCCCAGTCGGTGAGACCGGGCCTCACCGTGAGAATGGCTTTCTCTTCCTCAGTATAGAGATCCACAAACCGCTGTACTTCTGGTCGCGGCCCAACCAGACTCATCTCGCCACAGAGCACGTTCCAAAGCTGTGGGAGTTCATCCAATTTATACCGTCTCAGCACCGTCCCAATCCTCGTCACTCGAGGATCGTCATTGGCGGTGGAACTCACCCCAAGCCGTTCCGCATCCGGCTGCATGGTTCGAAATTTGAGAATGCGAAAGGGCTTGCCGGCGAACCCAACACGCCATCCTCGAAAGAACGGCGACCCACCGTCGTACAGCGCAATCATGAGCGCGATCATAGTGAACAGTGGACCGAGGAGGGCCAGCCCCGCAGCGGCGCACACGAAATCAAACAGTCGTTTCATCCTAAGAAAAAAGGCGCTGTAACCCACCGTTGTGCTAATGCCGCTGCCTCGATTGGACAATGTACCCTAATCCTACTACGAACAGTATCTTATTGGTCATTAGGCTGCTGAGACCTTACTGCTTCAAAGATGTCTTCCATAACAACGGTGCCTTCGTCAAACTTTCCAGACTCCTGGCTGATCACCGCAAGACTCAGCAAGATCGTTTCCGATCCCAACGTCTTGGATTGGAAGTTTCGGGGATCGGAATCGGCCCCTTGCTTGCGCCAAGACAAGGGTCTTGCCGATGGCATGCACGGTATTCCACTCCTCTCAGAATTAGTGGGAAAGGCCACATTTGCTGCGATTATACGAAATTGAGTACATTGCACCAACAACCAAGTCTTCTCGTTCAAACAGTAACTCGCAACAGGCCCAAAATTTCATACAGATGAAAGAAGCCACCGAGCAACAAACCTCTGACTGGTACAATGAGTATCACTCTCGGAAGGGAAAGGATAGAAACGATATTCTTACCAATCCAGGAGTACTGTTTCAAATACTGGCAATTCAACAGTCGGTCGTCAAAGCACTCCGGGCGCTACCCATTAACAGGAGCTGGAAAGTTTTGGATGTCGGATGTGGTACTGGAGGAAGCTTGCTGCAATTTCTGGCTTTTGGATTCGCACCAGACTGTTTGTTCGGAATTGATATTATCCAAGAAAGAGTGCACGAAGGGAAAAAACGTTTTCCCAACCTCAATCTCACCTGGGGCGATGCATCAAGAATGAACTATGACTCTGATTCCTTTGACATAGTTATGGAGTCGACGATGTTTATCCAGCTGGCCGATGACGCCTCTTCTCGAAGAATTGCCCAGGAAATGCTCCGAGTGGTAAAGCCATCTGGCTACGTGATGCTGATTGACTGGCGATATAGCTTACGGCACCCAGAATACAAGGCCTTGTCAAAAAAGCGAATTGCCTCTTTATTCGGAGTAGGCCTAGAAACCACCCAACACTGCCGAACGTATGGTGCTTTAATACCGCCAATCGGCCGGTTTCTGTCTACTTACTTGCAGCCTTTATATTTCATTGTCCAGAAAACGTTGCCGTTTTGTGTAGGACAGGTCGTTACAGTTCTCCAAAAGCAAACCGATCGGCAAGACAGATAAGGGCTTCGTCCTGGAACATGGGTTGCACCTTGTGGAGCCATTTCTAGGCCACAGGGGCTGTGTGCTCCGGGTCCCCCCTTAATACCTTCCTCCAAAATTCCTTGGCACTCAAAAGTCGTGCTACTCCCCATAGAGAGCCCAACCCGTATCCCACATGCAGCATGGCAAAAATAACCGGCATCATCAGCACATACTTCGGGTTCCTCGCCTCCCAGGCGGCATGGAGTGATGCCAGAAGATTCGCGAATACATAGGCGCCGAAAATGCCTATGAAGATCCACCCGAATGCTGGCCACCACGCCGTTAAGGCCATGGTCACCGACAGGCTGCCGACAAAAAACAGCGGAACGAGATGGCGCAGGCTCACCGGAATCACCCGGCTATAGGCAAAAGGCATGACGGCCCATACGCCGTTGATCCAATTGTGGCACCAGAAGGACTTGAGGTCCGATCGAGCAAAATAGTAGCTGACGATATCGGGCACGAGGAGGGTACGGCCTCCAGCCTTCCGCAGGCGAAGACTGAATTCCATATCCTGTCCTCGCGTCAACCGCTCATTGAATACGCCCGGCTGATTCAGCCGAAGGCTGAATTCCATGTCTTCGCCCCGGACCAGACGTTCATTAAATTCGCCGAGTTCCTGAAACACCCATCGCCTCACACAAAAGAACGGAACCGTATCGACGAACTTGGGCTCTCCGCCATGGATCAGACGAAAATGCGAGTTCCCGACCCCGAACGGATGAGACAAGGCTTTGACAATGCACCATCCCGCCAGCGTCTCCGTGCGAGGCAGGGTCTTCCAGATCCCCCCGACATTATCCACTTTGTACTTCCCCAACGCATCCACGCAACGGGAAATATAGTGTTTGTCATATCGGGCATGGGCGTCCATTCGCATGACGATGGGGCCACGCGTGTGCTGGATCCCCATGTTCAACGCCGCGGGAGTTACGCGTTTGGGATTATCCAGCACGAAAAGAAAGGCATACTCACGGGAGTAGGCATTAAGGAGTTCCCTGGTGCCATCCTCGCTCATGCCGTCCACCACCAGAATCTCCAACTGCTCCTTGGGAAAATCATTTTCAAGGATAGAATCGAGACAGCCGCCGATGAAAGCCTGTTCGTTCCGGCAGGGAATGATAATTGAGACGATAGGATAGTTGTGGGCCTGTGTCGTCTGCGAAGGCTTTGCTGTCCCGCAATCAGTGCTCATAGCGAGAAGGAGTGACTCAGTTCGAATGCGCGTTATGGCTTAGAAGAATGTGTCTGCGCAATACGTGGCCGCTTCTTTCATGCGGGCCGCCATCAATCTCGTAGGCCACATCCCTATTGTTTTATGTTCTTCATGACGAACACGCAGTCGCGGGTCATAGGCAACGCTTGAGCCGGCACGCCGGGCGGTCTCGGCTACGAACACCTCTTCCCCGAACAAGAATGAACCATGATGCAGCGTACCGCCCGACTCAAAATAGCTTTTTCGGAACGCCAAAAACGCACCATGGCCTGCATAAATGGGCAATGGTTCAACATAGGAACGGGACACCATGGTATCGGTTCCTAAGAGCCTCCATACCCCCCGCAACCGCTCTTTCATCAGATGCATTGCGGAGTAGAGCCACAGCACAGGGTACCACTGGAAAATGGCCTTATAAAAACGCATCCGAAGACGAGTCGGACGTGCCAACATGAATGGATTTTGGTCTCTGCCTGACACGCCTGAAATAATGGCCGGTGCGATCACGGTGTGAGCATGACTTTCTCCGTACTGCATCAGCCGCACGAAAAACTTCTTGCCTTCCAAAATTAAATCCACATTACACACGATGACCCACTCGGGCCATTCATGAGTCAGCACAAATTCTTCCAGCGCCGAAGCCGCCCCACCGAAATAGCCGAGATTGCGTCCTGGGATATGGATACTGATGCCCGCCTCCCAAGGATCCAGATCAGAAAGCGCCGCCGCGAGATCAGATACTTCGCTATTGTCGACGAGGACTAGAACTGGCCGTTCCGCTACCTTCTCTCGACTGATCTGTCGCGCCAGACGGAGCGCGTCAGAATTACTTCTATAGGTGACACCAATGACCACCATCGGCAAATGAGGATGGGCACCCCGGTGCAGTCCGTCGCGGCCATTCATTTACTGTGACCTTGGCGTATGAGGCGGCCTCACCCAAAACACCACGTATATGGCAAACATGAAGAATGCGACGATCAGCGTGTTATAGGTCGTGACTGCGGCGATAGGACTCCACAAAGCAAACCAGTAAAACGAGATCAGGAGAGGAAGTCCGGCGACAGCTCGCCGTGCCACCATTCTGTACCCGGTTCCACCAACAAAGCCGATACAGAAGAGGATTGCGAGGGTGCCTGGGAGGGTGAAATCCTCAATAAGCCCTCTGAAAACGGTATAGATGTTTGTATCAGTCGAAAATTCTCCGAGATCTAGGTCGGTGACATCTTCATGAATCCCCAACACTCGTTTTTTGATACCAAGAATCTCGAAGATTCCTCCGAACGTGATGGCACCAAACGAGGGAGCGAGATCGAGATGCCTTCCCGACCTAAGCCATTCACCAAACGCAACAAGATATCCAACCACATCCCCTCTAATAAAACGAGGTCCTATGACTGGAATGAGCGAATCCAACGTGAGGCCGTACCGTACAAGTAGAACCATTGAAAAACCCAGAAGAAGCACGCACCCGGCGAACGGGACAAAAACAATGCTTTTTCGCGTAAAGAACGGTCTTCCTGGGCCATCTTGAAATATTTTCATTCCCCAATAAGCCGAAAGCCAAAACACGATCTGAAACAACAGTGGGGCCCGTGTTGTCTGCACGACCGTAACCAGCATTGCTGGGACAAAAGGGAACAACGCGAACACGCGTGAATAGGTCCCGGTTGAACAAGCAAACCAAGACCCGCCCAACAGCGCGCTGGCATACATAAACACCAAGAATACCTGCACAATTGCCGGAGGACGATATTCCTCGGCATACCGAGCCGTCGAGAAAAATTGAGCCATCGCGGCAATTGCATCCGTCGACAACAGATCTCCAATACTGTAGCCCCCGGACTGAACAAGCGCGACCACCGCTATGCAGCCAAGAATCCCACAAAACATGGTGGCATGCCCGAGAGAAACGGCCGCGTTGTTAGACCTGTCCCTGGCGGGCCAGGTGTTTCGGCTCGTCATGTTCACTTGATGACTGGCCTGTCCGAACTGACCTAATCCCGTCACAGTCCCCACATACACCATCAACGTGATTGTCCAGATCATGACAAGTGCCCCAGGCCACACCTCTAGATCCGGGGCTAACATTAAGGGACCTACCGCGTACATCACCCAGAGGAGAGAAAAAAAGGCTCCCGGCGCAAACCAGCTGCCTTGCTCAATTCTGGCCCACCCCGCCATCAGAACGATAGGGATTGCGAGCAACATGCAGATCCACCACGTATTATTGACAGCCACGTTCATTGTCCCGCCTGCCTGCACACGAATCTCGGATGAGCAACAACAGCCCAGCCCGAAAGAATCAACGACTCCGCATCTCGGTTCCGAATCTCGCGAACCTCCACACTAGCGGTCGGATTGATCCTTCCAAGAAAAACCAACCGCCCAACAGATAGGTTACGGCAAACACCAGACTCCACGCCAACAGCCCAAACGGAGTGTCACGAGGAATACCGATGCTGGCCGCATAGGCCAAACCTGCACATATCAATGCACCTGCACTGCATGCGCCTAACTTTCTGAGATCAAAATATTCTAGTGCCCTGCTCAACACGAAGGCCATGATGAAGGCACGGAACGCAACCGCAAGGTTTACCACGAACGCAATCCCGATGAGCCCATAAACGGGAATGAGCAGATAGGAGCCGATAGTCGCCAATACGGCACTGAGAGCCATCGAGACAAGCGGGGTCCAAGTATCTCGAAAGGCGTAACACGCCTTGATGAACACCGGCTCAAGGACCGCAGCGACAAGTCCTCCACAATAGAATATAAACACCGCTTCCGTCATCTCCAGCCCATGGTGATCAAATGCCCCTCGCATGTAGAGCAGAGCTAAGATTTGATCGCGCAATGCCACACAGCAGACTGCAGTCGGGATAAAGAGGATGATGACCGTGTTACTAATTCGCGTCAGAATCTCCCCTGCCTCCTGCCGCTTTCCCTCGCGCCAAAGTGCCGAAAAGGTTGGGAATACCCCGCGCGATACGTTTAAGGCGACCAGTGCAACCAGTACAATGTTCACCCGGCGCGCATAATTGAGGGCCGCAATGCTACCTTCTGCCAGCCCGGAGGCAAAATAATTCTCTACTGTGGCAAGAACCTGACACGAAAACTCCAACAAGAGTATTGGCATGCACAGATAGAGGAAAGGCCATATCGCTTCCTCCGATTGCTGTCTGCCAAACCTGGCCAAATGATGTCGCCAAAGTAGAACGAACAGGATCCCCCCGCAGACTGCCAGACCGAGAATGCTGCCAGCCACGAGAGCGCCAACACCTAATACGCTGGCAAACATCAGTAATATGGTAATGGCCACCACGTTAAAGCCAAGATCGCTGAATGCAGGAATTGAAAAGTGGCCGTGCGTGTTGAACGCCGCAGACAAGACGAACACCAGATTGAGCAATAGCGCATAGAGGGCTAGCCATGGAACAAAGCTTGTCGCCAGACTCACCACCCGCCGGGACAGGGAGGGAGCAAGCATGCGGATGATTGATTCGGGAGCGACAATGAGCGGAACCATCGCGAATGCCGATATGACAAGTGTGGCAACTATTATCTTCCCCACAAACCTCGCGGCGCGTTCCTCGCCCTCCTTTGCGTGAAGGGTGTGCACAACGGGAATCAGCATGGTCGACAGAGCAACCCCTATTCCGCTGCCCGCAAGGAGTGCCACGGTAAGAGCGACGATAAAGGCATCCACCTCACCACTGACGCCGAAGTATTTGGCGATGAGCAGTTCACGAAAAAAGCCAAGGCCCTTGCTCAGAAAAGCAACAGCGATCAATAGCAAGGACGCCGAGGCCCAACTCTGAACCGACAAGCCACTTCTCACGTCCTTGCTCATATTGCTCAAAGGGGTTTTTCGTCAATTCATGACGAGAATGCCGCATCCCCGTGGAAGCCACTCCATCTCGGGTAAAGTGATTGACGCCACGCCTGCCGAGTTCATATCATCAGCCCCCACGCGTGAAGCATTTGCTTGCCAATTCTTTCGGCCACGGTTCGACCCGAGTAGCCCTGCTCCTCGCTCTGGTCCTGTCGGCATTCTACAGCCCGCTTGTAGCGGAAGAGCTCGGCACGTCCGATGTCTCCCATCTCCTCGATATGCGCTTCTCCACGACAACTTTCCTGCTCAATCTGGAGAAGCAGGGCCTGGAAGACAATACCTTTACCAACGGATTGGGGCGCGACACGACGTTGATCGGCAACCTCGTCAACGCAACCCTCTACCGGCAGCTGCTTCCCGGTCTGGAAGCCGAGTTGGGCCTCTTCGCGAACATGCCGTTCGGCCATGACACGGAGCTCTCCCAGATCCGGCCCATCGTCCGCCTGACCTATCAACCGGTCGAGCAGATTACGGCTGTCGCCGGCACGCTTCGCACCCCTCATCGGGACTTCCACGACGCGGTGTTCGACAACGGCAACCGTTTCTTGCGCCCCATCGAGCAAGGGGCTCAAATGCTAGTGGATTCCGAGTTCTATCGGCAAGACCTGTTTATCAACTGGGAACAGGCCTTTCGAGGCTCCGCGACCAACCGTTTCGACGTCGGGTATGCCGGACAACTGAAGTTTGGCCCCCTGCATCTCAACGGACAAACCCACTGGGTGCGCAACGGGCAAGCGTTGTTCAAACTCGACCGGTCGTTCCAGGCAGGCGACAACCTCGTTGTCGCCGCCGGCCCTGAGTTGGTCATGGAACCCTCCCGCTATTTCCCATCCCTCCCCTGGTGGAATCAGCTCGGAGTCCGCTTCACCTATCTCACGAGCTACAACCAAACGGACGCCGGCGTTGAAGCTACCCGTGGGCGAGGCTATGAACTCCACGCCTGGCTTGACCTGGCCGGATGGCGCCCTTACCTTGCCTTCTGGAAGGGCCGGAA